>NC_009921.1:4800000-5121695 GCF_000018005.1 Parafrankia sp. EAN1pec
ACCCGGCGCGGGGACCATACCGGGTGGTACCTACCGTTCCTTCAGCCAGTCGACTCCTTCAGCCAGTCGACGAGGTGGGTCTCGCTGAGCGCGGCGCCGTCGCCGGGCACCAGGGTTTCATCATCCAGCGGCGCGCCGAAGTAGCGTGCCCGGGGGTCGGCGACGACGGGGCGAGGGTCGTCGCGGGCGGACAGCACCGCGCGGACGAGGTCGTCGAGCCGGAACCGCTCCGGGCCCGCGATCTCCGTGACGCCGTTCGTCGGTGTCCCGAGCGCGGCGCCGCTGACCCCGGCGGCGACGTCGTCCGCCGCGATCGGCTGGATGTGCACCGGGGGGACGCGCACGGTGCCGGCCTCGGTGCCCGCGTCGGCGATGCCGCCGACGAACTCGAAGAACTGGGTGGCGCGGACGACGGAGTAGGGGATCGGGCCGGCCGCGACCAGTGCCTCCTGGGCGCTCTTCGCGCGGAAGTACCCGCTGGCGGCGAGGCGTTCGGTGCCGACCACCGAGAGCACCACGTGGTGCCCGACCCCGGCGGCCGCCTCGGCGGCGAGCAGGTTGGCGGTCGAGGTCTGGAAGAAGCGCAGCACCGCGTCGTCCTCGAACGATGGTGAGTTCGACACGTCGACGAGCACGGCGGCGCCGTCGAGAGCGGCGGCCAGGCCCTCGCCGGTGAGGGCGTTGACGCCCGTCCGGGGCGAGGCGGCCACCGTCTGGTGCCCGATCCCGGCCAGCCGGGCCACAACCCGGGAGCCGACGAGCCCGCCGCCACCGATCACAACGATCTTCATGATGACCCTCTCGCGATGTTCTGGGCACCGAGTTCCGACTCGCCCGATCCGGCCGCGGTCCCCGGGCCCGGCTCCGTCCGGTCGGGGCCACCGCTGCGCACCCAGCCTGGACGTCCGCCGGCGCGTACCCGCGACGACGCGCGGGAGGCAGCCGGACCCGGGCCCGGGCGGCGCTCCTGGGACCGTGAAGCGGGCCGGATCGCGTCCAACGGTTTCGCCCGGCGCCGGACACGGTTAATTATTGGAGTCGGTTTCGGACTCGTCCCTCCGTGGGAGTCGGCGGGACCTACGGAAGGACACGCCGTGGACGACACGGTCAGCTACGCACGGCGGATTCGAGAGCTCGTCGGTGAGCGCCCCGACGAGATCGCGTTACGCCACATCGCGCTGGACGGCGCCGAACCGGCGTTCACCTGGGCCGAGCTCGACCGGCGCTCGGGCCAGCTCGCCGGTGCCCTCGCGGTCCGCGGGCTCGGCCCCGGCGACCTGCTCGGGCTGGGGCTGCGCAACTCGCCGCAGTTCGTGTTCAGCGCGCTGGCGGCCTGGAAGCTGGGCGCCGTGCCGGTGCCGGTGCGCTGGGACCTGCCGGACTGGGAGTTCACCCGGCTGCGGGAGACCGTCGACGCGCCGGTGTTCCTCGGGCCCGAGGACATCCCGTGGATCGACGCGACGGCCGACCTCGCCGTCCCGGACCTGCCCGACGCGACGTCGCCGCAGACCAACGGCATCTGCAGCAGCGGCTCGACGGGCACGCCGAAGGTGATTCTCAACGCGCGGCCGGCCGTCTTCGACGCCCGTGCCACCGCGCCGTTCGTCGACCAGTGGAGCCCGGTACCGCGGCCGCAGGTGATCCTGGTACTCGCCCCGATGTACCACGCCAACGGGTTCTCCACCCTGTACAACCTGCTGGCGGGGGACAGGCTGGTGGTGATGGAGAAGTTCGACGCCGCCCGGGTCGTCGGCGTGATCGAGCGCCACCGGATCAGCACGTTCACCGCCACCCCGACCATGCTGCAGCGCATCGGCGACCTGCCGGACGTCGACGGCCGCGACCTGTCCAGCATCGAGTGGATCATGCAGGGTGCGGCGCCGATGCCGCCGTCGCTGGTGCACCGGTGGGCCGGGCTGATCGGCGCCGAGCGCATCGTGATGGCCTACGGGATGACCGAGGCACTCGGTATCACCGCACTGCGCGGCGACGAGTGGATGTCCAGGCAGGGCAGCGTGGGCCGTGGCTTCCGGGGCACCGAGGTCCGGATACTGGGCGCCGACGGCGAACCGGCGCCGGCCGGTGAGATCGGCGAGATCTACCTGCGCGCGCCGCGGTCGAGCTACGGCGGCTACACCTACCTCGGCCAGGCCCCGCGGCTGCGTCGCACCGACGACGGCTTCGAGACCGTGGGTGACCTCGGCTACCTCGACACCGACGGCTTCCTGTACCTGGTGGACCGCCGGGTCGACGTGATCATCACCGGCGGGGCGAACGTCTTCCCGGCCGAGGTCGAGACGGCGCTCATCGACCATCCCAAGATCGCTGACATCGTCGTCATCGGGCTGCGGGACCCGGAGTGGGGCCGGCGGGTGCACGCCGTCGTGCAGCCCGCCGACCCGGCCCAGCCTCCGTCGTCCGCGGAGGTCATCGCCTACGCGAAGAGCCGGCTCGCCGCCTACAAGGTGCCCAAGACGATCGAGATCGTCGAGGCGCTCCCGCGCAGTGAGGCGACGAAGATCAACCGTGGCGCGCTCGTCGAGGCCCGCGGCGGCTGACCCCGCCAGCCCGAAGGGCCCCGGCCCCGGTGCCGGTCTCGGCGGCGAGGGCGCCGCCGAGACCGGGGTGAGATCACGGTGCGGCGATGGATCCGGCCGTCACGAGTGGGAGGTCGTCCGCCGTGACCAGGCCGGGGGGCGCGGCCACCACGGCCGGAACGGCGTTCACCGCCGGGTTGGCGGTGTGCGCGTCGCGGTCCACGGCGTCCGCGGAGTACTCGAACTCGTAGCGGAGCCGCACGTTGGGGTGCCCGCGGATCTCCATGACGTACCCCTCCTCGATCGGCCAGTCGGGCTCCATGGCGTTGCCCAGCCGCCACAGCAGGCCCAGCTCGATCAGCGGCCGGCCCTGCACGATGCCCTGCCAGAGGCCTTTCAGCCCGCACACGGTGCCCCGCGGGATCGTCATGTAGCCGAGGTCGAGGTCCCTGGTCGCCAGCCCGAACTCGGGTGCGTAGCGCACCTCGTCGAGATCGGCGCCGAGGGCCTTCGCCACCGCCTCGACCGCGTCCTGGAAGACGAGCTGGCGCTGCTTCGCCGCGTCGGCCAGCCCCGGGGTGTCCGGCGGTGACCCGAAGCCGAGCGCCTGCCACGTCTCGGCCGACGCGTAATGGGTGCAGTCGGCCGCCTCGAAGATCGATATCTTCTCCACCTCGCGGCAGAGCGCGGCCGCGGTGAGGCCCACGACACCGGCCAGGCCAGGGTTGATCCCGGTTCCGTACAGGGACACGCCGCCGCGCCGCGCGGCCTCGTGCAGGCGGTTCATGTCCTTCTCGCCGTAGGATCGACCGGTGAGGAAGTTCGCCGTGGAGATGACGTTGATGCCGGCCTCGAGCAGCCGCACCATGTCGTCGACGTCCCACAGTAACGGCATGTAGAGCACGACATCGGGCCGCAGCGCGATGATCGCGTCGAAGCTGCTGGTGGCCTGGATGCCGAGCGGCGGCAGGCCGCACAGGTCGCCGACGTCCTTGCCGTCCTTGTCGGCGCTCCACGCGAAACACCCCACGAGTTCCAGGCGCGGATGCGCGAGGACCGCGCGCACCGCGCTGCGCGCGACACCCCCGGTGGTCCACTGGACGACTCGAATGCTCATGCTCTTCTCCGATCGCTGGGTGGCTGCACTGGACGGCGAAGTGGTAGTCGTCGCCGGGCCAGCCCACGACGCCGCCGGCGGCCAGGCGGGTGCTCGTATTCGGTGACCAGGCCGAGGCGCACCATCTCGTCGTCGAACAGCAGGGTCTCGCCGTCGTGGGTGCCCGCCGAGACCTCGGCGGGCACCCCGGCCGCGTCCAGCTTCCGCCGCCAGCCGTCGCGGGTCGCGTAGATCCGGACGCCGTCGAGCGCGTGCATACCTCAGCCTCCGGCCGGGGTCGGCCGGGGTCGGCGGGACCGGTCACGCGCTGACATGGGCGAGTCTGACACGGGGGAGGGCGGAAAAGACCCAGCGGCGCATGCCGTCGCTAAATCATCTGCCTTCGCTAAATCATCGTCCATGTTGAAGGCAGTCTAATGTTGCCAATGCCCTAGTCAACGGCAGCTGGGCCTACCGGACGAAGGCGGGCATCGTCTCCCAGCCGCGGACCGTCGAGGTGCGGGCCTGGACGGCGTTGTCCCAGTCGATCTCCCAGGTCGGGAACCGGCTGAGGACCTCGTCCAGGGCGACCCTGCCCTCGAGTCGGGCCAGCGCCGCCCCGAGGCAGTGGTGGATGCCATAGCCGAAGCTGAGATGGCGGCCGACGTCGCGGTGGACGTCGAAGCGGTCAGGGTCGGCGAAGCGGCGCTCGTCCCGGTTCGCCGAGCCGTTCAGCAGCACCATGATGCTGCCCTCGGGCACGGTGTGGCCGTGGTGTTCGACGTCGCGGGCGACATAGCGCGCCTGCACCGGTGAGGGCGCCTCGAAACGCAGCAGCTCCTCGATCGCGTTCGGAATGAGCGAGCGGTCCGCGACGAGTTCGCGCCGCTGGTCGGGGTTCTCGGCGAGAATCTTTCCGGTCCAGCCGATGAGTCGCGTGGTCGTCTCGTTCCCGGCCCCGGCGAGCATCGTGACGTAAGTGAGCACTTCCTCTCGGTGGAGCTTGCGGACGGTGCCCGTCTCGTCCTCGAACTCGGCGTTCAGGAGCTCCGTCATCAGGTCGTCGGAGGGATGCTCGGCCCGCCAGTCGATGTAGGCGCCGAACTCGTCGGCGTTGAAGTCCTCCGCCGAGACCGAGAGCTCTTCACCCTCGCGCAGCTGCAGGCCCTCGTCGAGACGGTCCCGGATCGCCTCCTGGTCGGATTCCGGGATTCCCAGGAGAAAGCCGATCGTGCGCATCGGCATCTGCGCGCCGAGGTCCCGGATGAAATCGAAGCGCTCGGTCCCGACAAGGGGATCGAGGGAACGCGCGCAGAACTCGCGGATTTTCGGCTCCAGCGCGTTCATCTTCCGCGGGGTGAAGACCCGGGCGAGCAGGCTGCGGTGAATGTCGTGGATCGGCGGGTCCTCGAAGAGAATGATTCCCGAGGGCAGCTCGATGTTGGCCTTGATGAGCTCCAGGATGGATCCCCGGCCGGACCGGTAGGTGTTCCAGTCACTCAGGCAGGGCTCGACGTCCTCGAAGCGGCTGAGGGCGTAGAAGTCGTACTTCTCGTTGTAGTAGAGCGATGCCTCGTCGCGCATGCGCCGCCAGACCGGGTAGGGGTCGGCGTCGATCTGGGCGTCGTAAGGATCGTAGTAGACGTCGCTGGGGCTGGTTAACGGCATGTTCCACTCCTCCGTTCCGTGCGATCGAACGAGGCGCCCGGCGCGCCGCCGCGCGTGTGAGCCCTGCCACCACTGCTACCGACCGTACCGGGGCAACTGCCCACGCTCGCCGTCGGCGGGACGCGACACGGCAGGTCGGCCGGTGCCGAGGGTGCCCCGTCGACAACGTGTGCCGCTCCACCGCCGGCTCGGTGCCCGCTCCCGGCGATCTCCGCCGGCCCTGTGACTGCCCGCACACCAAGACGACGGTGCTTGGATGTCCTGCTTTCGTGTGGAGCATGCCGCGGGTGCCGGTGCCGCCGGCGGTCCGCCGGCTGTTCCCGGCCGGCGGGTGCCCCGTCCCACGTCGGTGACGATCGACATGGATGCCCAGCCGCCATGGACTACCGTGGCGAGGCCACTCGCCGCGCCGGCCCGGGCGCTGCCCGACCAGCCATGACCACCGGTTCTCCAGCCGCCTCGGAGAGCCGGCCCGACGAAGGAGTTTCTGACCAGAATGCCTCTGCGTGCTCGCCGGTCGTGTCTGGCTGTTCCGGCTTCGAACGTGAAGATGTTGGGCAAGGCGCAGGGGCTTCCTGCCGACCAGATCTTCTGTGATCTGGAGGACTCGGTTGCCCCGGGGGCGAAGGAGTCGGCGCGGGGGAACGTCGTGTCGGTGTTGAACGAGGGTGACTGGGCGGGTAAGACCCGGGTCGTGCGGGTCAATGACCTGACGACGAAGTGGACCTACCGTGATGTCGTGACCGTGGTCGAGGGCGCGGGGGCGAACCTGGACTGTGTGATGCTGCCGAAGGTGCAGACCGCCGCGCAGGTGCAGTGGTTGGATCTGCTGCTGACGCAGATCGAGGAGGTCATGGGTTTCGAGGTCGGGCGGATCGGTATCGAGGCGCAGATCGAGAACGCGCTGGGTCTGTCGAACGTGAAGGAGATCGCGTTCGCCAGCCCGCGGATCGAGACGATCATCTTTGGTCCGGCGGATTTCATGGCGTCGATGAACATGCCGTCCCTGGTGGTGGGTGCGCTGAACCCGGATTATCCGGGGGACCCGTTCCACTATGTGCTGTTCAAGATTTTGGAGGCGGCGCGGGCGCGGGGGGTGCAGGCGATCGACGGGCCGTTCCTGCAGATCCGGGATGTGGAGGCGTTCCGTGGGGTGGCGAAGAAGTCCGCGGCGTTGGGTTATGACGGTAAGTGGGTGCTGCATCCGGGGCAGATCGATGCCGCGAACGAGGTGTACGCCCCCCGGCAGGAGGATTACGACCACGCTGAGCTGATCCTGGACGCCTATGCCTGGCACACCTCGGACGAGGGTGGGCTGCGGGGCGCGGTGATGCTCGGGGACGAGATGATCGACGAGGCGAGCCGGAAGATGGCCGAGGTGATCGCGGGCAAGGGGCGTGCCGCGGGTATGGCGCGTACCGCGGCCTTCGAGCCGCCGGCCGGCTGAACCCCGGTCTGGCTGTTTCTCCGTCGAGACCTCAAGGACACAGGAGCCGTTATGGGCAGGATCGCGCAGACCGATGGGCTGACCGAGGTGCAGTCCGACATCCTCGCGGCGGTGCGGTCGTTCGTGGACAAGGAGATCCTGCCGAACGCGGGCGATCTTGAGCGTAAGGACGAGTATCCCGAGGCGATCGTCGAGGCGATGAAGGAGATGGGCCTGTTCGGGATCACCATCCCGGAGCAGTACGGCGGTCTCGGTGAGTCGTTGTTGACGTACGCGCTGGTGGTGGAGGAGATCGCCCGCGGGTGGATGAGTGTGTCCGGGGTGATCAACACTCATTTCATCGTGGCGTATCTGGTGTTGCAGCACGGTACCGACGAGCAGCGGGAGCGGTTGTTGCCGCGGATGGCGACCGGTGAGCTGCGTGGGGCGTTCTCGATGAGTGAGCCGGGGTGTGGTTCGGATGTGTCGGCGATCACGACCCGGGCTGGCCGTGACGGCGACGAGTACACGATCACCGGGCAGAAGATGTGGCTGACCAACGGTGCCCGTGCGGGTCTGGTCGCGACGTTGGTGAAGACGGATGAGGGTGCGGAGTCGGTCTATCGGAACATGACGACGTTCCTGTTGGAGAAGGAGCCGGGGTTTGGTACCGACGGTGGTATCACGATTCCCGGGAAGCTGGAGAAGCTCGGGTACAAGGGTGTCGAGACCACGGAGATGATCCTGGATGGTCATCGGGTGCCGGCGAGTTCGATCCTGGGTGGCCCCGGGGGGGCGGGTCGTGGTTTCTACCAGATGATGGATGGGGTGGAGGTCGGGCGGGTCAACGTCGCGGCCCGTGCCTGCGGGATCATGATCCGGGCGTTCGAGTTGGCGATCGCCTACGCTCAGCAGCGGCGGACGTTCGGCCATCAGATCGCCGATCATCAGGCGATCGCGTTCAAGCTCGCGGACATGGCGACCAAGGTCGAGGCGGGTCATCTGATGATGGTCAACGCCGCGCGTAAGAAGGACAGCGGGCAGCGTAACGACGTCGAGGCCGGGATGGCGAAGTACCTGGCCAGTGAGTACTGCCATGAGGTGACCACCGAGTCGTTCCGGATCCACGGCGGCTACGGGTACTCCAAGGAGTACGAGATCGAGCGTCTCTACCGGGAGGCCCCGTTCATGCTCATCGGCGAGGGGACGTCCGAGGTGCAGAAGCGCATCATCAGCCGCGCCCTGCTCAAGGAATACAAGCTGCGAGGCTGAGGCTGCGGCTGAGTCGGCGGCCCGGCCGGGACGGCCGGCCGCCAGGTGGGGCCCCGCGCGCGTGCGGGTGGTGTACGTGGACGGATCCGCCCGCCAGGGGCGCTCGCGGGAAGGAACAGGGGTCGTCATGCAGTTTGGCCGGTACTACGAGGAGTTCGAGGTCGGTGCGGTCTACAGGCACTGGCCTGGCAAGACGGTCACCGAGTACGACGACCATCTGTTCTGCCTGCTCACGATGAACCACCACCCGCTGCACCTGGACGCCAACTACGCCGAGCACACCACCCAGTTCAAGCGCAACGTGGTCGTCGGGAACTACGTCTACTCGCTGCTGCTCGGGATGTCCGTCGCTGACGTTTCCGGCAAGGCGATCGCCAACCTGGAGGTCGAGTCGCTGCGGCACGTGGCGCCGGTCTTTCACGGGGACACGATCTACGGTGAGTCGACGGTGCTGGACAAGGTGGAGTCGAAGAGCAAGGACGACCGCGGCATCGTGACGGTCGAGACCCGCGGCCTCAACCAGGACGGCACCCTGGTCTGCATCTACCGGCGCAAGGTGATGGTCCCCAAGCGGTCCTACGGCGAGGCCCGCGGGGGAGAACAGCCCGGCCGGCCCGAGCCCCGGGCCTCCTGACCCACCCCGTCCGTCCGCTGCCGCGGCGACCGACTCCGCGGCCCCTGGCCCGATCACCAGAGAGAACATCATGGCTGATCTGCAGACCTCCCGTCCGGACGGCTCCCTGCAGGACGCCCCTCCCGGCGCGTCCGACGAGCTCGTCCTGACCGAGCACGGCCGGGTGCTCGTCCTCACCATGAACCGGCCGGCGGCGCGCAACGCCATGTCGCTGAGCCTGGCGACCGCGATCGCGGTCGCGCTCGAGCAGCTCGACGCCCGTGATGACCTGAGCATCGGCATCATCACCGGCGCGAACAAGACGTTCTGCGCCGGGATGGACCTGAAGGGCTTCGCCCGCGGCGAGCGTCCGATCGTGCCCGGGCGCGGCTTCGCCGGGCTGGTCCGCCAGCCTCCCCGCAAGCCGCTGATCGCAGCGGTCGAGGGCTACGCGCTCGCCGGCGGGTTCGAGATCGTGCTCTCCTGCGACCTGATCGTCGCCGCGCGGGACGCCAAGTTCGGCCTGCCCGAGGTGAAGCGCGGCCTGGCGGCGGCGGCCGGCGGACTGCTGCGGCTGCAGCGCCGCATCCCCTACCACCTGGCGATGGAGCTCGTCCTGACTGGCCGGATGTGGCCGGCGACCGAGGCGGCCGAGGTCCACCTCGTCAACCGGCTCACCGAGCCGGGCGCGGCGCTCGGGGTCGCGCTCGAGCTCGCCGAGGAGATCTCCGCGAACGCGCCGCTGGCGCTCGCGGCCTCCAAGCAGGTGCTGTCACGATCGGTCGACTGGCCGCTCGAGGAGGCGTTCGAGCGCCAGGAGGAGTACGTCGCGGTGGTGCGCACCTCGGCGGATGCCAAGGAGGGTGCCGTGGCGTTCGCCGAGAAGCGCCCGCCGCGCTGGACCGGCCAGTAACCCGGCACCACCACCACCAGCAGTAGACGAAGCCTCCGCCCTCCGCAGGGCGGAGGCTTCGTCATGTCCGGACATGGTCGTGCCGTGCCGCGGCATGTGCCCTGACCTGGCACGCCGTGCCCCGCCCGGCTCCGGCCCACTCCACAAACCAATATTGACGTCAGTATCAATACTGGCTAGCATGATGACATGGCCAAGAAACTGACCTTCCCGGTGTTCGACGCGGACAACCATCTCTACGAGACACGTGACGCCTTCACCCGGCATCTCCCGGACCGTTACCGCGGCGCCGTCGACTATGTCGAGGTCCGTGGCCGGACGAAGATCGCCATCCGTGGCCAGATCAGCGATTACATCCCGAATCCGACGTTCGACGTGGTGGCGCGGCCCGGCGCTCAGGAGGAGTACTTCCGTGTCGGGAACCCCGAGGGGAAGTCCTACCGCGAGATCGTCGGGGACCCGATGCGCAGCATTCCGGCGTTCCGTGAGCCGGCGCCGCGCATCCAGCTCATGGACGAGCTCGGCGTCGACCGTGCGCTGATGTTCCCGACGCTCGCGAGCCTCCTCGAGGAGCGCATGCGGGACGACCCGGACCTGACCCATGCCGTGGTCCACTCGCTCAACGAGTGGATTCACGAGGTCTGGTCGTTCAACTACGAGAACCGCATCTTCACCACTCCGGTGATCACCCTGCCCATCGTCGAGAAGGCGATCGCGGAACTGGAGTGGGCGGCCGAGCGCGGCGCGCGGGCCGTCCTGATCCGCCCGGCGCCGGTGCCGGGCCTGCGCGGCTCGCGCTCGTTCGCGCTCCCCGAGTTCGACCCGTTCTGGCAGGCGGTGGTGGACGCCGACATCCTGGTGGCGATGCACTCCTCCGACAGCGGCTACTCGCGGTACCAGAGTGACTGGACCGGCCCGCAGGAGATGCTGCCGTTCCGCCCGGACCCGTTCCGCATGGTCACGATGGGGCACCGGCCGGCCGAGGACTCGATGACGGCGTTCGTCTGCGGCGGCGTCTTCGCCCGGTTCCCGAAGCTGCGGGTCGCCTCGATCGAGGCCGGCGGCGACTGGGTGGTGCCGCTGCTCGAGCACCTCGCCGACGCTTACACGAAGATGCCGCACGGTTTCGACGAGGACCCGGTGGAGGCGTTCCGGCGCAACATCTACATCAGCCCGTTCCACGAGGACAACATCGAGAAGCTCGTCGAGGCCATCGGTGTGGACCACGTCCTCTTCGGTTCTGACTATCCGCACCCGGAGGGCCTCGCCGAGCCGTGCAGCTACGTCGACCACCTGCCGGCCGGCATGCCGGAGGAGGACGTCAGGAAGATCATGGGCGAGAACCTCGCCCGTCTCACCGGAATCGCCGTCCCGGTCTGACGTTTCGGCCCTTGCTCGGCTTGGCCCTGCCCGACAGGGGCCGGCGGGTGTGCCCCGTCGCGGAGCGGTCGACAGTGCGGACCTGTTACGGCCATGCTGTGACAAGTCCTCAGGTGACGTGCGCAACCCGTCCGGGACGGGGGAGACGGCCCGCGGCGCCCCGCCCAGGGAACCTCGAGACATCCGCGAAACCGGCAGCCGGGTTGCCCGCCACGGGCGGTCGGCCGGG
The DNA here is from genome assembly GCF_000018005.1 of Parafrankia sp. EAN1pec. GTDB lineage: Bacteria > Actinomycetota > Actinomycetes > Frankiales > Frankiaceae > Parafrankia > Parafrankia soli. Next base: position 4,811,135 of record NC_009921.1, read on the forward strand.
CTGTGCCCGCGCCATCCGCGGGCGCTGCCGGGTAACACCGTCAGCAGGGGGCCGGCTGGCGATCAGCAGACAGAACGGTCGTCGGCCCGGCGGTAGACAGACCGGACCGGCAGTGAACAGCCGGCCGGTGGACAGAGTTGTCAGTTCCGCGTCGACGAAAGGTGATGACCGTTGGACCTGAACGGACGTTCAGCGATAGTGACGGGCGGTGCCGGCGGCCTCGGCGCCGCGACGGTGCGGCACCTGGCCGAGGTCGGCATGCACGTCGTGATCTTCGATCAGGACGGCGCGGCCGCAGCAACCCTGGCCAAGGAGCTCGGTGACTCGACCTCCGCCGTCGGTGGTGACGTCAACAACGACGAGGACGTGCAGGCCGCGATCGGGGCCGCGCAGGCGGGTGGCCCGCTGTCCGTCGTCGCGAACGTGGCCGGCGGTGGCGTCAAGGGCGCCGGGCGCACCGTCGGGCGGGACGCGACGCCGCACGACAAGCCGGCGTTCATCAAGACCATGGAGATGAACGCGTTCGGCACCTTCAACGTGACCCGGCTGTCCGCCGCCGCGATGGCCGGCAACGAGCCGGACGCGGACGGTGCGCGGGGGGTCGTGGTGAACACGGCCTCGATCGCCGGGATCGAGGGCCAGATCGGCCAGGTCTCCTACAGCGCGGCCAAGGCGGCCATCCTCGGCATGACCCTGCCGATGGCCCGTGACCTGGCCCCGATCGGCGTGCGGGTCTGCGCCATCGCGCCGGGGACCATGGGGACCCCGCGGATGATGGGCGTGCCGGAGCAGATGCGGGAGAAGTTCGTCCAGGACATCATCTTCCCGCGCCGGCTCGGCAAGCCCGAGGAGTTCGCGCTGCTGGTCGAGTCGATCGCCCGCAACTCCTATCTCAATGGCGAGAACATCCGCCTCGACGGCGCTCTGCGCTTCGGCCCCCGGTAGACGATGTTCTCCCTCGACTCGGTCCTCGCGTCCCTCGAGCTCGAAACGGTTGACACCGACCGCTACCGCGCCGGCAGCATCCAGCTCGGCGGCCCGGTGGCGCACGGCGGGCAGCTCCTGGCGCAGTCCCTGGTGGCGGCGCTGGTCGGCCAGGAGGGCAAGAAGGTCAAGACCCTGCACACCGTGTTCGCGCGGGCGGCGCGGCCGGACGCGCCGCTCGACATCGCGGTGACCCGCCAGCACTCCGGGCGGAGCCTGGCGGCCAGCGCGGTGTCGATCAGCCAGGGCGGGCGGCTCTGCGTGCAGTCGCAGGTGCTGCTCACCGGCGACGAGCCCGACTTCATCAGCTACGCCGAGACCCACCCGGCGCCGCCTCCTGTCCCGCCGACCGAGCCGGCGGGCGCCGAGGGCGCGAACGGCACGGCGGGCGCGGCGAACGGCTCCGGCGGCTGGCAGGTGCGCGTCGTCGGCGACGTGGACATCAGCGACCCCGATGCGGTGGGCCCGCCCGAGCTCGACGTCTGGATCCGCTGGCCCGGGGCGTCCGATGACCTGGTGACCTCGCAGGCGCTGTTGGCGTTGTCCACTGACAGCTTCCTCATCGGGACCGCGATGCGGCCGCACCCCGGTGTCGGCCAGGCGTTGGCCCACGTGTCGCTGTCGACCGGGGTGCTCAGCCACACGATCACCTTCCACCAGCCCGGACCGGCGTCGGAATGGGTGCTGCTGTCGCACCGCAGCCCGTACGCGGGGCACGGCCGCAGCTACGGCCAGGGCAGCGCGTACCGCGGCGGGGGCGCTCTCGTGGCGTCCTTCGTCCAGGACAACATGATCAGGGCGATGGCGGCCTCTGGCAGCCGTCACCTGTAAGCCGAGGCGTGATCCACCCCGGTCGTCGTGATCGACCGGGCCGCCCCGGGACCAGTGGTCCCCGGGCGGCCCGGTTCTCCCCGTTCAGGGCGCGATTCGGCGGGCCAGGTGTTCTCCCCAGGGGGATCTGGGCCTCTCGCCAGGCGATAACACATGTGTCGACACCTTCGAGCCCCTTCTGAGAGAATTTCGCATGGTGGCGGTGAGCGACCGGCGTCCTGGATCAGGCAGCGCATGCCGGGCGTCGCTGACCGCCCCTCACCCGGCGACGCCGGGTGAGGGGCGGTCGCGGAACGGGAGACTTCGATGGTGGGCGCCGGATTTCTGTCAACGCCGGCGCTGGCGTCGATTTCGGCCCGGACTCCTTCACCTGCAGGGCTCGAGGTGGGTCGACGTCGCGAGTCTCTGTATGTCTTGACTCCGACGTCGACCTCAGTAATATGAGGCACCTCACAGCGGCGGGACGTGTGCTCCGGCCATGCGAGGTTCGTGGTACCCATCAGAGGAGCGAACTTGTCGGAGCATGAAGCGGTAATCGTCTCGACCGCACGGACGGCGATCGGCACCGCGGGCAAGGGTTCCCTCGTCGACGTCGACGCTTTCGAGCTGGGTACGCAGGCCGTCGCGGAGGCAGTCCGGCGGTCCGGTATCGACAGCGCGGACATTGATGACGTCGTCCTGGGTGAATCGCTTTACGGCGGCGGCGACATCGCGCGTTACGCGGCCATCGAGGCTGGTTTCGCGAACGCCGCCGGCGTCGCGCACAACCGGCACTGCGCGTCGGGGCTCGTCGCGGTGCAGACCGCCGCCGCCTCGATCATCTCCGGGATGGACCGTGTCATCGTCGCGGGTGGGACGAACTCCTCCTCCACCTCGCCACGGGCGAAGCGGCGCCGGCCCGGAACCGACGAGGTCGAGGACTGGTACTCGCCGACCCACCGGAACACCGCCGAGGCCCCGAACTTCGACATGTCCATCACCGTCGGGTGGAACGCGGCCGTCAAGGCCGGCGTCAGCCGCGAGGAGATGGACGCGTGGGCGCTGCGCTCGCACCAGCGGGCCGTCGCGGGCATCGACGCGGGCAGCTTCACCGACGAGATCTTCCCGATCGAGGTGCCCCGGCGGGACGGCACGAGCTTCACCTTCGCCGTGGACGAGCACCCGCGGCGCACCACCAGCATGGAGAAGCTGGCCTCGCTCAAGCCGCTGCACCCCGAGATCGAGGGCTTCAGCATCACGGCCGGCAACGCGGCGGGCGCGAACGACGGCGCCGCCGCCATGGTCATCACTGACGGCGGCTACGCCGCGGAGCACGGCCTGGAGCCGCTGGGCATCGTCCGGGCCTGGGCGTCGGTCGGGGTGCCCCCGGCCGAGACCGGCATCGCCCCCACACTGGCGATCCCGAAGGCCCTCAAGCGCGCCGGCCTCACCGTGGCCGACGTCGACCTGTGGGAGATCAACGAGGCGTTTGCGTCCGTGGCGGTCGCGGCATCCCGGATCCTGGAGATCGACGACAGCCGCGTCAACTTCCTGGGCAGCGGTTGCAGCCTCGGGCACCCGATCGCGACGACCGGCGCGCGGCAGATCATCACGTTGATCCATGAGCTGCGCCGCCGTGGCGGCGGAGTGGCGGTGTCGGCGATGTGCGCCGGCGGGGGCATGGCAAGCGCCCTCGTGCTGGAGGTTCCCGCTCCGCGCTCGAGCTGAGGTTCGCACCGCCGAGGCCCGTGGGCGCCCACGGGCCTCGGCGGTGGTGTTCTTTCCGGCCGCCGTGAGCGGCCGGAAAACAAATGAATAAACGGTTGCCACCGGGATCGCGGGTGGCGACATGCATTTCTGGCACCTTGAAGCCAACGGAATGGCGCATACAGTGATGCATCAGGATATCTGTTACTGGCGGTTAGCATGCCCGACGGCGCCGGCCGGGCACGGGGCTCCGGTGCGCCCCGATCCGAGGCCCGTCGGCTTTGTCGCCCAGCAGACGGGCGGCTGCTGACTTGAACCAGACCTCCGTCTCCCACGACTTCTTCCAGGCCCTCCTTCAGGGAGTACCGCCGGGAGCGGTCTATGCCCTCGTCGCGTTGGGCTTCGTCCTGACGTACAAGACCTCGGGTGTTTTCAACCTTGCCTTCGGCGCCCAGGCCTATGTCTCGGCAGCCATGTACTTCAAGGCCCGGGTCATCTGGGAGTGGCCGACCGTCCCGTCGGTCATCCTCGCGGTCTTCGTGATGGCCCCGCTGATCGGGCTGATCCTCGAACGGCTGATCTTCCGGCCGCTGCGGACGGCACCGGCGGTGGCGCGGCTCGTCGTGGCCGCCGGCCTTGCGGTCGCGATTCCCTATCTGTTCGACATCCTGGCCGACTTCACCGCGGTCGCCGGCGTGACGCCGGTCGGTGTCGTTCCCGACGGCGCCAACGTCTTCTACGACCCGTTCGGGGTCTACGCGTACAGCCGCAACGAGCTCGTCAGCATGGGCGTCGCCCTGGTCGCGATGGCAGGGCTGGTCGCGCTGTTCCGCTTCAGCGCCATCGGCGTCCGCATGCGCGCGGTGGTCGAGAGCCCGAAGATGACCGAGCTCAACGGTATCCCCGCCGACCGGGTCTCGGCCCTGTCGTGGGCGCTGTCGTCGCTGTTTGCCGGTGTCGCCGGCGTGCTCATCGCGCCCCGCTTCAACACGCTCGCGGCCGCGGACTTCTTCAGCCTCATGGTGGTCGCGATCGCCGCGGCCGCGGTGGGCCGGCTGACGAGCCTGCCGAAGGCGATGGCCGGCGGCCTGCTGCTCGGCATCATCATCGCCCAGCTCAACACCTTCCTCCCGCGCTGGTCCGACGACCACGCCTGGGTCTCGACGATCCAGGACAACCTGACGCCGTCGGTGCCGTTCGTGGTGCTCTTCGGCGTCGTCGTGCTCGTCCCGAGCATCCGGCGCTCCCGGGAGACCGGTGACCCGCTGGCCGGGGTCGAGCCGCCGCCGCCGTCGCTCGGCGGCGAGGTGCGCGACCCGCGCCGGGCCCTGATCACGAGGCTGATCGGCTTCGCCGCGCTCGGCGTCGTCGCCATCGTGGTGCTGGCCCGCGGCGACCAGCTGTGGGTCTTCCTGGTGACGCAGGCCGTGGTGATCGGCATCATCTTCCTGTCGATCACCGTGATCACCGGCATGGCCGGCCAGATCTCGCTGTGCCAGGGGACGTTCGCCGCCATCGGGGCGTTCACGGTCTTCCAGCTCGTCGACCGCTACAACCTCTCGGTCCTGATGGCGGCGCTGATCGGCGCCGCCATCGCGGCCGTGGTCGGCGCGGTCCTGTCGCTGCCCATCCGCAAGCTGGGCGGCATCTGGACGGCGATCGCGACCCTGGCGTTCGCCTACTTCTTCGACGCCGTGTTGGTGAAGCTCTCCTGGATCGGTGGCGGGGACTCCGCGCTGCTGCAGGGCACCGCCGTGCCGCGCCCGGTCATCGGGCCCTGGGACCTGGCGGACGACAAGTACTACCTGGTGTTCGCCTCGGTGATCCTCATCGTGGTCGCCATGGTCGTCCTCCAGCTCCGCAAGGGTACCTTCGGCCGCACCCTCGTCGCCCTGCGCGGCAGCGAGGTCGGCGCCGAGTCGATCGGCATCTCCGCCGGCCGGGCCCGCCTGGTCGCCTTCGCGGTCTCCGCGTTCATCGCGGGACTCGGTGGCGCGCTGCTGGCGATCCAGCAGGAGAACGTCAACTACGGCACGAACTTCGTTCCCTTCGCCGCCCTGTTCTGGGTGGTGATCGTGGTGACGCTCGGCTCGCGCACGGTGCGCGGCGCGCTGAACGCCGCCGCGTCCTTCGCGGTGTTCGACCAGCTGATCCTCAAGGGGACGGTGTTCGCCTGGATCCTGCGCAGCCCGACCGCCATACCGGACTTCTTCCCGATCTCCGGCAAGTGGGTCTACGTGTTGTTCGGCCTGGCGGCCATCCAGTTCGCCCGGCATCCGGAGGGCCTGGTGGAGCGGCCGGCGAGCATGCCGAAGTTCATCACCAAGCTGGTGGCACTGGCCCGCCCCGCGACCCCGGCCGCGGTGCCGGTGGCCGTCGGCGCGGGCGCGGCGGGATCGGCTCCCGAGCCGGACACCACCACACCCACGGGCACCTCGGCGAAGGCGGCCGCGCCGCCCGCCGCGAAGCCCGCGGAGCCCGCACCCGAGGCACCACCCGCCGTGAAGTCGGAACCAGCGCCGAAGTCGGAACCAGCGCCGAAGTCGGAAGCCACCTCGACGGCGAAGCCGGCGGCGGCCACGGAAGCCGCTCCGGCGGCGGCGCAGCCCGCCGCCCCGGTTGCCACAGCTGAACCCGCGGCCGGTGACGGGTCGCCGAAGGCCGCGGCCAACGGAGGGTCTGAGCGTCCGGCGGCTTCCTCGCCCGCGCGGACGGAGGACGCGGTCTCGTGACCGTGGAACGTAGCGCGCAGGCCCCGTCCTTCAGGGCGGGGATAGCGCATCAACGACAGTGTGACAGGCAAAGGTGGTATCCTGTCAGCCATGGGGGGCAGGGTGGTGAAGCGGGCGTACCGTTACCGCTTCTACCCGACCCCAGAGCAGGCCGAGCAGCTCGCCCGCGCCTTCGGCTGCGTCCGCTACGTCTACAACTGGGCACTCGCCGAGCGGTCTCGCGCGTGGTTTCAGGAACGGTGTCGCATCACGCACGCCGAGACCGACAAGATGCTCACCGCGTGGAAACGGGACCCGGAGACGGCATGGCTCGCCGAGCCGTCGAAAGGACCCTTGCAGGCCACGCTACGGCACCTTCAGTCGGCGTTCGTGAACTTCTGGGAGAAGCGGGCCGGCTACCCGTCTTTCAAGAAGAAGGGCAAGACCCTCGAGTCGGCGACCTACTTCCGGAACTGCTTCAGCTACCGGAACGGCGCTGTCACCCTCGCCAAGCAGGACCGGCCGCTGGACATCGTCTGGTCGCGTCCGCTGCCCGACGGCGCGGACCCGTCGCAGGTGACGGTGTCGCGGAACGCCCGCGGCCAGTACCACATCTCGATCCTGGTCGAGGAGACCATCACCACCCTGCCTCCGACATCGGGGCAGGTGGGGATCGACGCGGGGATCACGAGTCTGGTCACTCTGTCGACCGGGGAGAAGGTCACCAACCCCCGGCACGAGCGTGCCGACCGGGCTCGGCTCGCACGCGCACAGTGGGAATTGTCCCGCAAGGAGAAGGGCTCAGCGAACCGGGCGAAAGCCCGCGCGAGGGTCGCGAAGGTCCACGGCCGTATCCGGGACCGTCGTCGGGATCATCTGCACAAGCTGTCCACGAGGATCATCCGCGAGAACCAAACGGTGGTCATCGAGGACCTGTCCGTCCGCAACATGGTCCGCAGCCATTCGCTCGCACGGGCGATCTCCGACGCATCGTGGTCGGAGCTGCGGACGATGCTGGAGTACAAGGCCGGCTGGTACAGCCGCACCGTGATCGCGATCGACCGTTTCTACCCGAGCAGCAAGACCTGTTCGGTGTGCGGGTCGATCGTCGAGAAGATGCCGTTGAACGTCCGGGAATGGGCCTGCCGCGGCTGCGGCACAGTCCACGACCGGGACGTGAATGCGGCGCGGAACATTCTGGCCGCGGGGCTCGCGGTGGCTGCCTGTGGAGATGGAGTGAGACCGCCTCGCTCCTGAAGCGAGGAGGCGTCCGTTGACGAAGCAGGAACCCGCATCGCGAGGTGCGGGAATCCCCGGCATTCATGCGGGGGAGGATGCCAATCGGGTACTGAAGGCACAGGGCGTCACCAAGCGGTTCGCCGGCATCACCGCCCTTGACGACGTCACCATGGAGATCGACGAGGGTGAGCGCGTCGGCCTGATCGGGCCGAACGGAGCGGGCAAGACCACGTTCTTCAACTGCCTGCTCGGCGTGCTGCAGACCGACGGCGGCACGGTGGAGATCGCCGGCAGGGACGTCACGGGCGCGCCGGCCTACCGGCGAGCCAAGGCGGGAATCGGCCGGACGTTCCAGCGGATCGAGCTGTTCCCGGACTGCACCGTCCGGGACCATCTCGTCATCGCCGAGCGGATCCGGCGCGGCGACGGCCGGCTGTGGAAGGACATCATCGGGCTCGGCCGGCCCCGGCCGGCCGAGGTCGCCCGCTGCGACGAGGTGCTCGAGCTGCTCGGCCTCGTCGAACTGGCCGAGGAGCCCATCGAACGGCTCAGCCTCGGCCAGGGCCGCCTCGTCGAGGTCGGGCGGGCGCTGATGACCGAACCGAAGCTCCTCCTCCTCGACGAGCCGTCGTCCGGCCTCGACCGGTCCGAGACCACGGCGCTGGCGAAGACCCTGGAGAAGGTCCAGAGCGCCCAGGGGTTCGCCATCCTGCTGGTCGAGCACGACGTCGAGCTGGTCACCAGCTTCACGACCCGCTCCTACGTCCTCGACTTCGGACGGCTGATCGCGCAGGGCCCGACGCGCGAGGTCATGGCGAGCAGCGAGGTCCGGGACGCCTACCTCGGCAACTTCGAGGTGGCCCAGTGACGTTCGAGGACGCGGTGACGTTCGAGGACGCGGTGACCGGGCGGCGGTTCGTCGGATGGCAGGCCGTCGAGGTGCGAGCGATCGAGGTGGCGCAGTGACTGAGACGACGTCGGCGACCGGGACGGCGCCGGTGGATGAGACGGCGCCGGCTGCCGGGGAGACGTCCGTGCCCCCGGTGCTCGAGTTCCGATCCGTCACCGCTGCCTACGGCCCGTTCCGGGCACTGTTCGGTGTCTCGTACACCCTGGCGCCCGGCGAGGCGCTCGCCCTCGTCGGCTCCAACGGGGTGGGCAAGACGACCGTCGCCCGGGTCGCCTCCGGCCTGGTGGTCCCCACCGAGGGATCCGTTCTCGTCGCCGGCAAGGACATGACCGGCTCCAAGCCGTACCGGTTCGCCCGGGCCGGCGTCGCGCACGCCACCGAGGGCCGCTCGGTGTTCGCGACGCTGACGGTGGAGGAGAACCTCTCGCTGTCGTTCCGGCGGGTCCGCGGCCGCCGCGGTGTCCGCAGCGGCCTCGAGCTGGCCTACGAGATGTTCCCGGTGCTCGGCCGGCGCCGCGGGCAGCTCGCGGGCAGCATGTCCGGTGGCGAGCAGCGGATGCTGTCGATGGCCCGGGTCATGGTGGAGATCCCGAAGGTCCTCGTGGCCGACGAGCTGTCGCTGGGCCTCGCGCCGATCATCGTCGCCGAGCTCTACGACACCCTTCGCCGGCTGCGCGGGGAGGGGACGTCGCTGCTCATCGTCGAGCAGCAGGTCGGCCACGCGCTGGACCTGTGTGACCGGGTGATCGTCCTCGACCACGGCTCGGTCTCCTGGACGGGCAGCAGCGCCGAGGCCACGGGAGTGGTCACGCAGGCCTTCGACCCGGTGCACTGACCCCGAAGGGGCTGCCGTGCGCGGGGTCGTGTCCGGCAGCCCGCTCTGGTCCTCAGACGGCCGGTTCCAACAGCCCGATCACCACTTTGCCGATGCCGTCGACGAAGGTGCGTCAGCGGCGGTGGCCGTGCCGGCCGAGGGACTCCACGGGGGTCGCGCCGTGGCGGGTCCACTGCGGCACGGGGCGGCTGGTCGGGCCCCAGGTGGCGTTCCCGTCCGCGTCCGAGCGCCAGAACCAGCACGAGCTGCGCCCCTCGGGCCAGCCCTCGGGGTTGTCCTCCCACGCCTCGCCGCGGCCGTAGGGTGTCATGTCGAGCAGGCCGAGGGACCCGTTGACCGGCTCGTTGCCACGGCCCGTCGTGGAGTAGGTGAGGAACACGCGGTCGCCGTCGCGCAGGAAGCAGGTGAGGTAACCCATGCTGCCGCCGACCGGCGCGTCCACGTCGCGCACCGAGTACCAGGGCTGGGTGTAGCCCATGAACTCGACGTAGGAGGCCACCTCGTCCCACCGGCCCGTGGTCAGGATGGCGAACGAGACGCCGCGGGCGTTGAGGTAGACAGCGTCCTTCAGGTGCCAGGCCGTGGTGGTGCAGCCCTCGCACTGCCCCTGGTGCGGCGCGCCGTCGTACCACATGTGCTTGTAGACCATGAGCTCGTCGCGGCCCTGGAACAGGTCCAGGAACGGGACCGGGCCGTCGGGTCCGACGACCTCGACCGTCCCGTCGAGCTCCACCATCGGCAGCCGGCGGCGGGCCGCGGCGAGGGCGTCGCCCTCACGGGTGTGGGCCTTCTCGCGGACCAGGAGCTCGTCACGGGCGGTCTGCCAGGTGGCTAGGTCAACGACGGGCGGGCGGCCGGGCAGCGCGGTGGTCGGGTCGTCCGGCGTGGTCGTCATGGTGTCCTCCATGGTGTCTCGTGCCGGGCAGCGTCGTACGACGTCCTACGACACGAGAACAGACCCGCGACTCGGCCGGAACTCATCGCGGCGGGGGCCCTCGGCCGAGGAACACTCGCGGGCTGCGAGCCCCTGGCGACCCGAGCGCACCCGCAGGCTGAACGCACCTCGCAAACTGAAAGCAGCTCTTACTTTGCGGAAGCGGGGGAGGGCCGGCCGTCCTCGTCCGGCCGGTCGCGCAGCCGCAGCGCGCTCGCGAAAAGTCTGGCGAGCTGGTCGGTGGCCTCGTCGAAGTCGCAGTCGACCAACCCCTGAACGAACCACATCTCGGCGAACCGGGAGACCATCGCGCCGAGCGCGTGCGCGGCGATCGCGGGGTCGACGTCCGGATCCGCCAGGCCGAGGAGCTGTAGCTGCCGGATCGAGCCGACGACGCGCTCCCGGTCGCGCTGCTGGTGCTCGAACCGCTCGTCGGTGAGATGGGCGTCGTAGCGGGACACCTGCTCGATCACCCCGATGATCCGCGCCTCCGCGCGGTAGCTCTCGAGGTAGGTGCGGATGCCCGCCCTGATCCGCTCCCGGGGGACCGCGGTCGAGGACGGCAGGAAGATCGACGTGCTCAGCGGAGCGTTCAGCAAGTCCGTCATCTCCATGGCGACCTCGCGGAAGATCTGCTCCTTGGAGTCGAAGTAGTGGTAGAACGACCCGTGGGAAAGCCCGGCCTGCTCGGCGATGTCCGAGATCCGGGCCTCGAGGAAACCGTCCTTCTCGAAGACGGCCTTGGCCGCGTCGAGCAGCCGTGCGCGCGTCGCGGCGCCCTTGCGCGAGCGAGGCCCGTTCGGCTTCTCGCGATCAACCGGCGCGGCCGTCGACAATTCCTTCTCCTATTCGTGCGGTATCCGTGCCCGTGTGGTATATCGGAGCGATATTCGGGCGGCCCGACCGTGTCGGTGCTGTTTCGGCGCGGTGCCGTATCGGCGCTTGCCGTATCGGCGGGATGTTGTATGGCGGGATGTTGTATGGCGGGGTGTCGTAACGGTCTCGGAGGTATGCGTGGTGGCCAGGTGTGCCGACCATACTAGCCGGTGATCGGCTATAGAGCCTGTTCCGTCGATCAACCGGTGTGTACCGGAGTGTGTCCCCTCCGCCCGCCGGCCTCGGGGGCGTGGGTCTGCTGAGCGGCTTCCGGCCCACCCACTGGGCGTCCGGCGGCCCGTCCACCGGACGGCGGGGCGCCGGCGCGCCCGGGCGGTCCGGGCCCGGGTCCGGGTCCGGGGCCGGCTGGCGCCGGACGGCAGGTCCGCGTGAGGCCACTGCTACACCGTCCGCCCTGGTGGCGGCACCTGCCACGTCGTCGACCGAGCCGGGAGTGCAGCGATGCGGACAGTCGTTGTCGGATCGTCGAGTGGGCTGGGCCGTCGAGTGGGCTGGGCCGGTGCATCGGCATCGGTCTTGCGTAGCGCGGCGAGCGGACGGCCTTACTCGCCAGGCGCCGCGGCCGGCTCGTCGAAGCCGCCGAGGAGGCGGGTCCGGGAACGCTCGCCATCGAGTGTGACGTGACGCGGGAGGAGTCCTGCCAGGAGGCGAGCACTGAGGCGGCAAAGGGCCTCGGCGGTATCGACGCCCTGGTCTACACACCGGCTGTGGGCCCGCTCGCCCGGCTCACCGATGTCGATGCCGAGACCTGGCGGCGCGCTTTCGACACGAATGTGATCGGCGCGGCGCGGATCACCGCCGCGGCGATTCCCTGTCTCACCGAGTCCGGCGGAACGGGGCGTATCTTTCGACGGTGAGCGCCTCGTCGACGGATCCATGGCCGGGTCTGGGCTCCTACGCGGTGAGCAAGACGGCGCTCGACAAGTGATCGAGGCTTGGCGGGTCGAGCATCCTGCGGTCGGATTCACCCGGGTCGTCGTCGGAAACTGCTCCGGCGGCGAGGGAAATTCGATGACGGAGTTCTCCTCCGGTGGGAACGCGGCCTCGCGGCCGAGATGCATCCGGTCTGGGTTGCCCACGGCTACCTGACCCCCTGCTGCCCCCGACGAACTCGTCCGCGTCGTCCACGCCGTGCTGCGCAACGGGGCCGCCACAAGAGTCCCCTCGGTCGTGGCGGCCCCCGCTGACAGCCGCCCGCCGGCTGCCCGCCCGCGTCGAGATCTGGCAGACTTTCCCCATGCCGCCGGTCCGTTCCGAGACCCAGCCCGCCGGCCCGGCACGGCCGCGCCGCGGTGGCAGGCCCACCCTCGACGAGACGGCGAGGCTCGACGACGCCGTCCGCGACAGCGCCCTGCGGCTGTTTCTTGAGCACGGCTACGAGGGCACCTCGATGGACGCGATCGCCCGCGCGGCCGGCACGACCAAGGCCTCGCTCTACGCCCGCTTCACCAGCAAGGAAGAGGTCTTCTGCTCGGTCCTCGAGTGGGCGACGCTGCGCCGTGACTGGCCGACGCCGGACCCGGAACCGCCGGACCTCGACGACCTGGAGGGGGCGCTGACGGCGATCGCGCAGACCGCGCTGAGCCGCGCCCTCGACCCGTCGATGGTCAGGCTCGGGCGGATCGCCATCGCCCACGCCTCCCGGTTCCCCGAGCTCGCCCGCCGCACCCACGCAGCCGGCGCCTTCCCACGCCGGCTGCTCGTGGTCGAGCTGCTGAACCGGCACGCGGCCACCGGAGCGATCGCCGCGGACGACCCCGAGATCCTCGCCGAGCATTTCCTCGGCATGGTCTCCGCGGCACCGGCCCGGTTGGCCTCGTTCGGCATCGTCCGCGACCCCGCGCTGCTGGAGCGCCACACCCAGGTCGCGGTCCGCCTCTTCCTTCGCAGCCTGCGCCCGGACTGACGTCCCCACCGGCCGAGGCCCGCTCCAACGCGTGTTGCCGCAACAGCGCATGGAGTGGCTGACGCAACTCGCCTCGGCTGCCGTCGTCCCCCGGAACGGGCCGGCAAAGCTGCGGAAGTCGGCACCGCTCGACAGGGGGGCTCGCGACCGCTAGCCTCCGTCGCATGTTAGTCGACGCTAACATCGACCGCCCGGTGCCCGGGGGGCGCGCGGAGCCCGCCGAGCCGCTCCGGACGTTGGTCGATGCCAAGGGCGATCCCGCCCGTCACAACGCCGCCGCGTTCGCGGACCTCGTCGAGGAACTGCGGGGCCGGCTGGCCAGCACGGCGCTGGGCGGGTCCGAGGCCGCCCGCCGCCGGCATGTCGAGCGCGGCAAGCTGCTGCCCCGCGACCGTCTCGACACGCTGCTCGACCGCGGCAGCCCGTTCCTCGAGCTCTCTCCGCTGGCCGCCGACGGGATGTACGACAGCGAGGCGCCAGGCGCGGGAATCATCACCGGGGTCGGCCGGGTCTCGGGCCGCGAGTGCGTCGTGGTGGTCAACGACGCCACCGTCAAGGGCGGCACCTACTACCCGACTACGGTGAAGAAGCACCTGCGCGCCCAGGAGGTCGCGCTGCACAACCAGCTGCCGTGCGTCTACCTGGTCGACTCCGGTGGCGCGTTCCTGCCCCGGCAGGACGAGGTGTTCCCGGACCGCGAGCACTTCGGCCGGATCTTCTTCAACCAGGCGACCATGTCGGCCCGGGGCATCGCCCAGATCGCCGCCGTGCTCGGGTCGTGCACCGCCGGTGGGGCGTACGTCCCGGCGATGAGCGACGAGGCGGTGATCGTCCGCAACCAGGGAACGATCTTCCTCGGTGGCCCGCCGCTGGTGAAGGCGGCGACCGGCGAGGTCGTCAGCGCGGAGGACCTCGGCGGCGGCCTGCTGCACTCGCGGAAGTCCGGTGTCACCGACCACCTGGCCGCCGACGACACCGACGCACTGACGATCGTGCGGCGCATCGTCGCCGGCCTCGGGCCGCGCGCGCCGCGCCCGTGGGACGTCACCCCGACCGAGGAACCGCTGTACCCGACCTCGGAGCTCTACTCGGTCGTGCCGGCGGATCCGCGCACGCCCTACGACGTCCGCGAGGTGATCGCCCGGCTGGTGGACGGCAGCAGGTTCGCGGAGTTCAAGAAGGAGTACGGCTCGACGCTGGTCACCGGGGTCGCCCGGCTGCACGGGCATCCGGTCGGCATCATCGCCAACAACGGGGTGCTGTTCGGCGAGTCGGCGCTCAAGGGCGCCCACTTCATCGAGCTGTGCGACCGCCGGAGCATCCCGCTGCTGTTCCTGCAGAACATCACCGGCTTCATGGTCGGCCGGGACTACGAGGCCGGCGGCATCGCCAAGCACGGCGCGAAGATGGTCACCGCGGTGGCCTGCGCCCGGGTGCCGAAGTTCACCGTGGTGATCGGCGGGTCGTTCGGCGCCGGCAACTACTCGATGTGCGGCCGGGCCTACTCGCCGCGCTTCCTGTGGACGTGGCCGAACGCCCGGATCTCGGTGATGGGCGGCGACCAGGCGGCCGCCGTGCTCTCGACCGTCCGCCGCGACGCCGTCGAGGCCCGTGGCGGCGAGTGGTCCGCCGAGGAACAGGCGGCCTTCGAGGCGCCGATCCGCGAGCAGTACGAACAGCAGGGCAACCCCTACTACGCCACCGCCCGGCTCTGGGACGACGGCGTCATCGACCCGGCGGACACCCGCACCGTGCTGGGCCTGGCGCTCTCGGCGGCGGCGAACGCGCCGCTGGAACCGGTCGGCTACGGCGTCTTCCGGATGTGAGGGTCGATGTTCCACACGGTGCTCGTCGCCAACCGGGGTGAGATCGCGGTCCGGGTCATCCGGACCCTGCGTGAGCTCGGCGTCCGCTCGGTGGCGGTGTTCTCCGACGCCGACGCGGGCGCCCGGCACGTGACCGAGGCGGACGTCGCGGTGCGCCTCGGCCCGGCCCGCGCGCTCGACTCCTACCTCAACATCGAGCGGGTGCTCGCCGCCGCGGCGGCGACCGGGGCGCAGGCGGTGCACCCCGGCTACGGCTTCCTCGCCGAGAACCCGGTGTTCGCGCAGGCCTGCGCCGATGCCGGTGTGGTGTTCGTGGGCCCGTCCGCGCGGGTCGTCGAGCTGATGGGCAACAAGATCGCGGCCAAGCGCACCGTTGCCGCGGCCGGCGTCCCGGTCGTGCCTGGCCGCGTCGAGCCGGGGATGTCCGACGCCGACCTGGTCGCGGCCTCGACCGAGATCGGCTACCCGGTGCTGGTCAAGCCGGCCGCCGGCGGCGGCGGCAAGGGCATGCGGCTCGTGCGCGAGCCCGCCGCGCTCGCCGAGGCGCTGCGCTCGGCCCGCCGGGAGGCCGCCGCGTCCTTCGGCGACGACACGCTGTTCGTCGAGCGGTTCGTCGACACCCCCCGGCACATCGAGGTGCAGATCCTCGCCGACACCCACGGCAACGTGATCCACCTCGGCGAGCGGGAGTGCAGCCTGCAGCGCCGCCACCAGAAGATCGTCGAGGAGGCGCCGTCGGTGCTGCTCGACGCCGCAACCCGGGCGCGCATCGGCGGTGCGGCTGTCGACGTCGCCGCCGCCGTCGGGTATGTCGGCGCCGGCACGGTCGAGTTCGTCGTGGGCACCGACCGGCCTGACGAGTTCTTCTTCATGGAGATGAACACCCGGCTGCAGGTCGAGCACCCGGTGACCGAGCTGGTCACCGGCGTCGACCTGGTCGCCGAGCAGCTGCGGGTCGCCGCCGGCGAGCCGCTGCGGATCACCCAGGACGAGGTGCGCCTGACCGGTCACGCCGTCGAGGCCCGGGTGTACGCCGAGGATCCGGCCCGCGGCTTCCTGCCCACCGGCGGGGACGTCCTCGTCCTACGGGAGCCGGCGGGCGCGGGGGTACGCACGGACTCGGGCCTGCGGGCGGGTACGGAGGTCGCCGCCACCTACGACCCGATGCTGGCCAAGATCGTCGCCTGGGCGCCGGACCGGGCGGGTGCGCTGGCCCGCCTCGACGCCGCGCTCGCGGGCACCACGCTGCTGGGCGTCACCACGAACATCGGCTTCCTGCGCCGCCTGATCGGCCATCCCGACACCCGTTCCGGTCGCCTCGACACCGGTCTGGTCGAGCGGCACCTCGAAGCACTCACTGATCCCGCCGGGCAGGGCCTGCCCGGCGAGCCCACGGCGGACGACGCCCTGGAGGTGTTCGGGCTGGTCGGCGCGGTCGGGATGGTGCCGACCGGATCGGTCGTCGACCCCTGGGACGTGCCGTCGGGCTGGCGGCTGGGCGAACGGGCCTGGTCGCGCTGGTCGGTCGCCGCTCCCGGCGGGGCCGGGGGTTCGCCGGCACGCGAGGTCGCGGTGCAACGCGCCGCCGACGGCCGGCTGCTGGTCCGCCTGGACGGCGGCGGGCCACGCGCGGCCGAGCTCGACTGGCTGCCCGCGCCCACCCCGGGTCAGCCCGCGGACGCGCTGGTCACGGTCGACGGCCGGACCAGGCGGTGGCAGGTGGCCGCGAGCGGGAGCACGATCTGGGTGGGGGCCGACGGGTTCACCTGGGCGCTCGCGGAGCGGCGGGCGGAGGGCGGCGCCGACGCGGCGGCCGGCGAGCACAGCGGCGAGGCGCGCAGCCCGATGCCGGGCACCGTCGTCGACGTGCGGGCGGCCCCCGGCGACGTCGTCGAGCCCGGTGCCCCGCTGGTGGTCGTCGAGGCCATGAAGATGGAGCACACCGTGGTCGCGGCGGTCGCCGGCCAGGTGAAGGACGTCCTCGTCCGGGTCGGCGACTCGGTCGCGCTGGACGCGCTGCTCGCGGTCGTCGAGCCGGCGCCCGACGGGGTGGCGGACGGAGCCGGGGCGGCCGACGGGCCCGCGGGAGCGGCCGATGCCCCAGCCTGATCCGCGCCGGCCCGACCCGTACCGGCCCGACGCGCGCCAGCCAGGTGGGCTCCAGCCGGACGTCCACCGGGCGGACGGCCTGCCCGAGTCGGTGACGATCTACGAGGTGGGCCCTCGCGACGGGCTGCAGAACGAGGCCTCGGTCGTCGACGTGGCGGTCAAGGCGGAGTTCGTCCGGCGGCTCGCCGGCGCCGGGCTGCGGGCGATCGAGACGACGAGCTTCGTCCCGGCGGCCTGGGTTCCGCAGCTCGCCGACGCGGCGGAGCTGCTGGAGCTGCTGGGCCCGCCGCCGCGGGGCGCCCGGCGGCCGGTGCTGGTCCCGAACACGCGGGGGCTGGAACGGGCCCTGGCGGCCGGGGCCGGCGAGATCGCGGTTTTCGGCAGCGCCACCGAGACCTTCGCGCGGCGCAACCTCAACCGCACGGTCGACGAGTCGCTGGCGATGTTCGAGCCGGTGGTGACGGCGGCCCGGGCCCGGGGCCTGGCGGTCCGCGGCTACCTGTCGATGTGCTTCGGCGACCCGTGGGAGGGCGCCGTCCCGCCCGGGCAGGTCGCCGCGATCGCCCGGCGCCTGGTCGACCTCGGTGTTGACGAACTGTCGCTGGGCGACACCATTGGAGTGGCCACCCCCGGCCACGTCGAGGCCCTGCTCGCCGAGCTGGCCGCGGCCGGGATCGGCCCGGGGACCCTCGCGGTGCACTTCCACGACACCTACGGCCAGGCTCTCGCCAACACCCTTGCCGCGCTGCGCGCCGGGGTGCGCACGGTCGACTCGTCCGCGGGCGGCCTCGGCGGCTGTCCGTACGCGAGGAGCGCGACCGGCAACCTCGGCACCGAGGACCTCGTCTGGATGCTGCACGGCCTCGGCGTCGGCACCGGCGTCGACCTCGGGGCGCTGGTGCGCACCAGCGTGTGGATGGGGGAGCGGCTGGGCCGGCCGAGCCCGTCACGAGTCGTGCACGCGCTGGCAGCGCGGCTCGCCGAGGACGGTCTCGCCGAGGACGGTGCCACGGCGGACGGATGTAGTGAAGCAGGAGAAGGAGACGGGCCATGCCTGACAGCCGGCTGAGTGAAGAGCACGAGACCCTGCGCAAGACGGTCGAGGAGTTCGCCCGGGAGGTGGTCGCCCCGGCGGCCGCCGGGCACGACGAGGCGAAGACCTTCCCGTACGAGATCATCGCGCAGATGGCCGAGATGGGCCTGTTCGGCCTGCCGTTCCCGGAGTCCTATGGCGGCCAGGGCGCCGACTACTTCGCGCTCTGCCTGGCGATCGAGGAGCTGGCGCGGGCCGACTCGTCGGTGGCGATCACCCTCGAGGCCGGGGTGGGCCTGGGGGCGATGCCGATCTACCGGTTCGGTACCGAGGCGCAGCGTGAGGAGTGGCTGCCGGTACTGGCCAGCGGCCGCGCGCTGGGTGCCTTCGGGCTGACCGAGCCGGGCGCCGGCAGCGACGCCGGCGGCACCCGCACCACGGCCCAGCTCGTCGGTGACGAATGGGTGATCAACGGGTCGAAGGCGTTCATCACGAACTCCGGGACGGACATCACCCGGGTGGTGACAGTGACCGCGGTGACCGGGGAGCCGGTGAACGGCCGGCCGCAGATCTCCTCGATCATCGTCCCGGTGCCGACGCCGGGCTTCAGCGCGGGCGCGCCCTACTCGAAGGTCGGCTGGCACGCCTCGGACACCCGGCCGCTGTCGTTCCAGGACGTGCGGGTCCCGGCGGAGAACCTGCTCGGTGAGCGGGGCCGCGGATACGCGAACTTCCTGTCCATTCTCGACGAGGGCCGCATCGCCATCTCAGCGCTTTCCGTCGGCCTGGCGCAGGCCTGCGTGGACGAGAGCGTGAAGTACGCCAAGGAACGGGAGGCGTTCGGCGCGCCGATCGCCCGAAACCAGGCCATCGCGTTCAAGCTCGCCGAGATGGAGACCCGGACCTACGTAGCCCGGACGGCCTATTACGACGCCGCGTGGCGGATGCTCGCTGGCCTGCCTTTCAAGAAGGAGGCGGCGATGGCGAAGCTGTTCTCCTCCGAGGCGGCGGTGACGAACGCCCGCGAGGCGACCCAGATCCACGGCGGGTACGGATTCATGAACGAGTACCCGGTGGCACGGCACTGGCGCGACTCCAAGATTCTCGAAATCGGTGAGGGCACCAGCGAGGTGCAGAAGATGCTGATCGCGCGCCACCTCGGCGTCTGACGGACGGAGCAGCCAGCTGTGAAGCGGATTGTCGAAGCGATCATGGCCGGCGACGCGCGTTCGCCGGAGCGGCGGGCGGAGTTCGCGGCGTTGGCGGTGCCGGAGTCGTACCGGGGTGTGGTGGTGCGCAAGTCCGAGGTGGGGATGTTCGAGGGGCGGGTGTCGCGGGACAAGGATCCGCGGGAGTCGTTGCATGTGGATGAGGTGGCGACACCGGAGTTGGGGCCGGGTGAGGCGCTGGTGGCGGTGATGGCGTCGTCGGTGAACTACAACACGGTGTGGACGTCGATTTTCGAGCCGTTGTCGACGTTCGGGTTCCTGGAGCGGTACGGGCGGTCGTCTCCGTTGGCGAAGAAGCATGACCAGCCGTATCACGTGGTGGGGTCGGATCTGGCGGGGGTGGTGCTGCGGACGGGGCCGGGAGTACACGCGTGGCACCCGGGGGATGAGGTGGTGGCGCACTGTCTGTCGGTGGAGTTGGAGCGTCCCGAGGGTCACAACGACACGATGCTGGATCCGGAGCAGCGGATCTGGGGGTTCGAGACGAATTTCGGTGGTCTTGCGGAGCTGGCGTTGGTGAAGGCGAACCAGTTGATGCCGAAGCCGGGGCATTTGAGTTGGGAGGAGGCGGCGGCGCCGGGGTTGGTGAACTCGACGGCGTACCGGCAGCTGGTGTCGCGTAACGGGGCGAACATGAAGCAGGGCGACGTCGTACTGATCTGGGGAGCATCAGGAGGACTGGGGTCCTACGCCACGCAGATGGCGTTGCGCGGCGGGGCGATCCCGGTGTGTGTGGTGTCCTCGCCGGAGAAGGCGGCGATCTGCCGGGCGATGGGCGCGGAACTGGTGATCGACCGGGCGGCGGAGGGGTACCGGTTCTGGTCGGACGAGCGGACGCAGGACCCACGGGAGTGGAAGCGCCTCGGACGGCGGATCCGGGAGCTGACCGGTGGGGAGGACCCGGACATCGTCTTCGAGCATCCGGGCCGGGAGACGTTCGGCGCGTCGGTGTACGTGGCACGTCGCGGTGGGACGGTGGTGACGTGCGCGTCGACGAGCGGGTTCATGCACGAATACGACAACCGGTACCTGTGGATGAACCTCAAGAGCATCATCGGGTCGCATTTCGCGAACTACCGGGAGGCGTGGGAGGCGAACCGTCTGGTGGCGCGGGGGATGGTGCATCCGACGTTGTCGAAGGTGTATCCGCTGGCCCAGACGGGGCAGGCGGCGCTCGATGTGCACCGCAATGCCCATCAGGGGAAGGTCGGGGTGCTGTGTCTGGCGCCGGAGGAGGGGCTGGGGGTTCGTGACGAGGAGACCCGGGCTCGTCACCTCACCGCCATCAACCGCTTCCGCGGCGTGTAGGAGCGGCGCCGCGCCCGCCGGCCGGGCGTCGCGGCCGAGTGCGCGTCGTGGGCGGGCGGGGCTGGTAGCCTGCGAGTTGGGAGGAGTGTTCCGGTGCCAGCAGAAATCGTCCGGTCCGCCCCGGGCGAGCGGCCCGCCTCCGGCCAGGCCAAGAGCCGCCAGCCGCCAGCCGCTGCCCGGAACGCCAACTCCGGAGCCCATCCCGATTCCGTCGCGCATTCAGACTCGGGCCGGGGCGCCGGCAAGAGCAGTGAATCCGGTCGGAACAGCGATGCCGGTGGGTCCGCTGTCACGAGCCCGGCCGAACCGCGCGTCAGGGCGCGCACCCCGGCCCGGGCAACCCGGCGCGACGAACTGCTGCGGGCGGCCGCCCGGCTGTTCGCCGAACGCGGTTTCCGCGGCGTGGGCATCGAGCAGATCGGCGCCGCCGTCGGCATCCGCGGCCCGGGAATCTACCGGCACTTCCCCAGCAAGGACGCGGTGCTCGTCGAGCTGCTCGTCGGCATCAGCCAGCACCTGCTCGATGCGGCCCGCGAGGCCCGCCGGGTCGGCGCCTCCGCCCTGGAGACCCTCGACCTGCTCGTCCGCGGGCACGTCGAGTTCGCGCTCGACAACCCAGACCTGATCGTCATCCACGACCGCGACCTGTGGAGCCTGCCGGAGCCGGCCGAGCGCGAGGTCCGCAGGCTGCAGCGGGCCTATGTCGAGCAGTGGGTGGACGTCCTGCGGCAGGTGCGGCCCGAGCTCGACGCGCCGACCGCGCGGGCGCGTACCCATGCGCTGTTCGGTCTGATCAACTCCACCCCACACAGCGCGACCGATCTACAGCGGGCCGAGATGGCCGTGATGCTGCACACGATGGCGCTGGGCGCCGCCCGCGGCTGAGCAGCCTTCGCGCCGGGCCGGCTTCTGTCGTGCGGGGCAAATCCGTCGCAATCGGAAATGCGGTGACGGTGATGGATGGAATGGTGCGGGCGGGTGGCGGACCGCGGGCCGCCGGCCGCATTCCGTCATCGCAGTTCTTGCGCCCGGAAGCGCGCTTCTCTACGTTGCGTTGAGGTGGCCGGTACGGCGCGGTCGCGACCTGCAGGGGCGACGGCGCCCGAGCCGCACCGGTCAGGGATGCGATCGCGTCGGCGGTCGACGCCCAGGTGACGGGCGGACATCAGCGGGAATTCGGCTGGAGGAGTGTATCGATGCCCCAGGGAGCTGCGGCCGCGCCGTTGACCGTCGCGGTGGTCGGATCCGGTCCGTCGGGCTTCTACGCGGCGGCCTCGCTGCTGGAACAGCACGACGTACCGGTCCGGGTGGACATGTACGAGCGGCTGGCCACGCCGTGGGGCCTGGTGCGTTCCGGAGTCGCCCCCGATCATCCGAAGATAAAGGCGGTGTCCAGCGTGTACGCGGCGATCGCCGCGCACGAGAACTTCCGCTTCTTCGGCAATGTGGACGTCGGCAAGGACGTCACGCGTGAGGAGCTGACCGCGCGCTACGACGCCGTCCTGTACGCCGTCGGCGCGCAGACGGACCGGCGCCTCGGGATCCCCGGTGAGGACCTGCCCGGCAGCGAGTCCGCGGTCGACTTCGTCGGCTGGTACAACGGGCACCCCGACTACGCGCACCTCACCTTCGACCTCAGCGGCGAGCGCGGGGTCGTGATCGGCGCCGGCAACGTCGCCCTCGACGTCGCCCGCATCCTCTGCTCGCCGCACGAGCGGCTGTCCCGCACCGACATCGCCGACCACGCCCTCGACGCACTGCGCGCCTGCGCGCTCAAGGAGGTCCTGGTCGTCGGGCGCCGCGGCGCCGCGCAGGCGGCCTTCACGACCGCGGAACTCAAGGAGCTGCCCGAGTTCACCGAGTCCGGGGTGGACGTCGACCCGGCCGAGGTCGCCGAGCAGGAGGGCGAGGAGGCGCTGTCCCGCCTGGTCAAGCGCAACCTGGCGGTGATGCGCGGGTACGCGCAGAACCCGGTGCCCGCGGGCGCGCGCCGGGTGGCGCTGCGCTTCCAGCGCACCCCGCTGGAGATCCGCGGAGACGGCCGGGTCGAGGAGATCGTGTTCGCCCGCAATGCGCTGAAGGTCGGCGACGACGGCTGGGTCAGCGCCGTCGACACCGGTGAGCGGGAGACCGTCCCGACCAGCCTGGTGCTGCGCGCCGTCGGCTACAAGGGCCGGTCGATCGAGGGGCTGCCGTTCGACGACCGCCGCGGGGTCATCCCGAATGTGAACGGGCGGGTCGAGGGCGTCGAGCGCGAGTACGTGGCCGGCTGGATCAAGCGCGGCCCGACCGGGATCATCGGCACGAACAAGAAGTGCGCCGGCGAGACCGTCGCGCGGCTGCTCGCGGACGTCGCCGACGGCACGCTGCGCCGCCACGACCGGGGCGCCGCGTTCGACCCGGTCGGTGAGATCGACACCTGGCTGCGCGGCCGCCAGCCGCACCTCGTCACCGAGGAGGGCTGGCGGCTGATCGACTCCGTCGAGCGCTCCTCGGGGGAGTCCGCCGGCCGGCCGCGTGTCAAGCGCGTCCTCACCGACGAGCTGCTCGACATCGCGCTGGAGCGCCGGATCGCCTCGTGACGGCGTTCGACACATGACGGAGCTCGACGTATGACGGAGCTCGACCCGGAGGAGCGGGCAGTCGTCGACACCGTCCGGGACTTCGTCGACCGCGAGGTCCGGCCGGTGGTGCGCGAGCTCGAGCACGCCAACGCCTACCCCGAGGCGCTCATCGGGCAGATGAAGCGGCTCGGGGTCTTCGGCCTGGCGATCCCCGAACCGTACGGCCAGGTGGACGTCTCGACCGTCTGCTACGCCCTGGTGACCGAGGAGCTGGCCCGCGGCTGGATGAGCCTGGCCGGTGCCATGGGCGGGCACACGGTGGTCGCCAAGCTGCTGCTGGCGTTCGGGACGGAGGAGCAGAAGCGGCGCTACCTGCCGCGGATGGCCACCGGCGAGCTGCGCGCCACGATGGCGCTGACCGAGCCCGGCGGCGGCTCCGACCTGCAGGCGATGCGGACGACCGCCCGGCCCGACGGCGCGGACTACCTGGTAAACGGCACCAAGACGTGGATCAGTAACGCGCGCCGCTCCGGCCTGGTGGCGCTGCTGTGCAAGACCGATCCCGCGGCCGAGCCTGCCCACCGGGGCATCAGCATCCTGCTGGTGGAGAAGGTCCCCGGGTTCGTGATCTCCCGGGACCTGCCCAAGCTGGGCTACAAGGGCGTCGAGAGCTGCGAGCTGTCGTTCACCGACTGCCGGGTGCCGCGGGACGCGCTGCTCGGCGGGGTCGAGGGCCGGGGCTTCGGGCAGATGATGCGCGGCCTGGAGATCGGCAGGATCCAGGTCGCGGCCCGGGCGACCGGGGTCGGCCGGGCCGCCTTCGACGACGCCCTGCGCTACGCCCAGGAGCGCGAGTCGTTCGGCCAGCCGATCTGGCGGCACCAGTCGGTCGGCAACCATCTCGCGGAGATGGCCACCAAGCTGACGGCGGCCCGCCAGCTGCTGCTGCACGCCGCCCGCCGCTACGACACGGGCGAGCGCGCCGATCTCGAGGCGGGGATGGCCAAGTTCTTCTGCTCGGAGGTCGCGATGGAGGTGGCGCTGGCCGCGATCCGGGTCCACGGCGGCTACGGGTACTCCACCGAGTTCGACGTCGAGCGCTACTTCCGGGACGCCCCGCTGATGATCGTGGGTGAGGGTACCAACGAGATCCAGCGCAACGTCATCGCCGCCCAGCTCGTCGCGCGGGGCGGCCTGCCGTGAGGGCCGCGGCCACGGCCCTCACAGCAGGCTGAGGATGATCGGCTGAGCGCAGCGGTCGCGCACCAGCCGCAGGTGGGGAGAAAATGGCCCGTCCCACGCCATGCACCGCGACCGCACAGGAGAGCACATGCCCAAGGGATACGTCATCCTGACCGAGGCCATCAAGGATCCCGAAGGTATGGCGGCCTACAGCCGCCTGTCAGGTCCTTCGGTCGCCGCGGCGGGTGCCAAGGTCCTCGCCGTGGACGAGGACGTCCAGCTGCTCGAGGGGGAGTGGCACGGGAACCGCACGGTCGTCCTCGAGTTCCCGTCGGCGGACGCGGCCCGTGCCTGGTACGAGTCCGACGACTACCAGCGCGCGAAGCCCGTGCGGCAGGCCGCGGCGGACTGCAACGCGGTGCTCCTCTCCGGGTTCGAGATGCCGGCCCGCCGAGCCTGACCGACATGCCGTGCGCCCGGGTGATGACAGCGGACGCGGTCGTCATCGGCGCGGGGGTGAACGGCCTCGTCGCGGCGAACCGGCTCGCCGACGCCGGCTGGGACGTCGTCGTGTGCGAGGCCGCCGACGAGCCGGGCGGGGCCTGCCGCTCCGCCGAGGTCACCGCGCCCGGGTTCGGTACCGACCTGTTCAGCGCCTTCTACCCGTTCGCCGCGCGGTCCCCGGCGCTGCGCGCGCTCGACCTCACCGACCACGGGCTGACCTGGCTGCACGCCCCGCGGGTGCTGGCCCACCCCACCCCGGACGGCCGCTGCGCGGTGCTGTCCACCGACCTCGACGGGACGGCCGCATCCCTCGCCGCCTACGCCCCGGCCGACGCGGCGGCCTGGCGGGCGCAGGTCGCACTGTGGGAACGGGTCCGCGACCCGCTGCTCGAGGCGCTGCTGGCCGCCCCGTTCCCGCCGGTCCGGGCGGGCGCACGGCTCGCCCGCGCGCTCGGGGCCGCCGACGCGCTGCGCTTCGCCCGGTTCGCGATGCTGCCCGTCCGCCGGTTCGCCGCGGAGGAATTCGCCGGCGCGGGCGCCGGACTGCTGGTCGCCGGCAGCGCGCTGCACACCGACCTGGCGCCGGAGTCGGCGGGATCGGCGCTGATCGGCTGGCTGCTGGCGATGCTCGGCCAGGATGTCGGCTTCCCGGTGCCGCGTGGCGGCGCGGGCCGGCTGACCGCCGCCCTCGTCGACCGGCTGCGCTCCCGCGGCGGGGTGGTGCGCACTCGAGCCGAGGTGGACGCGGTGATCGTCACCGCCGGCCGGGCCCGTGGCGTGCGGCTCACCGACGGGACGGCCGTGCGCGCCCGGCGCGCGGTGCTCGCCGACGTGGACGCGGTCTCCCTCTATCGGCGCCTGGTCGGCGACGAGCATCTCCCCGCCCGCCTGCTCACCGACCTGGCCCGCTTCCAGTGGGACAGCTCGACCTTCAAGGTCAACTGGGCGCTCGCCGGGCCGATCCCGTGGTCCGACCGCCGGATCGCGGACGCCGGCACCGTCCACCTCGGCGGCACCATGGACGATCTGACGATGATGTCCGCGCAGCTGGCGTGCGGGCTCGTGCCGGCGGACCCGTTCCTCGTCCTCGGCCAGATGACCACTGCCGACCCGGGCCGCTCGCCGGCCGGGACGCAGAGCGCGTGGGCGTACTTCCACCTCCCGCAGTCCCCCCGGGGCGACGCCGGTGGGGCCGGTGTCACCGGCCGCTGGGACGGCGACGACACCGCCCGCCTCCTCGAGCGGGTGGAACGCAAGCTGGAGGCGGCGGCCCCCGGCTTCGGGTCGCTGATTCTCAGCCGCGACACCCAGTCGCCGCGACGGCTGGAGGACCAGGACGCCGTGCTGCGCGGCGGCGCCCTCAACGGCGGGACGGCCGCCCTGCACCAGCAGCTGATCTTCCGCCCGGTGCCCGGCCTGGGCCGCCCGGAGACCCCGATCCCCGGGCTCTATCTGGCGTCGATGTCAGCACATCCCGGCGGCGGTGCGCACGGCGGGCCGGGCGCCATGGCGGCCACGGTGGCGCTGCGCGACGCCGGCCCGGCCGGCCCCGTCCGCCGCCGCGCGTCCGCCGCCGCGCACCGGCTGATCTACGCTGGGCCGGTGGCGTCGCCCGCGGCGCCAGGCCCGGATTCTCCAGGGCCGGCGAGTCCGGGCCCGGCGAACGAGTCCTTGAGCGCCTCCGACACCTCGCGTGCGACCCGTCCAAAAGCGGCGTCGTAACGCAGCGACGACTCGCGCGGGTAGCCGAACGGGATCTCGATCTCGGCGAGCAGCCGCCCCGAGCGGGCGGACAGCACGGCTACCCTGCTGGCCAGCAGCGCGGCCTCGACCACCGAATGGGTCACGAACAGCCCGGCGAACCCCTCCCGCAGGTGCAGGCGCAGCAGCTCGTCACCGAGCCGCTCGCGGGTGATCTCGTCCAGCGCGCCGAACGGCTCGTCGAACAGGAACAACGACGGGCGGGCCGTCAGCGCGCGGGCGAGCGACACCCGCATCCGCATCCCGCCCGACAGCGCCCGCGGCCGGTACCGCTCGTAGCCGCGCAGGCCGGTCATGGTGATCGCGTCCGCCACCAGGCGGTCGCGCCGCGCCCGGGGGACGCCGTCGAGCTCGGCGAACAGCCCGATGTTGCCCTCGACCGTCCGCCAGGGCAGCAGTGTCGGGTCCTGGAAGATGTAGCCGGGTGAACCCGGCCCGGCGAGCACCGAGCCGCTCGTCGGCGCCGCGAGCCCGGCGGCGATGCGCAGCAGCGTCGACTTGCCCGAGCCCGACGCCCCGATCAGCGCCACGATCTCGCCGGCCCCGACGCGCAGCGAGATGTCCTCCAGCGCCCGCGTCCCGTCCGGGAACGTCATGCCGACGCCGTCGAACGCCAGCGCCGTCCCCGGTGGGGCGAGACCCACGGCCGGGGCTGCCGCGGGTCGGGTCCTCGACCTCATGAGCACATCATCCACGCTCGCGGTACCTGGCTGCATGCTGACCGTCAAGGCATGGAAAAATTCGAAGATACTGAGATGCCGGATACCCGCGGTGAGCCCACCACCGTGACGGCGAGGAGGACACCGTGCCCAACGGCGGGCCGATCGCGCAGCGCATCATGCTGGGAGCGCGGC
Organism: Parafrankia sp. EAN1pec; assembly: GCF_000018005.1. Taxonomy (GTDB): domain Bacteria; phylum Actinomycetota; class Actinomycetes; order Frankiales; family Frankiaceae; genus Parafrankia; species Parafrankia soli. The sequence continues at coordinate 4,838,438 of NC_009921.1, forward strand.
TCCGGAGCCTGCGCGAGGCCACCGGCATCAGCCGGGAGGACGCCGGCTACGAGATCCGGGCCTCCGACTCGAAGATCAGCCGCATGGAGCTGGGCCGGGTCGGTTGCAAGGTGCGCGACGTCGCCGACCTGCTCACGCTCTACGGCGTCGTCGCCGAGGCCGACCGGGCGCCGATCCTCGACCTGGCCAGGGAGGCCAACCGGCCCGGCTGGTGGCGGCGCTACGCCGAGGTCGTGCCCGGCTGGTCCGAGGCCCACCTCGGGCTGGAGAGCGCCGCGACCCTGATCCGCAGCTACCATCTGCACCTCGTCCCCGACCTGCTCCAGACCGAGGACTACGCGCGCGCGGCCGTCGCGCAGACCAGCAACCCGGGCACGATGAGCACCGGGGCCGTCGCGCGCACCGTCGAGATGCGGATCACCCGGCAGCGGCTGCTCACCCGGCCCGACCCGCCGAAGCTGTGGGCGGTGATCGACGAGGCCGCGCTGCGGCCGCGGATCGGCTCGGCCGAGGTGCTGCGGGCACAGCTCGCACACCTGCGGGAGCTGGCCGCCACGCCGAACATCGTGATCCAGATCCTGCCGGCCGAGTACGGGGGCCACGTCGCCACCGGTGCCTTCACCATCCTGCGCTTCGCCGAGCCCGAGCTGCCCGACGTCGTCCACCTCGAGCACCTGACCGGCGCGATCGACCTTGACCGGCCGGAGGACGTCGACCGGTACGAGGAGCTGATGAACCGCCTCAGCGTCGACAGCACGACCCCGGACGGCCTCACGGCGCGCCTCGACCGCCTGGCCGCGGCGATCGAGCGCTGAGCCGCCCCGGGCCTATCGCCATGGCGACACTCGGTGGTCGGGAGGCGACCGAGAGCCCGAACGCTTCGTAGGGTTGGGCCGTCTACCAGGCCCGGCGCCGTGTCCGGCCCAGATCCTGGCCGCGCACGCGCCCGGGCCGCCGCCTGCTGCACATCCGCCGCCCTGGAGGCTGTCTTGCGACGTCCCCTGTCCCGTACCGTCCTCACCGCCGCGGTGACCGCGGCCTGCCTGGCCCTGGCGGCCGGGTGCGGCTCCGACGACGGCCCCGCCGCCGCGTCCGCGCCGGAGGTGTCCGGCGATGCCACGTCTGCGCCCGCCACCGGCGCCGCCGGCAGCCTCGACGTCGTGCTGCACGACGCCACCGGAGCCGAGGTCGGCACCGTCACCCTCACTCCCGTCGACGGGGCGGTGCGGGTCGAGGGCAGCCTGCACGGCCTGCCCGCCGGCGGCTACCACGGGTTCCACATCCACCAGAAGCCGGTGTGCGACCCGAAGGCCGCCGACGGCCCGTTCAGCACCGCCGGCGCTCACTTCAACCCTGAGGCGACCGTGCACGGCGACCACGCCGGCGACCTGCCGCCGCTGCTGGTCGACAAGGACGGCACGGCGCAACTGCGGGCGCAGACGGACCGCTTCGAGCTCGCTGACCTGCGCAGCCAGGGCGCCGCGGTAATCGTGCACGCCCAGCCCGACAACCTCGCCCACATCCCCGACCGCTACACCGCGCAGGGCGCCCCGACGCCGGGCCCGGACGAGCGGACCAACGCGACCGGCGACGCCGGCGACCGGATCGCCTGCGGAGTGATCGAGAAGTCCTGACCGCGCCGTGCGGGCCGCGCCGTGGTGCGGCGCGGCCCGCGGCGGCCACGGACGGTCCTTCGTCCCCCGCTCCTGCGGACCAAGGCAGGGTGCAGTCGCCCCGTCTCGGGTGACACCGTGAGGTACAACACCGAGGGTGGGGAGGATCTCATGAGGGGCCGTCCGATTGTGTCCAACGCCGTGACCATGGACGTCAACGCCACCTACCTGACCGGCGACGAGGCGGGTAAGCGGGTTCCGGTGCTTGTCACCGTCCGCTTCGACCCGCTCGACCCGGTCGCGATCACCCTGCGCACGCGGGTTCCGGACCAGCGGGTCCTCGCGTGGACCTTCGCACGGGAGCTCCTCGCCGGGGGCGACGAGCGGCCCGTGGGGGAGGGCACCATCCGGATCGCGCCGGTGCTGCGCGAGCGCCGGCGCCTGCTGACCGTCGATCTTCCGAGCCCCGGCGGGCCGGTCACCGTCGAACTGCCGGCGTCCCGGGTCGCCGACTTCGTCCGGCGGACCTACGAGCGGGTGCCCGCCTCCGCGGAGAGCGCCGTCATCGACCTCGACCTGGACCTCGACCTGGGTCTCGCGGCCCTCGACCGCGGTTGACGGGCCGGCTGCCGGTGGCTTCGGCGGCGGGCCCCCGGCCCGCCGCCCAGGAGCTAACCGAAGGTCAGGATCTCGCCGATCGGGCGCCGCGGGGTCAGCGCGGAGGCCACCGCGTCCCGGCGGGGATAGCCGACCCGAAGGATCATCTGCACGTGCCCGGCGATGCTCAGCATCCGCTCGATCACCGAACGGTACCCGTCGCTGTCGATGGGCTGGCCCATCGGCGACGCGGCCGCGCCGGCCGCGGTCACGGTGAGCAGAACCCGCGCCAGCGCCTGCCCGGCGCGCAGCCTGTCCTCCGCCTGGTCGGCGTCCGTGCCGACCACGACGACAGCGGGGCGCTCCACCGACGGCAGCTCCTCCGGGCGCTGTTCGACGGTCGGGGCGAGACCCGCGTCCGCGTCGGCGCCGCCGTCGGCCTCCTCGGAACGCGGCGCCGCGATGCCCGGCGCGCCGCGGGTGTCGAAGTCGCGCAGCGGGAAGTCGCTGGCCCGCTCGGGGTGATGGGTCGAGGCCACGCCGGTCGGCACCCCGTCGGCGGTCGGGCCCTGCCCACGCCGCCACGACGCCAGCTCGGCCCGGTAGGCGGGGTCGGCCTGCTCCGCCCAGTCCGCCCGGGCCGCGACCACCGCCGCGTCCAGCCGCTGGTCGGAGTGCGACAGCGGCATCAGCCAGGCGCCCTCGGACTCGGCGGCGCGGCGCATCCGGTCGACCAGGTCGCCGGCGAGCGGGCGTGCCTCGAACGGCCGACGGTCGGTGTGCCGGGCCCCGGCGGCCGAGAACAGCAGCCGGTCGGAATCCGTCGGCGCCGCCCGCCCGCCGATCCCCATCGACGCGAGGACCAGGCCACCGGACAGCACCGGCTCCAGCCCGCCGGAACCGGTCGCCTCCGGCAGCAGCTCCACCACCGGCTCGAAGCCGAGCACCCGGAACGCCAGCCGGGCGTGCAGCAGCGCCGCGCCGCAGCTCACCAGGAGCTGCCGCCCGTCCGGGTCGAGGACGGCGAGGCGCCGCTCGACGTCCGGCCGCAGCGTCAGCCGGCCGTCGGCGAGACGCCACCGCCACGGCTGGGTGTTGTGAATGGACGGTGCGAGCGAAGCCGTCGTCACGACCTCGACTGCCACCTCGCGACCGACTCCCGCCGTCACCGACTCCATGATCGCGAACTCCCCTCGCCGTGCGGTGGCGTGTTGCGGGCGCACCGTGCCCGGCACGGCCCGTGTCCACGGTAGTCGGCGGCGGGCCAACCGCAGGGTGCCCGACGGGACCATCGTGCCGGCGTGCGGGGGGCCGTGGACGCCAGATCCGTCACGTCCGCGCCCGCCACCGGGGACCGCTGCCGGGGCCCGCCCGCGGCGCCGGGCGCGGGCCCGCCAGCACCCCTCGACACCCGTCAAGCCCGGTCGGCTCGCCGCCCGCCCGCCGCCGGGCGCCGCGGCGAGGTGGCCGGCGCGCCGCGGGGCTCCCGCTCAGAGCCGGACGTCCCGGCGGCGGCGGCCGATGCGACATGGGCGAACGGCCTACGGCGCCCGTATGGTCGCTGCCATGGAGAAGATCCGGGTGTTCGTTCTCGATGACCACGAGATCGTGCGTAATGGTCTGCGTCAGACGCTCGCCCGGCATGACGATATCGAGGTCGTCGGAGAGGCCGGGCTGGCCGCGGAGGCGTTGCGGCGGATTCCCGCGTTGCATCCGCATGTGGCGGTGCTGGACGGGCGGCTGCCTGATGGCAGTGGCATCGACGTGTGCCGGGAGGTGCGGTCGGCGTTGCCGGATGTGGCGTGCCTGATTCTGACCTCCTATGACGACGACGAGGCGCTGTTCTCGGCGATCATGGCGGGTGCGGCGGGGTACGTGCTGAAGGAGATCCGGGGCAACGACCTGGTGGGGGCGATCCGGACGGTGGCGTCGGGGCAGTCGCTGCTGGCGCCGTCGGTGACGCGGCGGGTGCTGGAGCGGCTGCGGGACGGGCCGAGCGAGGACCCGGCGATGGCGACGCTGAACCAGCGGGAGCGCGAGATCCTGCAGCTGATCGCGGACGGGTTGACGAACCGGCAGATCGGCACGCGGCTGGGCCTGTCGGAGAAGACGGTGAAGAACTACGTGTCGAGCATTCTGGAGAAGCTCGGCCTGGCGAGCCGTACGCAGGCCGCCGTCTACCTGATGAAGCAGAGTGGGGAGTAGGCGACTGTGGGAGTACGTCGCCGTCTGCGCGTTCCTCGGCTGCCTGGTTGCCGCGCGGGCGATCGTCCGCCGGTGCCGGTCGGCAGGTCCGCCCCGGCCCGGTGCGCACCCCGGTTCGAAGCCTCGGACCTGCATGGACGGCGATACCACCGGTAGGTCCACCCCCCGGCCCGGACGGCCCGGAGCGCGCTGGACCGATCCGAACGGCCCCTGAGAACAGGGCAGCAGGTCGGGTGAGAACGGGACCCTGAAGTCAGCTGACGGCGCGGGACGAATGGAGGATCGTAACGGGAACAGGGAAACGGACCAAGGAGGATGATCTCCATGTCTGGACTCGTCGATCGACACCGGCATCGTACGGCCCGCCGGTCCCCCGGCCTTTCCCCGACAGCGCCGGCGTGCGAGCTCTTCGGCTCGTAGGTCGAGGCGGTGGGATCGCGGCCCGCGGATTTCCGCGGGCCGCTGAACCGGAGCCGGATCGGCCGGTGTTTGAACACCGCTGTGTGGCCCGGTCGCGCCATTTTATTCGCCCGGATTGAATTCCGGGTGATTCTCCGCCGCGGTCTCTTCCTTCGTTCACTGCCCGGCTTTCCGTTCAATGGTGTGGCCGGGCTCTGTGCGTGGGGCGCCCCGCGGATGGCGATCCGTCGTCCACGATCCTCGATCATCGGCTTGATCCGCGGCGTCGATCAGCGGTGCCGTCGATTCGGTCGCGCGGCGGCGGGTGAAACCGAACAGGAATCGTCCAGAACACGGTCTGGAGACGTAGATGTTCGTGCAGAAGGACGCCTTTCCAGGGCAGGACACCGAGGTCCGCCCCGCGCCGTCGGAAATCCCGGGCCCTGCGCCCGTCCGGGAGCAGGCGGCCCGGGAAATCCGTCTCGACAGCCGCGAGACCGTGCAGACTCCCACCGCCGTGGTCTTTCTCACCGAGGACCGCGCGTACAAGCTGCGCCGGGCGGTCAACCACGGTTTCGTGGACTACCGCTCCCGCCGGGCCCGGCTGATCGCCTGCGAGGACGAGGTACGGCTCAACCGGCGCCTCGCCCCGGACGTGTACCTCGGCGTGGCCGACATCCGGGACGAGACCGGGGCACTGCGCGACCACATGGTCGTCATGCGACGGCTGCCGGCCGACCGCCGGCTCTCCGCGCTGATGACAGCCGACGTCTCCGGCGAGCTGCGTGAGCTCGCCCAGCGGATCGCGGCGTTCCACGAAGGGTGCGAGACCACGCCCGAGATCACCCGCACCGGTGGTCTGTGCGCGTTGGAGGCACTCTGGCTGGAGGCGATGGACGGCCTCGCGCCGTTCCGCGGCCGGATCCTCGACGCCGCCACCGTCGACGAGATCGGCCGGCTCGCGCTGCGCTACCTGACCGGCCGGGGCCCACTACTCGCGGAGCGCCAGGCCGCCGGCCGGATCCGCGACGGCCACGGCGACCTGCTCGCCGACGACATCTACTGCCTGAACGACGGCCCGCGGGTCCTCAACTGCGTCAACGTCGACCCCGCGCTGCGGGCCGGTGACGTCCTCGGCGACGCAGCCTCCCTCGCGATGGACCTCGAACGGCTCGGCAACGCCACCGCGGCCCGGACGTTCCTCGACGCCTACCGTGAGTTCTCGGGCGAGACCCATCCAACGTCGCTGGAGGACCTCTACATCGCCTACCGGGCGGTCGTCCGCGCCAAGACCGCCTGCGTCCGCGACCACCAGGGTGACCCGGCCGCCGCCGACGAAGCCCGCCGGCTCACCGACCTCGCGCTACGCCACCTACGGCGCGGCCGTCCCCGGCTCATCCTGGTCGGCGGCCTGCCCGGCACCGGTAAGTCGACACTGGCCAGCCATCTCGTCTCCGGCGAGGATGACTGGGTGCTGCTGAGCTCGGCCGCCGTCCGCGGCGAGCCCGTCGGAGCGGGCGCGACCGCCCCCGAGTCCGCCTCCACTTCCGCCTCCGATTCGGCCGGGACGGAGCCCGCGGCGGGGTGCTACGGCGCGGACGCGACCGAGCACAGCTACGTGGAGGTGCTCACGCGGGCCCGCCACGCGCTCGAAAGAGGGAGGAGCGTCGTGATCGATGCCTCCTGGTCCTCGAGGCGGATGCGCGCACGGGCCGCCGAGCTGGCGGCGGAGTGCGACGCCGACCTGATGCAGCTGCGGTGCGTGGTCCCGCCCCGGGTCGCGGTCGCCCGCATAGCCGACCGCGCGACCGTCCCCATCGCACTCGGCTCCACCACGGACCGGTCCGGTCCGGACCACTCGACCGCGACCCGTTCCGCTCCGGCGGGCGTCGTTCCGATCGGTGCCCTTCCGATCGGCGCCGTCGCGGATGGTGCCACCACCGGGCACCGCGCCGACCTGGTCAACGCCCTGACTCCCAACGAGTGGATCTACCTGGACGTGGCCACCCGCACCGATCCGTGGCCCGACGCACGCGACATCGACACCTCCGCCCCAGCCGAACACGCAGTCACCGCCGCGTACCTTCTGATCAACTAGCCCACCCCATCCGCCTCACCAGCCCCCTCTCGGCCGGGCGAGGTGCTGTGTGGCGGGTGAGTGGGTCCATAGTCAAGCCCTTCTGGCCCGCTATGTGTGACCTGCGTATACCCTTCACTCGCATGATCGAATTCGGGTCGGGAGGGTTTTGGCGGCACCTGACCCGAATTCGATCTTCACGGACCCCTGCCTGAGCTGATCTCCTCCGTCCGGCGGAGGCGATCAGTGGCGCCGCGCGTACAGCTCCCCGCGTCCGCCCGAGGCTCCCCCTCCTCTCCCGCTCGGCGGGCGGCCATGCCATGGCTGCGGCCAGAGTGTTGAGCGGAGCAGCTCGCCACGCAGCATTCGCTGCCGGCCAGGCTGGGGTGGTGGCACATGTCGCCGCACACGAGCTTGGTGCTGCGGCCTACGCAATCAAGGCCGCGCGTGCGGCGGCCCCCACAGGCGAGACCGAGAGCGCCGGACGGCTCGAGTGCCGTCGGCAGCGCGAACAGCTCCCGGACGCGATTCGCGAACTGGTGCTGGACGATCAGCGGTTGCGCAACGAGATCTGCTGGTCGGTGTTCGCCTTTGGTTGACCGTTACGGCGCCTCGGGTGCGCGTGGCGTTAGGCGTGCCCACTGCCGCGGTGGTGCTGGCTGATGAGCTTCCAGGCGTCGCGGTTGCTGTCCCAGTACAGGGCCTCGGGGACCTTGGTGGCGGGTAGCCACTGGTGGTCCTGGTGCTCGTCCGGACTGATGGTCACTGCGGTGGATGGTGTCGATGCGGCGTAGAGGGTCTTGTCGATGGTCAGCGTCGGGGTGATGGCGACCGTGATGCCCGTGGCGATCTCGGTGAGGCGGGTCTCGTCGAGGTCTAGACCGGTTTCTTCGCGGATCTCTCGGAGAGCGGCTTGCAGGGGGGTCTCCCCGGCTTCGATGCCGCCGGTGATCGGCTGCCAGAACGCCTCGTGCTTGCCTGGCTGGGCAGGTACCTGTAGGAGGAGAACGTCACCGTCCGGGCCAGTGATCCAACACTCGATGCTGTATCTGATCGCCACGGAGCGATGCTTTTACAACGTGGGGCTTGTGCCACACTGACACTCCGATGCGCCGGCCGGGGTCCTGTTCCGGGCCACCCCTGAGCTCGGGGTTCCGAGAGTAAAGTCGGCCGACTGTACTCGAGTACAGCGGAAGCCCCGCCTACGACCGATGATCTATCTACTGGTTGTAGTTGATCAGAAGATCCCAGACCTGCTCAAGCGCCTGGCTGGTCGTATCAGGTCGGTCGGCTTCGAGGCGATCTGCGATGACCCGAGCACGGTGTGCGCGTTGTGGCGCGACCGTTTCCATCGCCCGGAGGAGAGACCCGTTCGTGTTCAGGGCGGGGAGGACCGCGGCCCACTCGCCCAGCGGGCCGGCAAGAGGGCCGATGACCGCCGGCCAGCGACGGCGGACCTCCTCGTTGAGATCCGGCAGGTGCTCAATGCCGAGCCAGGTCGGATCAAAGGCTCCGAAGCGGACCTGGCCTATGCGCGCCACCACCACAGCGCCGAGACACATCGGGCATGGGTGCAACGTCGTGTAGAGAACAGCGTCGTGTGCACGATCCTTACCCGGGGGGAGCGCGGCAAGGGCCTCCATCTCTGCGTGGGCAAGCAGGCGAGGAGATGCGGAGGCGAAGCGTTGGTTTCGGCCGTAGCCGATGATGCGCCCCCCGCTGTCGGTCAGTATCGCGCCGACTCCGACCCCACCGGCGAGATACGACTCCCATGCCATCTCCAGTGCTTTGTGCCAGGGTGTATCGAGGGCCGCCCAGGCTTCGTGTGGATCTTTGTACCGGCGTGGTTCCACTGTCATGGCCTCCTCGGGGAGAATCGTTGATGGTGATGCCAGATGCTCGACGCTCGCGGGGTACTCGGTCAGGCGGCCGGCCCGACGCACGACCCTACCGGCGTCGTCTTGAATCAAGATAGTCAACGGTGTTGACGGCTCGGCCTGGCATTCTTGATCTTGAGAAGCGGTGACATCGAGGAAGCACGGAGCCGCCACAAAACGTCTGGGCGGGCCGGTCGGCGTGGGGTACGGTTGTTGCGTCATGAGGCACTGACACCATCCGCGCCCGCGCCTGAGGCCCCCTGCATCCGATGCCCCTGCATCTGAGGCACTGCATCTGAGGCACTGCCCGGCGGGCGGAGGAAACCAGCCGCTCTGGTGGTGTCCATGCCCGCAACAGCTCTGTCCGCCCATGACCTTGTCCGCGTGCTCGGTGGGCGCAGGGTTCTCGACGGCGTCTCCCTCACGGCCGTTCCCGGTCAGCGGATCGGACTGATCGGGGAGAACGGCGCCGGCAAGTCCACGCTGCTGCGCCTGTTGGCCGGGATGGACGAGCCGGACGGCGGCTCCGTCGTCCGGCCCGCGGAGCTGGGGTTCCTCCACCAGGAGATGCCCTTCGACCCCGCCGCGACCATCCGTCACGTGCTCGACGACGCCCTGCGCGAAGCCCGCGCGGATCTCGCCGAGCTCGACCGGCTGACCAGCGCGCTCGCCGCCGGCGACTCCGCCCCTGGTGGCCCGGCCGACGGCGAGTCGACCGACAGCGGCACGGCCCAGGCCGACCTGCTCGCCGCGTACTCCGCGTGTCTCGAACGGGTCGAGGAGCATGCGGCCTGGGATGCGGACCGGCATGCCGAGATGGTCCTTGCCGGCCTCGGTCTCGCACGGGTTCCGGCCGACCGCGCGCTCGGCTCGCTCTCGGGCGGGCAGCGCGGCCGGCTCGCGCTCGGTGCGCTGCTGGTTCGCCGCCCCGCCGCGGTGCTGCTGGACGAGCCCACAAACCATCTTGACGATGACGCTGCGGTGTTCCTGGAGGAGCAGCTGCGGGCTCTGCCCGGAGTCGTGATCGCGGCGAGCCATGACCGGACTTTCCTGGACGCGGTGTGCACCGACCTGATCGATCTCGATCCCGCGCTGGGCGGCCCGACCCGCTACGGGGGTGCCTACACCGAGTACCAGCAGGCGCGGCGCCTGGAGCGGGAACGCTGGGAGCGCCGGTTCGCCGAGGAGCAGGAGGAGCTGGCGGCGCTGCGGCACGCGGTCGCGGTGACGGCCCGCCAGGTCGCGCACAACCGCCCGCGTCGCGACAACGAGAAGATGAACTACGGCCGCACCGCCGGCCGGGTGCAGGACCAGGTGTCGCGGCGCGTGCGCAACGCCGCCCGCCGGCTCGGTGACCTGGAGCGGGAGCAGGTCCGGCGGCCACCGCGGCCGCTGCGGTTCCGGGTCGGCGCGCTCGTCGCCGAGCCGTCCGCCTCTCCGTCCGCTGCCCTGTCGTCGGCGGGCGTCCCGGCCCAGGCGGGTCCGGGGCAGGGGACCATCGTCTCGTTGCGGGGGGTGCGTGTTCCCGGCCGCCTCGTCCTCGACCGTCTCGACGTGACGGTGACGGACCGCCTGCTGCTCACCGGTCCCAACGGCGCGGGCAAGTCGACGCTGCTGGCGGTCCTGGCAGGCCGCCTCGAGCAGGCCGGCCCCGCGCTCACTCCGTCCGAGCCGACACTCGATGGCGTTCCCGGCGTTCCCGGCGTTCCCGGCGTTCCCGGCGTTCCCGGCGTTCCCGGCGTGACGGGGGAGGTGCTGCGGCGGCGTGGGCTGCGGGTCGGCCTGCTGGCGCAGGACACGGTCTTCGCCCGGCCGGACCGCACCGCGCGGGACGTCTACACGCTCGCGCTGGGACCCGAGCGGGCCGCGGCGGTGCCGCTGGCCTCGCTCGGCCTGCTGGCCCCACGCGACCTCGGTACGCGGGTGGGGGAGCTGTCGGTCGGGCAGCGGCGCAGGCTCGCGCTGGCGCTGCTGGTGGCGGAGCCACCCGAGCTGCTGCTGCTCGACGAGCCCACCAACCATCTCTCGCCGGCGCTCGCCGACGAGCTGGAGGAGGCGCTGGGCGGCGGCCCGGGCGCCATCGTGGTCGCCAGTCACGACCGCTGGCTGCGCTCCCGGTGGCCCGGCCGCGAGCTGAGGCTGACCCCGGCCGGGTGACGGTGGCGGCAGGCAGCGGCGCCAGCGGCGGATGGGGACGTCAGCGGCGCATGAGCAGTGTGCCGCCGAACAGATGCGCGCCGACCATCTCGAAGTTCGTCGCGGCGAGGGTGATGTGGCGGGCCGCGGTGTGGACGTCGCGGAAGCAGCGGTCGAGGTCCCCGCCGGAGCGCAGCGCGCTCGCGCCGGCCGCGGTGTGCAGCATGGTGACGGCCTGGACGCAGTTCTCCCCGACGGCGGCCGCGGCGAGCCGGATCACCCCGCTCAGCTCGTCGCCGCCGTTCTCGCCGCGCTCCGTCGCCTGGTCGGCGGCGTCCTCGAGCATCAGCCGGCTGGCGCGGACGAGCGCGGTGGCGCGGGCGAACGTGGCCTGCACGGTGTGGCCGCCGGCGAGGGTCTCGGTCGCGCGGGCGGGAACGGTCTGGAGGGCGAGCTGGCGGAAGGCGCGCAGTGCGTCCTGGGCTATGCCGAGCGCGGTGGAGGCGGTGGTGAACGGTGCGAAGTCGTAGTAGGCGATGGCGTAACCCCGGGACTTTCGTGCGGTGGGTGGCCGCCGCAGCAGCGAGCCGTCGACGGTCTGGCTTTCGGGGACGACGATGTTGTCCACGGTGAAGGTCCCGCTGCCGGTGCCGCGCAGGCCCAGCGCGTGCCAGTCGTCGGTGAAGGTGGCGGCGCCGCGCGGGACGCACAGCATCCGGATCGGCGCGCTCCCCGTCGGCGCACTGCCCGGAACCTGGGCCTGGGCCGGAACCTGGGTCGGGGCGTGCGCGGGTGTCGACCTGCGCGCCGGGGTGTTCGTGGACGTCTGGGCGCAGCCGCCGGTGACGACCGCGCTGGCGACGAGCCAGTCGGCGTGGGTGGCACCGCTGGCGAACGACCAGCGGCCCCGGAGCCGGTACCCGCCGGGTACCGGCACGGCCTGGCCGGTCGGGTTGATGCCGCCGACGACGAGCCCGTGGCTGCTGCAGAACAGGCGGCAGGCGGCCTGGTCGGACAGGTAGTCGGAGATGCGCCCGATCGCGCCCTGCACGCCCATCTGCCAGGCGGCGGACGGGTCGGTGCGCGCGATCGCCTGCAGCACCGCCGATCCGGTGCGCAGGCTCACCCCCGCGCCACCGAACGCGCGGGACACCCACATCCGGTGGAAGCCCTGCTCCCGCAACGCGTCGATGACCTCCGGGGATGTGGCGCGGTCCTCCTCGGCCCGGGACCGGTGCTCGGCGAGCAGGCCGGTGACCTTCTCGACCCGGGTCAGCCACTGCTCGGTCTCCTCGGCGTGGGCCTGGGGGAGGGGGGTCATCGTTACCGGCCGCCTTCGTGTCGCGCTCGTCGCTGGCGTGGACATCTGGCCGGGGCCGCGCGCTGGGGAAGATCCGCATCCACGATCTGATGGTAGGGAATCTCCCGCAGGATCGACGGCTGAAAGGAAATAGTGCCGTGTGTGCGGCTCTCCTCTGGCCTGTTCGCGGGGGTGAAGGTGGCCGGGCCCGCCGACCTTGGTCCCCTTGTGGGGACCCGGCCGGCGTGCTCCGCGACGTGGCCGCCCGGCTACCGGCCGTCGGCGGCGCGCTCGATCGCGGCGATGTCGATCTTCCCCATGGTGAGCATCGCCTGGGTGGCGCGCTGGGCGCGCTCCGGGTCGGGGTCACTGACCAGCTCGGTCAGCCGGGTCGGGACGACCTGCCAGGACAGGCCGAAACGGTCGGTGAGCCAGCCGCACTGGCTCTCCTTGCCGCCGCCGTCGGTGAGGGCGCTCCAGTAGTGATCCACCTCGGCCTGGTCGGCGCAGGGGATCTGGAACGAGATCGCCTCGGAGAAGGTGAACTCCGGTCCGCCGTTGAGCGCGACGTATTCCTGCCCGTCGAGGGTGAAGGAGACGGTCAGGGCCAGGCCCTCGGGTCGGTGCATGCCCGGCCCGTAACGGGTGACGCCGGTGATGGCCGAGTTCGGGAAGACGGAGACGTAGAGCGCGGCGGCCTCCTCGGCGTCGGTGTCGAACCACAGGCAGGGAATGGTCTTCGGCATCGCTGTTTCCTCCGCTGGTCGTGGACGCCTACTGGTCGTGGACGCCCGGGTCCGGCAGTCTGGCCTGCCGGTGGTAGGACCGGCGGGCGTGCGTGAACTCATCGGCGCGGCGGGACGTTCTCCCTACGGGCCTGGCAGGGGTTTTTGTGGCGGGCTTGGCTGTCGCGTGTCCGTTGCGGCGGTTTCGGGCTCGTGTGGCGGGTAGTACGGGGAGAATTCGGTCGTGCCGGAGAAGGCGGAGCAACCAATGCAGAGCGACCGGGCCGCGGGCCGGGAGCGCCGACTGGCCGGCCGGTACCGGCTGGGCCGCGTGCTCGGCAGCGGCGGGGCGGGAATCGTCCGCGAGGGCGAGGACATGCTCCTGCGCCGGCCGGTCGCCATCAAGCAGGTGCGCCTGCCGCCGCTCGCCTCCGAGACCGAGCGGGAGGTCATCGGCGAGCGGGTGCTGCGCGAGGCGCGCGCGGCGGCGCGGCTGCGCCATCCCGGTCTGGTGGCCGTCTACGACGTCATCGACGCCGAGGATTCGCCGTGGATCGTCATGGAGCTGGTCGACGGCCGGTCGCTGGCCGAGGAGATCCGTGCGTCGGGCCGGCTCGCGCCGGCGTGGGTGGCGCGCATCGGGGTGAGCCTGGCCTACGCGCTGGAGGCGGCGCACCGCGCCGGGGTCGTGCACCGGGACGTCAAGCCGGGCAACGTGCTGCTGACCGCGGACGGGCAGGCCCGGCTCACCGACTTCGGCATCGCCGTCAGCGAGGGCGACGCGACCCTGACCAGCACGGGGATGGTGGTCGGCTCGCCGGCCTACATTCCGCCCGAGCGGGCCCGCGGCGCGCGGGTGGGCGTGCCCGGTGACGTGTGGGGCCTGGGTGCCACGCTGTTCACCGCGGTAGAGGGCGAGGCGCCGTACGCGGGTGAGGGCGCCCTGGCGACGCTGGCGGCCATCATCCAGGATCGGCGCCGTCCTTACCGGTACGCGGGCCCGTTGCAGGATGTGATCGACCAGCTGCTCGATCCCGATCCGGTGCGGCGCCCGTCGTTGGCGCAGGCCCGGGCGCAGCTGCGGCGGATCGCGGCCACCGCCGAGCCGCATCCGACCGCCGTGTTCGACGCGGAGGCCGACGCGCTGCTCGACGCCGACGTCGGCGACCACCCGGACGCGCCCCCGTCCGGGCCGGCGGGAGCCGAGGAGCATGCCGATCTCGGGCCCGGTGACGACCTCGGATCCGGCACCGGCGGCAGTGCCGGCAGCGGCGCTGGCCGCGGTGCCGGCCCGGGTCCGCCGGTCGGCACCGGGCCGCGGACGGGCCCTCGCGCCGGCTTCGGTTTCGGCTCCGGTACCGGCCCCGCCGCCCGGACCGGATCCTCAGAGACAGGCCCAGGACCGGGGCCAAGCCCAGGTGCAGGTCCGGGGCCAGGGCCGGATTCAGCTGCGGGTGCGCGCGCCGGCGGGGCCGGGGGCGCACCGGAACGGCGCCGGCGGGTGGTGCTGCTGGCGATGGTTGTCGCACTGCTGCTCGCCGCGGGTGGGGTCGGGCTCGGGCTGGCCCTGACCAGCGGTTCGGGTACCCCGTCCGCCGGCCCGGCGTCGGGCACCGGCGCCCCCGCTACGCCCGCGGGTACCGGTGGGCCGTCCCGGGGCGCGTCGACCAGCCCCGCCGGCGGGCAGGCCGTGGCACCGGGGGCATCCGCCACTCCGAGCGGCACCGGCACGGCGTCGGCGACGCCTGGTCAGGGCGGGTCGGTGGGCGTGCCGTCGCTGGACAGGCTCGGCACCGCGATCCCGAACGACACCGCGCCCGCGGCGGCGCCGGCCGGCCTCGAGACGCGCCGCGGCGCGGCCGGGTGGTCGCTCGCCGTCCCGCCGCAGTGGGCCGACGCGAGCCGTGACCGGCAGCACGAGACCTTCACGGCGCCCGGAGGCTACCCGGACCTGCTCGTCGAGACGCAGGATGTCGCCGGCCCGTCGTCGATCCGGGCGTGGGAGGAACTGGAGCCCGGTGTCCGGTCAAAGACGGCCGGCTACCAGCGGGTCTCGATCCGCCCGTCCGACGGGGCGGACGGCACGACGTCCGCGGTGTGGGAGTTCACCTTCACCGCGGGCGGGCAGACGGTGCACGTCCTGGACTTCGGTGTGGTCCGCAACGGGCATGGCTACGCGCTGCGCTGGCGGGTGCCCGAGGCCCAGTGGCAGGACCAGCTCGAGCTGATCCGCACCATCACCGCGACCTTCCGCCCCGGGCCCTGACCGCCACCGCGCCGCGGCCGACCGCCGAGGCGCGACCGGCGGCGCGGGCCGCCGCCGGTGGCGCCACCAGCGGCGGCGGGTCAGCCGCGGCGGGGCCGTGCGCCGCGGCGGGTGGCGACCCGCCGGGCCATCGCCCGCAGCTGGTCGGAACTCAGCGGCTGCTTGTACACGGTGGCGTGCGCGCGGACCAGGCCGACGATCGGTTCCAGGTCCTCGTCGGGCGCGTCGATGCCGTGCCGGTCCATCGCGTGCCGCACGGCGGCGCGGCCGCTGTGCTTGCCCAGCACCAGCCGCCGGCGCGCGCCGACCTCCGCCGGGTCGAACGGCTCGTAGGTCGCCGGGGCGCGCAGCACGCCGTGCACGTGGATGCCGGACTCGTGGTCGAACACGGCGTCGCCGACCACGGCCTTGCCGGCGGGAACCGGCCGGCGCGACGCGCCGGCGACCAGCCGCGCCAGCGGGCGGAACGCGGCGGTGTCCAGGTCGACGGGCAGGCCGAGCAGGTGCCGCAGCGCCATCGCGACCTCCTCGGTCGGCGCGTTGCCGGCACGCTCGCCCAGGCCGGCCACCGTGGTGCTCACCCAGGTGAACCCGGCCTGCACCGCGGCGATCGTGTTGGCGGTCGCCAGCCCGAAGTCGTCGTGGGCGTGGATCTCCCACGGCCCGGGGACGGCGTCGAGCAGCGCTCGCAGCCGCGTGTGCAGGGTGATCGGATTGGCCACCCCGACCGTGTCCGCCCAGCGGAACCGGGTGACGCCGAGGCGCCGTAGCTCCCCGGCCAGGTCGATGACGAAGCCGTCGTCCGCGCGGGAGGCGTCCTCGAAGCCGACGCTCACCCGCAGGCCGCGGTCGGTGGCGTCGAGGACGCAGTCGCGGATGCGGGCCCGCGCCCAGGCCCGGTCCTTGCCGAGCTTGGTGCGCAGGTGAAGGTCGGAGGCGGGGATGGTCAGGTGCGCGGCGTCGACCCCGCTGGCGACGGCGGCGTCGACGTCGCGGCGGTCCGCGCGGCACCAGGCGACCACGCCGGCCCGCTCGACCGCCGCGACGACGCGGCGCAGGACATCCACCTCGACCGGCCCCATCGCCGGCACCCCGGCCTCGATCTGGTGCACGCCGGCGGCGTCGAGCGCGACCGCGATGGCGATCTTCTCCTTGGCGGTGAAGGCGACCCCCGGGGTCTGCTCGCCGTCACGCAGGGTGGTGTCGCAGAACCGGACCGGACCGGGGCCAGGCCCGGGTTCCGGCCCGGACCCGTTCTCCCGCGCGTGATCCGGCGGGACGGGGCGCGGCGCGGGCGGGCAGGACGACGTGCCGCTCTTCATGATGGTCACCGGCACTTTCGACGGCTGAGGAGAATCCGGCGCTGGCTGTGTGTTCCCGGTCTCGCGGGCCGGCTCATACAGGCAGACGCACGGTTCCAGGCGACCGGAATCGCTTAGGACCCTATGTTCCGTCGATTTCGTGCGCGGGTCGTGCGGTAGCGGCGAGGTTAACAGGATAGTCCGCGGCGAGGGTGGTACCTTTTCGGGGAAGGGAAATCCTGCGGAGGTCGAAGGATAATCCCCCGCGCCGGGAAATCCGCCCTGCCGCCGGGCGGGCTCAGCCCAGCGACGCGGCGAGCGCCCGGCGGATGTCGCCGGTGCTGTGCAGCGGCACGCCGACCGCCGAGCCGATCGCCCGGCGCAGCTTCGCCAGCAGCTTCTCCTGGGCGTCCGGCGGCGAGATCCGCAGGTAGACGTCGATCACGTCGTCGACCGTCTCGTGGCCGCGCAGCTCCTCGACGCGCTGGTGCTTGTAGACGCCGACCGGGTGGCTCAGCCGCGACGACGTCACATAGAAGTGGATGCGTTCCAGGACGGACGGCAGCTCCTCGGGATGCGTCGCCAGCCGCCGCTTCAGGTAGTAGAGGAACTCGCGGGCGTGCCCGGCCTCGTCCCGGCTGGCACGCAGGTACAGGTCGGCCAGGACGGGTTCCTGCACCCAGGCCGCCATCGCCCGGTAGACCGTGTTGACGGTGATCTCGCTGATCACGTTCGTGGCCAGCGTGGCGCTCGGCGTGACCCCCGGCTCGTAGGGCTCCCGCAGCGCCTCGACCTTGGCCTGCTCGATGTGCACGCCGACGGCGCGCAGCCACGCCCGGAAACCGAAGTGGTGCTGCAGCTCCTGGTAGGCCCAGATGGCCACGAAGGCCGAGCAGTCGTAGTCGTCCGCGAACTCGCTGAGAAAGCCGTGCAGGCCGGGCAGGGACGTCGCCTCGCCGAGCACGACGCCCTTGGCGGTGGCGATGTCCTCGGGCCGGAGGAGGTCGTGCCGGATGTTCTCCAGGCCGACGTCGGAGACCTTCCACTGGAGGCGCTCGTAGTGCAGGAAGGCGTCGAAGCTGTGGGACTCGCCGGCGAGGGCGTCGCCGGCTCCGGATCCGCCGGTTCGGGAATCGCTGCTCGGGGTATTGCCGGTGTGGATGTCGGTCGGTGCCGTGGTGACGGCCATGGGTGGACTCCTTCGGAGATCTCCCGGAGTATCTCGCATCCATTGTCGGTCTGTTTCCGGGAATTCTCAGCCACGGCTCCGGACGGCAATCGCGCAATTCCGCGCGCTAATCGTGCCCTCGAGGCCCTTCGCGGTGGTTCAGGTGGTGCGGACCGGGACGGTGAGCAGGTCCTCGCCGGTGCCGCTGACCACCACGACACGTACGAGCCGTCCTGCCGGGATGGCGGACGTCCCGCGTACGTCGACCGCGCCGCGGTAGTCGGCGGTCCAGGTCGCCGCGGTGTCGCTGCTGCCGTCCTCGGACACGGCGACCAGGGCGCAGGTCGTTCCCGGCCGTACGCCCCACAGCCGGATGGTGAAGCCCGCGCCGGAGGGGACGTCGGCCACCCAGACCTCCGCCCACACGCGGGTGGTCGCGTCCGCCGCCGACACCAGCCGGCCCGCCGGCCCGTCCGACGAGGATGTCAGCGCCACGGTGCCCGTGATCGACCCGCCGGCGACGACGGCGGCCAGCGCCGCGGCGGCCAGCGCGTGCCGCCGGCGTGCCGTGCGCCGGGACCGGGCTCGCCCGCCGTGGCGGCGGGCGGGGGATCGGTGACGTCGGCGAGGCGCAGGCGGGAGAGCAGGCCCGGCAGCCCGGCCAGCCGGGTCAGCTCGGCGCGGCAGTCGGGACATCCGTCCAGATGAGTCTCCACTGCGGCGCGTTCTCCGGGGGCGAGCGCGCCGAGCACGTAGCAGCCGAGCGCGACGCGCAGCGCCGAGCAGGTGTCGGTCACGGCGCCCACCCCTGCTCCTCCAGCGCCAGCCGCAGCGCGCGCAGGCCGTAGTAGACCCGGGACTTCACCGTGCCCTCCGGAATATCCAGCGCCGCCGCCGCCTCGGCCACCGAGCGGCCGAGGAAGTACGTCTCGACCAGCGCGGCGCGGTGTTCCAGGCTGAGTGTGCGGAACGCCTCCGCGACCTGCCAGCTTTCCATCGCCCGTTCCAGGTCGTCGCCGGCGGGCAGCGACGCCAGGACGTCGCCGGGCAGTTCGGCCGGGCGGGCCCGGCGGGCGCGCTGCTCGTCCACGACGATCCGGGCCGCGACGGTGAACAGCCACGGGCGCAGCGGCCGGTCGTCCGCGCCGAGCTTCGGCGCCTGCCGCCAGGCCCGCAGCATCGTCTCCTGCACGACGTCCTCGGCCCGGCCGCGGTCACCGGTCAGCCGGGTGGTGAAGGCGAGCAGTGCCGCCCCGTGCTCGGCGTGCACGGCACGCACGAACACGGCCCCGGGGTCGTCCACCCCGGGCCGGCCGCCGCGGCGCAGTCCCACATCCCCCCTTCACGGGCCGAACGGCCGTTCGGTTCAGCGGCCGCGCTGTCGGACGGGTGACAGCGGTCACGGTGAACCGGGACAGCCCGTGCCGCGTGACATCCCACGTCCGCACCGGTTTCCCGGCCCTTCCGAGGCGCTGGCCCTTCCGAGAGACAGGAGAACATGTGATGCACCGTCCGCATACACGTACCGCGGCCGCACTGGCGACCGGCGTCATGCTGCTCGCCCTCACCGCCGCCTGCGGGGGCGGCGACGACACCGCCGCCGCGCCGGCGGCCTCCCAGCCCGCCGCGGCCACGACCGCGCCGTGGACCGGTGCGCCGAGCGCGGGCGCGACCGCGGGAGCAGGCGCCCCGGCGGCGCCGACGGCGACCGGCACGACCGTCACGGTCACCGCGACCGAGTTCGCGCTCAAGCTCTCCCAGGACACCTTCACCGCGGGCACCTACACGTTCGTCACCACGAACGACGGCCAGGTGATCCACGCCCTGGAGATCGAGGGACCGGGCGTGAGCGGCTCGGAGACAGCGGACCTCGGGCCGGGCCAGTCCGAGGGCCTCACCGTCACCCTCAGCCCGGGCACGTACAAGCTGTACTGCCCCGTCGGCAACCACGAGTCGCGGGGCATGTCCACGGAGATCACCGTGACCTGACCTCGCCCCGCCCCGCCCTGCCTGGCCGCGGTCCGCGTCCGGGGCGGCGCCGGGCTAACGTCGGGAGGGTGAGCGTCCAGCCCCCGCGAACACGGCCCGCCGGCCTGCCCGTCGACCTGCGCAGCGACACCGTCACCCGGCCCACGCCCGGCATGCGCCGCGCGATGGCGGAGGCGGAGGTCGGCGACGACGTCTACCGCGAGGACCCGACCGTCCGCGAGCTCGAGGAGCATGCCGCCGCGCTGCTCGGGCACGAGGCCGCGCTGTTCGTGCCGAGCGGCACCATGGGCAACTTCTGTGCCCTGCGCGCCGGCGCCCCGGTGGGCACCGAGGTCGTCGCCGACACCGACGCGCACATCGTCACCTACGAGCTCGGCGGGCTCGCCGCCCTCGGCGGCGTGCAGACCCGGACCCTCAGCGGCCTCGCGGACACGCTCGACCCGGCCGACATCGCGGCCCAGCTGCGCGCGTTCCCGGTCGCGCACAACTACAACATGGTCCGGACGAGCGTGCTCGCGGTGGAGAACACCCGGGCCCGGGCCGGTGGCCGGGTGTGGCCCCTGGAGCGGCTCGACCGGCTGCGGGTGATCACCGAGGCCGCCGGGGTGGTCCTGCACTGCGACGGCGCCCGCCTCTGGAACGCGGCGGTGGCGCTCGACGTCCCGCCGCGCCGCCTCGGCGAGATCTTCGGGACGCTGTCGGTCTGCCTCTCGAAGGGCCTCGGCGCCCCGGTCGGTTCCCTTGTCGTCGGCGGCGCCGAGCACGTCGAGCGGGCCCGCGAGTGGCGCAAGCGGCTCGGCGGTGGGATGCGCCAGGCCGGGGTGCTCGCCGCCGCCGGCCTG
Organism: Parafrankia sp. EAN1pec; assembly: GCF_000018005.1. GTDB lineage: Bacteria > Actinomycetota > Actinomycetes > Frankiales > Frankiaceae > Parafrankia > Parafrankia soli. Next base: position 4,858,933 of record NC_009921.1, read on the forward strand.
TACGCGCTGCGGCACCACCTCGACCGCCTCGCCGACGACCACCGCCACGCCGCCGCGCTGGCCGCGACCCTCGCCGACGCGGCACCGCGGCGGGTCCACCCGGAGCGCACCGAGACGAACATGGTGCTCGTCGACGTCCCGGACGCGGCCGCCTTCTGCGCGCAGGCGGCGGACGGCGGTGTGCTCGTCGGCCTGGCCGGTCCGACGACGGTCCGGATCGTCACCCACCTCGACGTCGACGACACCGCGATCCGCCGGGCCGGGGACGTCCTCGCCCCGCTGCTGAACTCCCTGCCACCAGCCGGTTCCTGACCGCGGCGCCGGGGTGTCAGGGGCCGTAGGCCCTGGTCGGGTGGATGAGGACGGCGGCGCGGCGCTGTTCGGCCATCACCCGGTCGTAGGTGTCCCAGTCGTCGTGGGTGCCACCGGCGGCGGTGAAGATCTCCCGCAGCAGCAGCCGGAGACGCTCAGCGTCGACCTGGTCGTGGGGGTCGTCGGGCCCGACGATCTCCGCCGTGCCCTCCACGGTGGCCCACCGCCACCCGGCCCGGAACGTCGCGCTGACCCGCGGCCGGCGGCGCAGGTTGGCCAGCTTCGTCCGACCGTAGGTCACGAAGGCCACGACCGGCGCGGGCTCCCGCGGATCGGGCGGCAGCGGATGGGGCATGAAGGCGGCGTTCACCACGGAGGCCTGGATGCTCCCGTCGGCGCGGCTGGTGGAGATCACGGCCAGCCCGCTCTCCGCGCGCCCCAGCTCGGCTGCCGCCTCGAAAGCGGCCCTGTCAAAGGCGGCCCCGTCGGGAGCGGCGGAGTTGTGCGGGGGGTCGAACGGGGCCACAGACGTCCCTCGCCTTCGCGGTCGGTCCGCCCCCACCGGCACCGGACATGGTGGTGGGCGGTCACATGGTCCGCGGCCAGGCTACCCAGCGGGAGCCGCGAAGCGACGATCACGGGACGTGGCGGACGTCCTCAGGCTACGGATGGCTGACAGGCACGCTGCGAGGCGGCCGCGTCCGGCTTCAGGTCGGCGAGCGTGAGCGGAAGGGCCGGCGGGTCGGGCAGGACGATCCGCGTCGTGGTGACCCGGCCGGGGGCGACCCGCACCAGCTCGCCGGAGCGCAGCGCCCGCCAGCCGGGATGCTCGTCCATCGGCTCGCTGGCCACCACCACCGAGGGCACGGCCGCCAGGTCGGCCGAGCGCAGCCGGGTCGTGCCCGTGGCATCGACGTGATCCAGCGGACGTCGGCCGTGGTGGCCGCCGGCGGCCCGGCGTAGCAGGAAGAGTGTGTTCGTCTCCGGGTAGCGCAGGGCCCACAGCTCCCGCGGCGTGGCGAGCACGAGGTTGATGCTGTAGACGGGCAGGTTCGCCGCGACCCACCGGGCCGCGACCTCGATGCCGCGCCCGACGTCGCCGTCCGCGTTCGCGATCTCCCGGGTGATCAGGGCGAAGAACCGCTCGGAGTCGGTGTCGCCGGCGACGAGCTCACGGGCGCTGCCGAGCTGCTCCTCCAGCCGGTCGAGCCCCTCGATGACCCCGTTGTGGGCGAAGATCCGCCCATCCTGGTGGAACGGGTGGGTGTTCTCCGGCGCCAGCCGCCCGGTGGAGGCGTGGCGGACATGCGCCACGAACGTCGTGGACGTCCGGCAGCGGGCCTGCGCGGCGAACTGCCGGTCCTCCCAGGCCGCGATCGGCTGCCGGAAGACCTCGGGACGCCCGTCAGAATCGAAGACGCCCAGGCCGGCGCCGTCGGGATTACGGTGGCTCTGCTCATCCAGGCTGTCGGGCGCGTCGAGCAGCCAGAACGTGGCCCTAGTCCGCTCCGGAGCACTGCTGAGACCGAGAAGTCGACACACGCCCGCGAACCCCCCCTGATCGTCGTGGCTGCGGCCGCGGGGCGGGCCGTCGCCTGCTGCCAGGGGGTGTTTCCCGCTGTCCGCGGCGCCGCACCCGGATCCGTGGCGTCTCCGGGGAGGGGGTCCGCGGACCACGAATCTCATCGCCGGAGCGCGGAACCCCGGGCCTGACGGAAGGTCCCGGGGCCGCCCCAAGCTTGCTGATCCACCGGCACGCTGGCACTCCGGAGCCCGGGCCCGTGGTCGCGCTACACCACAGCTGTCCTGAGGCCCGGGCGGCGGCGGAGCAGGACGGTCGCGATCAGTGCGGCCAGGGCGATCGTGACGAGCCCGTTCACGACCAGCGCGGTCTGGATGCCGCCCAGCGTCGCCTCCCGCGCCGAGTGGTCGCCACCCGCGGTGAGCGCGGACGTCCGGGCGGTCGCCACCGCGCTCATGATCGGTATGCCCAGTGTGAGTGCCACCTGCTGGGTCATCGTCGTCAGGCCGGTGGCCAGGCCCTGCTGGGTGTCGGGCAGCCCGGAGGTCGCCGTCACCAGGTAGGCGACGAGCCCGCTGGCGTGGCCGAAGAATCCGACGACGGACGCCGCCAGCACGAGCGACAGCGAGCTGCGGTCCAGCCCGACGAAGGCCAGGGCCAGCGCGGACAGGCCCTGGACGAGCAGCCCGAGCACCAGGGTGCGGCGTGGTTCCACGACGGCCAGGACGCGCGGTGCCACCAGTCCGGCCACGAACGCGGCCGTCCCGGGCAGCCCGAAGATCAGCCCGGTCGTCACCGCCGAGTAGCCGAGGACCCGCTGCAGGTACAGCGTCATCAGGAACACGATCGAGCTGCCCATCGCGAAGACCACGAGCCCGCCGAGGTTGCCCCATCCGACGTGGCGCAGCCGCAGCACCTCCAGCGAGGCCAGCGGATGCGGGCTGGTCGCCTCTATCCGCCAGAAGGCGCCGAGCAGGACGAGCCCCGCGGCCACCGCGATCCACACCGACGGCCGGCCCCATCCGTCCTCACCGCCGCTGGAGATGCCGTAGACGAAGGCGACCAGCCCGGCGGTGACGGTCAGCGCACCGGGGACGTCGAGCCGCTGGCGGACGTCCGCGCGGCCACCGGGGACGACCCGCGGCGCGGCGAGCAGGATCGCCAGCGCCACCGGAACGTTGACGAGGAAGGCCCAGCGCCAGCTGAGATAGCCGGTCAGCAGCCCGCCCACCAGCGCGCCCACGGTGAAGCCGGCGGGCAGCAGCGCACCGTTGAGGCTGAGCGCACGCTGCCGGACGGGGCCCTCCGGGAACGTCGTGACCAGCAGGGACAGCGCGGCCGGGATGGCGATCGCGGCGGCGAGGCCCTGGCCGACGCGGGCGAGCAGCAGCACGGTCGGCCCCTGGGCGAGCCCGCCGAGCAGGGACGCCACGATCAGCAGCACCAGGCCGGTGAGGAACATCCGGCGCCGTCCGGCCAGGTCGGCGACCCGCGCGAACAGCAGGGTGAACCCGGCGGAGGGCAGCGCGAACGTGGTCGCGATCCACTGCAGGTCACCCTCACCGAGGCCGACCCCCGCCCCGATTGACGGCAGGGCCACGTTGAGGATCGAGAAGTCGATCGCGAGCATGAACTGCGTCCCCAGCAGCAGCACGAGCGCCAGCCGCTGCCGCGGAGTCATCCGGTCGGGCACCGCTGGCCGCGGATCCCCAGCGGCGGGCCGCCCGGCAACGGGCTGCCCAGCGGCTGGCTGCTCGGCCGCGGCGGACGGTGCGGGGTGCCTCGGGGCTGGCACGGCGACGCCGGCCGGGTCGGTCGCGTCCGGCGTGCCGACGGAGGCCCGCTCCGAGATCGCCGCGGGCATCGAATCTGTCATGCCCCGCACGATTCTGGACGTCGATCGCCCTAGCCACGCCCCCGCCGTTGCCACCCCCACGGGTCCTGCCCACGGCGTGGGTGGCACCGTCAGGGTGACGACCACTGGGAATAGCCCGGCGGCGGAACCCGGTCCTTGTGGTTCCTGGCACTGGCAGGGTCACCTTCGCCCCGTCGACTCGCGCGCCGCGCGGCGTGACAATGCCGAGCATGACCGAGCTGGGGGAGTTTCTCCGTTCGCGGCGCAACCAGATCACGCCCGCGGACGTCGGCCTGACCCGCCCGGGTGACCGCCGCCGCGTCCCGGGCCTGCGGCGTGAGGAGCTGGCCCAGCTCGCCGGGGTGAGCGTCACCTACTACACCCGGCTGGAACAGGGACAGAGCCGCAACGCGTCCGACGCGGTCCTGGACGCGCTCGCCCGGGTGCTGCTGCTCGGCGACGACGAGCACGCTCACCTGCGCACCCTGGCCCGCCCGGCGCGCGTCGCCCGGCGCACCGCCCGGCCGGAGAAGGTCCGCCCGGGCGTGCGGCTGCTGCTGGACGCGGTGCGCGACGTCCCGGCGCTCGTCATCGGACGGCGGACCGACGTCCTGGCCTGGAACCGGCTCGCGCACGCCCTGCTCGCGCCGCACCTGGACTTCGCGGCGCCGAACCGCTGCGCGACCCAGCCGAACATGGCCCGCCTCATCCTCCTGGACCCCCACATCCGTGATCTTTATGTGAACTGGCGGCGCAAGGTCGATGAAGTCGTCCGCTACCTGCGGCTGGCATCGGGGCAGTATCCCGACGACCAGCAGCTCACCACCCTCATCGGCGAGCTGTGCGTGAACAGCCCGGAGTTCGCGGCCAACTGGGCCCGCCACCAGGTGCGCGACTGCGGGCACGCCGTCCGCGAGTACCGGCACCCGCTGGTGGGTGACCTCGTCCTCGCCGAGGAGGTGCTGCGCGTGCAGGACGACTCGGGCCTGCGGCTGCTCGTGCTCTCCCCCGAACCGGGCTCGGCGAGCGCCGAACGGCTCGCCCTGCTCGCCAGCCTCGCTGCCGCCACCGTCGACACGGCCACGGCCGTCGGCGAGCACCCCTGCGCAACGACTCCCGGCAGCCAGCACCTCGCCACGACTCCCGGCAGCCAGCACCTCATCCCGTAACCACCGTCACCCTCCCCACGCCCGCACCCGTGCCGTGGTCACCGAGGCCGCCGCGGTCGCGGTCCGCCCGCAGCAGGTGGATGCCGACCAGGACGAACGCGGCTCCGGCCACGGCCTGGAAGACGGCCACCAGGGCAAGCGGAAGGACGTCCACCAGTGTGCCGGGCAGGGCCGTCAGCAGGAGGAGCCAGCTCGCGACGGGGACGAACCGTTCACGGACGAGCGCCGTGGCGAACAGCATGCTGCCGGCGACGTAGAGGATCCCGGCGGTGTACACGGCCGGCATCGTCGGGGCGGAGTCCGCGAGCGCGTCGCGGACGGGCTCATCCAGGGGGAACAACACGTACACCCGGGAGAACTCGATACCGGTCAGCAGCACCAGCCCGACGATGTTCGCCAGCGCGCCCAGGTCGAGCAGCCGGTTGCCCGGCCCGGCGAGGGGACCCGGCCTGCGCAGGCAGGCGGTGATGCCGGCGACGGCGAGCACCGCGAGGACGGGCGCGGCGACCCCGGCTGTGTTCAGCACGGCGTTCTCGCTGCCGGCGATGTCCACCGGCGCGTCGAGCAGGACGGCGGCGCCGCCCGCGATGCTCGCCGCCGCGGCCGCGAGCCGGGTTCGTGGCTCGACAGCGGGCGGGCTGGGTGGGGTGTCTCGGTCGGTGCTCATGATCGTCCTCCGAACGGCGGGGAGTGTCGCCCCGGCCACCGACCTTGTCTATATCGGTAGCCGGTACTCTGATCGCCAATATAACGGTAGGCGTACTAGTGGGCAACGGGACAGCTGGCCGCCCCGCTGGAGGCGAGGTTCAGTGCAGTTCGGTGAGGCGGCGGCTTCCACTGCCGGTCACCGCCACCGCGATCGCCACTCCCGCCGCCATCAGCAGCCAGCGCAGCAGGAGCAGCCCGTCACGGTCGAGCGCCACGGTCCGCAGGGCGTCGCCGAGCTCCCCGAGCGCACCCAGTGCGAGCCGGCCGAACCACACGACGGCCGCGGCGGCCGCCAGTCGTGGATCCTGCCCGCCGAGCAGGACGCACAAGGCGGGCAGCAGGACGGTCAGGCCGAGGCGGAGCGCGACCGGTGCCGCCTCTCCCGCGGTGCAGGTCGCGGCGAGTGCGAGCAGCGGGCCGGCGGCGTAGGTCGCGGCGACGCCGGCCCGGCGCGCGGACCGCGGCCAGCGCCGCACGGAGGGCCCGGCCGCTGCCGCCGGCCTTTGCGCCGGCCGGCCCAGCAGCAGGCCCAGGAAGACCACGCCGAGGCCGGAAAGCCAGCCGAGATCCCCGTACCCGTCGCTGTTTGCGGCGGTCAGACTGGCTGTGATCGTGACCAGGACCGTGAGCGCGGTTGCCGTCAGCGCGCCGGCCCGCCGCCCGCTGTATCCCAGTCCGACGCCTACCGCCCCGGTCACCCCCGTCACGGCGGTCCACCACCCGGGAACCGGACCAATCAGGAGAGCGGGGGTGATCCGGGGCGTCGCGCCGCCGAACTGTGCGGTCCAGACGTCCACCGTCATGACGAGCAGTAACACCACCGCGCCGAGGTACAGGCCGCCGCGCCAGATGTCGACAGGTCCCGGTCCGGCGCGGGCCCGTGCGCGCAGGCGCAGCGCCAGCGCGGCGAGCGACCCGAGCTCGCCGAGGTGGGCGCGCCGGCCGCGGGTGGCACCGACCTCCGCGACGGTGAGCGCCACGTCGTGGGTGAACGCGGGGTCCACGCCCTCGAGGCGGGCGGCGAGCCACCGCGTCGACGCGGCGAGTCGGCCGTCGCTCCAGCGTCCCAGCGGGCCGGGGGTGGACGCCGTCACGTGCCGCGCAGCCCGAGCCGGGCCACGGCCAGGTCGGCGTTCGCACGCAGCCTCGCGGCCTCCTGAGCAAGCAGGTCGGCACCGGTGTTGGTCAGCCGGTAGTTGCGGCGTGGCGGGCCGCCGTCCGACACCTCACCGTCGAAGGCGACGAGCCCGTCAGCCTCCAGGCGTTCGAGCGCGCCGTACAGGGTGCCCGCGCGGAGCCGGACACGCCCCTGGGACATCTCCTCGACGGCCTTGATCACCCCGTAGCCGTGCAGCGGCCCGGGCCCCAGCGCGGCGAGAATGAGAAACGTCGGTTCCCGCAGCGGGACGGAGGCGGACACCCCGCGATCATACCGCCAACTGTGCCGCCCATCGGTATACCGGCGGCCGGTGATCGGCCTAGGAATCCTCGGGCGTCGCACAGGTGGAACGGGGCCGGGCTCCCAGGTGCGGATGGATCCCCGGGTGCAGCTCCAGCGTCGCGGCCACCCGGCGCAGCAGGCCGACGAACACCCGCCGCTCGTCGACGGTCAGATCGCGGGCGATCTTGCCCTCCAGCAGTGGGATCACCTCCGCGACCTGCTCCAGGAGCGCCGTGCCGGCCGGCGTCAGGTCGATCTCGAAGGCCCTCCGGTCCTGTGCGCTGCGCCGCCGCCGGACCCAGCCCGCCTCCTCCATCTCGTCGATCAACCCGACCATGTTGTTGCGGTGCATGCCCAGCGCGTCCGCGAGCTGCTGCTGGGTCCGGCCTGCGGCCGCGGTGGTCAGGTTGCTGAGCACACCGAACGCGCGCGGTGAGACGCCGAGCGGCGCCAGTCGGTCGGCGAACTCCTGCGCCGTGCGGGCGCCGACCTGGGACAACAGGAAGGGCAGGGACGCGGAGTAGGGGGCCGCCGGGGCGTCGCTCACGAGTCGGAAGTGTACCGTCCAGTGATTGTCATCTAAGGTGACAATCACTGGACGGGTGTTTCGTGCCGATTCTGTGTGATCGAGGTGGGGAGTGGCTGAGATGAAGATCGCCGTGGTGGGGGCGACCGGGCGGACCGGAGCCCTGGTCGTGGAGCAGGCGCTTGCCCGCGGCCATCGGGTGACGGCCGTGGCACGCCGGCCCGAGGCGGTGCCGGTCCGGCACGACAACCTGCAGGTCGCCGCCGCGGACGTCCTCGACCGGGATGCTCTGCTCCCGGCGCTCGCCGGCGTCGAAGCCGTCGTCTCCGCGCTGGGCGCGGCGGCCGGCAGGGAACCGACGACGGTGTACTCCGCCGGCACCCGCAACCTGCTGGCGGCGATGCGGGCCGGCGGCGCGGGCACCATCGCCGTGATCTCCGCGACCCCGGCGGGGCCGCGCGGCGAACTGCCCTTCCTGGAGAGGCGGGTGATGATGCCGGTGCTCGACCGTTTCTTCGGCGAGGCCTACGCCGACATGCGGCGGATGGAGGACATCCTGCGGACCAGTGACGCCGACTGGATCTCGGTGCGCCCGCCCCGCCTGATCGACCGCCCCGGGACCGGCTCCTACCGCGTCGCCACGGAGGCGCCGCTGCCGAGGGCCCGCAGCATCACCTATCCCGACCTGGCCATGGCCCTACTGGACGTGCTCGACCGCCGCGACCTCCACCGCCGAGCGGTAACCGTCGCGCACTGAGCCGCCGCCGGCTGCCCGCCGGCGCCACGACCACCGACGACCATCAACGAGGCCACACACCCGCGGATCCTGAGCGGCCTGTCGCCTTCTGGGACGGCAGCCTCCTTTATCCCAGTGGCAGGGGGCGCGGTCACGGCGTATAGGGCCTATCGTATTGTGAGACTTGCTCGCACCGGATCCAAGATGTTCAATATCGCGGGACGAGCTTCGCGCCCTAATTCCGCGCTAGCGGGGCGTATGTTGGTAGGTGACGGCTCCCGTTCGACGGATGTCGGTAGAATAAGTGCGAACGGTCTTCGTCTCCATTGTGGCGGACAGGCGTGGCTGGAAGGGTTGTAGCCGGAGAGTGTGATGGCCGTTATATCTACATAGAAAAAGACAGAACCGGAACGGGTTGGCATATCTACGTCTCGGAGAATCCGCCGGGTGACCCGGGTGAGGGTTGGGATATTTGGGCCGAGAATGAACGCCAGATAGAGCAGCCGGAGGGCGCCGGCGCAGGTCATCGGGTGGCTGCGGGTACAGGCCCGTGGCTGGTGACAACGCCGACGGTGCCCTCAGCGAGCCGGTAGGACAGACCGACTACCGCACATCGTCCTGCGGCGACCTCGGCCGCGAGCAGGACTGACCGGCCGACCAGGCCGTCGACCGTCCGCCGGATATGCGTGCGCACGAACGCGTCGATGTCAGTGTGTCCGGCCGCCCGCGCCGACAACACACTCGGCATCACCCGCTCGACCACGTCCCCGAGATAGCCCGCAGGCGCGGTCCCGTCACGATCTGCCTCGGACGCCGCGGTGACAGCGCCACACGAATCGTGCCCGAGAACGACGACGAGTGGCGCGCCGAGCACGCTGACGCCGTACTCGATGCTGCCCAGAACCTCAGGCCCGGCGACGTGACCGGCGGTCCTCACCACGAAGAGATCCCCCAATCCCCGGTCGAAGATGATCTCAGCTGCCAGGCGGGAATCAGAACATCCGAACAGCACGGCGAACGGATGCTGTCTCGGCGCCACAGCCGATCGACGGTCAGCATCCTGGTTCGGGTGCAGCCGTTCACCACGCACGAAGCGCGCGTTGCCTTCCCTCAGGACCGTGAACGCCTCAGCGGGCGAGGAAACAGCGAGATCGAAATCGGGCACGCGCAGCAATCTATCTGGTCAGGCGCCGAACCGAACCCGATCGCGCCAACGCCACCAGCAGCCAACCAGCCGGGCGCTGCGAAGGCCCGGTCGTCGAAGTGTCTCCTCCGGGTACCGGGGCGTCCATATGCCCGGTCCCGCCCCTCGAGCGCGGCCCGCCATCCCAAACCCAAGATAGTCAACACCGTTGCTGGCCTCGTTGTCGGATAGCCGTCAGCGGGTACCGGTCGGTCCGGCGAGTCGGGGCGGGTGCCGCGGCCGCCGGGCATCTCGTTCGCTGCGTTACCGCAGGTCAGAGTGCTGCGGTGGGGCCGAAGCCAGTCATGCGTCGGTCGTGTTAGGGCCCGGGGTGGGCGTATCACTGCCAGACCGGGACCGATCGCGCTTTGCTACCATCCGGCACTCTAGGGGTGCCCGAAAAGGGGCACGGATGGTGATAGCGGGCGCGTCTCGCGCACCATCGTTCCGCGGGGCGGCGACCAGGAGGTCGGTCTGTGTCGGTCATCGACCGGGCTCGGGTGGCCGCGGCGCTGCCGGGGTACGTGCTCGGCCGCGAGCTGGGCGCGGGCGCGTTCGGTCTGGTGATCGCCGGGCGTCGACTCGCACCCGGCCCCGGCGCGCCTGGCCTGGACCAGGCGGGAGGCGACGCGGCGGGCGACGGCGCCGCAACGGACGTGGCCGTCAAGATCCTCGACCTGGGCGTGGCCGACGGTGACGGCCCCAGCGGGGCGTCCGCGGGCACCGTCGTGCTCGGGTCGGATCCCGGGGCCGGTCCGCCGCCGGCCCCGGACCGTGACCAGGACGCCCGGATCCTCACCCAGCTTGAGCATCCGCACCTGTGCCGGCTGCTCGACATCGTCCCCGTCGACGGGCTGCGCCTGCTGGTGAGCGAGCTGCTGCCCGGCGGGACGCTGGCCAGCCAGAGCCTGACCCCGCCGGCCGCGTGCGCGGTCGTGCTCGCCGCCGCCGATGCGCTGATGCACGCCCACGCCGCCGGCGTCCTGCACCGCGACGTCAAACCCGCCAACATCCTTTTCGCCGCGGACGGCCGTCCGAAGCTGACGGACCTGGGCGTGGTCGGGCTCGTCGATGGGACGTCGCTCATCGCCGGCGGCGTCGTCGGAACCGCCCAGTACATGGCACCCGAGCAGGTGACCGGGGGCCGCCTGGGGCCCGCGACCGACGTCTACGCGCTGGCCGCGACCCTGTACGAGCTGCTGGCCGGGACGCCGCTGTTCGGTGCCGGCCTGACCACGCCAGACCTGTTACGCCATCACTGCGAGGTCGTCCCGGCCCCGCCGCCGGGCGTTCCGCCACCGGTGGCGGCGGTGCTGGCCAGAGCGCTGGCGAAGGCGCCGGGGGAGCGGCACCGCACCGCCGGGCAGTTCGCCATGGATCTCGCCGCGGCCGCGCGGCTGGGGTACGGCGGCGACTGGCTGGCGCGGGCGGACGTCCCGCTGGCGGTCAGTGACGGGCTGCGCGAGCAGGGGTCGGGGCCCCACCCGGCGCTGGGACCGCCGGGCGCCACCGGCGCACCTGGCTCCGGCCCCGGAGGGGCCGGAGCCAGCTGGGCCGAGGACGATCCGGCGGGGCGGACCACGAGACTGGACCCGCCGCTGCCGCCGGTGACCTCCCTGCTTCCGGAGCCCGTGCCTGTCGGCCCGCCTGGCGCGTTCCCGCCGGCGGCGCCAGGCGAGCCGGCCGGTGGCGGCCCCGGGGCCACCAGCGCCACCGATGCTGGCACGGCCACCGAGGGACCGCCGACCCGCTCGGGCCATGACGACACCGGTGGCCCCGGTGGCCCCGGTGGCCCCGGCGGGCCTGATGGACCGGCCGGCCGGAGGGCGTCCCGGCGGCGGGTTTGGATTGTTGGCGCTGCGGTCGCGGCGGTGCTGGCGGTCGTGGCCGCGTTGGTCGTCCCGCGGGTCACCGGCGACGAGCAGGCGGTCACCGGTGCCGCTCCGGCCAGCCCGCTGAGCGGTCCGGGTACGGCGGCGCCGCCGGAGCGGCCGGGACCGCTGCCGCCGCCACCGCCGTACCCGGTGGTCACGGTGGCCGGGACGGGCGAGGCGGCGTTCTCCGGCGACGGCGGCCCCGCCGGCTCGGCGGCGCTCAACGGCCCGTTCGGGATGGTCGCGGACTGGGCCGGCAACATCTACGTCGCCGACTTCGACAACAACCGGGTCCGGCGGATCACGGCGGACGGGACGATCACCACGATCGCCGGGACGGGCGAGGCGGGCTTCTCCGGCGACGGCGGCCCCGCAACCCAGGCACGGCTGCGCCAGCCGGCGGCCGTCGCGCTCGACTCGGCCGGCAACATCCTGATCGCCGACACGTTCAACCAGCGCATCCGCCGTGTCGACCCGTCCGGGACCATCACGACGGTGGCGGGCAAGGATGACCGTGGGTTCAGCGAGGACGGTGTGCCGGCGACCGAGGCCACCCTCTGGTACCCCGGTGGGGTGGTGGCCGACCCTACCGGCAACATCTACATCGCCGACAGCGGCAACAACCGGATCCGGCGGGTCGGCACCGACGGGATCATCCAGACCGTGGCCGGCGGGGACGGCGAGGGCGCGTTCGGTGACGGCGGCCCGGCGGCCGATGCCCTGCTGGCGTTCCCGATCAGCGTGGCGATGGACCGCCCCGGCCGGCTCTACATCGCCGACTCCGGCAACAACCGGATCCGCCGGATCGGGCTGGACGGGGTGATCGAGACCGTCGCCGGCACCGGCCTGCCCGGCTACTCCGGCGACGGCGGGCCGGCTACCCGCGCCACGCTGCGTTCCCCGCGCGGGGTGGCCGTCGACGCGCGGGGCGCCATCTTCATCACAGACCGGACCAACCGGCGTATCCGGCGGGTCGACCCGTCCGGGATCATCACCACCGTCGCGGGCACCGCCCACCCGGGCCGGGACGAGTCCGTCGACCCGGACGAGATGAGTCCCGATGGGCCGGTCGCGCTCGATCCCACCGGGGACGTCTTCGTCGCCGACCGGCGACACAACCGGGTGCTCCACGTGGAGCTGACCGGCTCCGGGTAGCACCGGAGCCGCCGGCCGTCCCGGTGCCGGAACGAGAACCAGCGGACCAGCGGACCAGACAGCCGGACAACCGACAGACCGGACGACCAGACCAGGACGGAGGGGAGCCGTGCCAGTCGTCGACCGCGCGCGTGTCGCCGCCGCGCTCCCGGGCTACGGGATCGGCGGTGAGCTGGGGTCGGGTGCCTTCGGGCTCGTCCTCGCCGGCTACCACCAGGAGCTCGACCGGCGGGTCGCGGTCAAGGTGCTCTCCAGCGGAGCGGCCGAGGCGGCGGCGGACTTCCGCACCGAGGCCCGGTTGCTCAGCAGGCTCGACCACCCGCACATCGTGCGGACCTACGACTACGTCACCCGCGGTGACCTGTGTCTGCTGGTGATGGAGATGCTGCCCGGCGGGACGCTGACGCACCGGGTGATGCGCCCCGAGGCGGCCTGCGCGGTCGGCCTCGCCGTCGCCGACGCGCTCGCCCACGCGCACGCGCACGGCGTGCTGCACCGCGACATCAAACCGGCGAACATCCTGTTCACCGACGCCGGCCAGCCGAAGATCACCGACTTCGGTATCTCGAAGGTGTTCGAGGGGTCGGCGTCGACGGCGAGCCGGGTGGTGGGCACCCCCCGCTACATGGCCCCCGAGCAGATCACCGGCGACCGGCTCAGCCCGGCCACCGACCTGTACGCGCTCGGCGTCGTCCTCTACGAGCTGTTCACCGGCGCGTCACTGGCCCCGCCGTCGCTGCCGCTGCCGGTGCTGCTGCGCCATCACACCGAGGTCGTCCCGCCCCCGCCGCCGGGGGTGCCGGCTCCGCTGGCCGCCGTGCTGATGCGCAGCCTGGCCAAGCGGCCCGAGGACCGCCATCCCAGCGCCCGGGCGTTCGCGATCGATCTGGCCCGCGCCGCCACCGCCGTGTTCGGGCGGCACTGGCTCGACCGCGCCGGCATCCCGATCCACCTCGCCGACGACGTCCGCCAGATCACCACCCGCAGGTTCGGGCGGGCCCCGCGGGCCGACGACCATCCGTGGCGCGGTGCCGGCGGCCCGGGCCCGGCCGGACGGGTGCGTTCCCGGCTGCCCGCGGTGCTGCTCGCCGGCGGCGGATCCGGCGGCCGGGTGCCGCTCGCGGTGACGGCGCTGGTTGTCCTCCTCGCCCTCGTCGCCGGTGGCGGGGTCGGCTGGGCGGTGTGGGGCCAGCCCGAGCCCGCGCCCCCGGCGCCGCCCGCGCCGCCGCCGGCCTGGCAGCCGGAGCTGGCCACGGGCACGATCACCACCGTGTTCGGGGCCGGCTCGGACGGCTTCTCCGGCGACGGCGGTCCCGCCGTACAGGCGGAGTTCGACCGGGCCAGCGACCTGACCATCGACGCCCCGCGCGGCTACGTCTACGTCGCCGACACCGACAACCACCGGATCCGCCGCGTCGACCGGGCCGGCACGATCACCACGGTCGCCGGCACCGGGGCGGACGGCTTCTCCGGCGACGGCGGCCCGGCCACCGAGGCGCAGCTCGACGAGCCGACCAGCGTCGCGGTCGCCCCCGACGGAACCCTGTACGTCGCCGACACGCGGAACCACCGGGTTCGCCGCATCGGCCGGGACGGGATCATCACCACGATCGCGGGGCAGGACGAGTTCGGTTTCGCCGGTGAGGTGAGCGAGGACGGCCTGGCCTACTCGGGCGACGGCCTACCCGCGGTGAACGCGAAGCTCAACTACCCCAACACCGTGCTGATGGAGACCGACGGGAGTCTACTGATCGCGGACGGTGAGAACAACCGGGTCCGCCGCATCGGCCTGGACGGGATCATCACCACGATCGCGGGCACCGGCGCGGAGGGCTTCGGCGGTGACGGCGGCCCGGCCACGTCCGCCCGGTTCAGCTATCCGAGCGCGCTGGCCCGCGGCCCCGACGGCAGCCTCTATGTCGCCGACCAGGACAACCACCGGGTGCGCCGCATCGCCGGGGACGGGACGATCAGCACGCTGGCCGGGACGGGAAAGACGGGGTACTCCGGTGACGGCGGCCCGGCCGACCAGGCGCAGATCAACGCGGTCGGCGCCGACCTCGTCGTCGACGCTGCGGGCAACGTCTACCTCTCCGACCCGGGGAGCAACCGGGTCCGCCGCATCGCCCCCGACGGGACCATCACCACGATCGCCGGTACGGGGGTGTCGAAGTACTCCGGCAACGGCGGCCCGGCGACCGCCGCCGAGCTGGTGTACCCGGGCGGACTCGCTCTCGACCAGCTCGGGAACCTCTACATCGCCGACGGTATCGACAGCCGGGTGCGAGCCGTACGCCTCCCGCCGGGCAGCTGCGCCGCCGCGCCGTGCCCGACGTCCTCACCGGCCCCCGGCGCGTCCCCGGCGCCCGCCGGACCCGTCCCGCCCTCGACAGGTGCGACGCCCGCGGCCGCGGGCACCGCGGCCTAGGGTCCGGCGTGCCCGCCGTCGACCGCGCGCGGATCGCCCACGCGCTGCCCCGCTACACCCTCGGCGACCAGCTCGGCTCGGGCTCGTTCGGCCTGGTCATCGCCGGGCACCACCAGGATCTCGACCGCCCTGTCGCGATCAAGATCCTGTCGGCGGCGCTCACGGACGACTTCCGGGCCGAGGCGCGGATGCTCAGCCGCCTCGACCACCCGCACATCGTCCGCATCTACGACTACGTCGCCCAGGACGACCTGTGCCTGCTGATCATGGAGAAGTTGGGGGGCGGCAGCCTCGCCCAGCACCGCCTGCGGGCCGAGGCGGCCCTCGCCGTCGGGGTGGCCGTCGCCGACGCGCTCGCCCACGCGCACGCCCACGGCGTGCTGCACCGCGACATCAAACCGGACAACATCCTGTTCACCGACGCCGGGCAGCCCAAGCTCACCGACTTCGGCATCGGGAAGATCGTCGAGGGTGGGGCGGGTGCGGTCAGCCGCGCCGTCGGCACCCCGAAGTACATGGCGCCCGAGCAGATCACCGGTGCGCCGGTCGGGCCGCCCGCGGACCTCTACGCGCTCGGCGCCGTCCTCTACGAGCTGGCCGCGGGCCGGCCCATGTTCGACCCCGGGCTGGGGGTCCCGCAGCTGCTGCGCCATCAGTGCGAGGTCGACCCGCCCGTGCCGCCCGGCGTGCCGCCGGTGGTGAGCGACATCATCCTGCGTGCGCTGGCCAAGGATCCCGCCGCCCGCCAGCCCGGCGCGCACGAGCTGGCCCGCGCCCTGGCGGAGGCGGCCCTCGGCCTGTTCGGCCCGGACTGGCTGGCGCGCAGCGGGCTGATCGTCCGGCGCACCGAGACCACGGACGCACCGGATCCGCCCGGTGGCACCGGCACCGTCCGCCGCTTCACCCCGGCCGCGGGACGGTCCGTCCCGCCCGGACCCTCCGGTCCGGTGAGCCCACCCGGCGAACCCGGCCCGCCGGGCTCACCGGGGGCGGCTGACCTGGCGGTGACGTCCGGTCCGGTGGCGGTTCCGGTCGCGCCGGGTGGGCCCGGTCCGGGGGGCTCCGCGGATTCCGGCGGCGCGTCCGGGCCGCCGGGCCGGAACCTGTTCGAGGGCACCCCGTACGGCGCGCGCCGGCGTACCGCCGGGTGGGGCGGGCGGCGCGTCACCGCCGCCGTGGCCGCCGGGGTGGCCGCGGTCGCCCTGGCCGTCACCGGAGTGGTCGTGCTCGTCGGCGGCGGTGCGGGCTCCGACGACCAGGTCGCCGTCCCCGTCACCCCGACCGCCCCGCCGCGGACTCCCGCGCCCGCGACGATCGACAGCATCGCCGCCTGGGCCGCCGCGCCGTCCGGCGGCTTCTACGTCGTCGAGGACGGCGGCACCCGGCTGTTGCGGCTGGGTTTGGACGGGAAGGTGTCCGTCGTCGCGGGCACCGGTGCGCAGGGGTCGGACGGTGACGGTGGTCCCGCCGTCCAGGCACGCCTGCGTGGGCTCGACGCCGTCGCGGTCGACGGCGCCGGCACCGTCTATCTCGGCGAGGACTCGAACGGCAAGATCAGGAGGATCGGCCGCGACGGGGTGATCACGACGGTGGTGGGTGGCGGTACGCGCCTCGCCCGGGAGGGCGAGCCGGCAACCGAGGTCTCGCTCTCCCTCATCTCAGGCCCGATAGCCGTCGACACGGACGGCGACCTCTACCTCTACGGCGCGGGCCGGATCTACCGGGTCGACCGCGACGGCATCCTGCACGTCGTCGCCCGCACGCAGGAGCCGGGATCCACCGAGGCGCCCCCGGAGGGCGAGGAGGACGTGCCCGTCGTCGCGGCCAACATCGGTGACCTGGAGGTACGCGACGGACAGGTCTACATCGCCGACTACTCCGCCGACCGGATCCAGGTGCTCGGCCCGGACGGCGCCGTGCGCACCCTGGCCGGCGGCGGCCGGGAGGGCGACAGCGGGGACGGCGGCCCGGCGACCGCCGCCGCCCTGAGCCTGTCCGTCGAGGCCTCTGTCCTCGCGTTCGACCCGGCGGGCGGTCTGTACGTCGTCGAGTCCCTCGGCAACCGGGTGCGGCGGGTCGACCCCGGCGGGACCATCACCACCGTCGCCGGCACCGGCGAGCTCGGCTCGGACGGCGACGGCGGCCCCGCCGCGAAGGCCCGGCTCTGGTCTCCCCGCCGCATCACGGTCGACGCCGCGGGCGTCCTGTACGTGAACGAGACCGGCACGACCATCCGACGGGTCGGCCTCGACGGGATCATCACCACGATTCACGAGTGACCGTGGCACCGCGAGCGTGAGAGCGCGAGGCCCGGGGCCGTCGCCAGGTCAGGACGGGGACGCGCCGGAGTCCTGGCCGCCGGTGGCGCGCCCGGCGGTGATCAGGGAGAGGGCCTCGGCGAGGTAGGTCTCGACGGTGGCCTTGTCGACACCCAGGGCGGTGAGCGGGCCGGTGCCGTCCTCCAGCTCCAGCAGCGCCAGCAGGATGTGTTCGGTGCCGACGTAGTTGTGCCCCAGCCGCAGCGCCTCCCGGAAGGTGAGCTCCAGGGCCTTCTTGGACGGCCCGTCGAACGGGATCAGAGCGGGAAGGTCGTCCACCCGCGGGGGCAGGGCCGCGGTCACCGCCTGGCGGACGGCGTCGAGGGAGACCTCCTGGGCGGCGATGGCGGCCGGGCCGAGGCCCTGCGGGTCGGCGAGCAGGCCGAGGATCAGGTGACCGGGGGTGATCTCGGCGTTGCCCGCCGCCCGGGTCTCGTTCTGGGCGGCGACGATGCTGTTGCGGGCCCGCGGGGTGTAGCGGCCGAACCCCTGTGACGGGTCGAGGCTGGACGGCTCGCCGGGCCCCTTGGGTACGAAGCGCTTCTGGGCCGCCTGCTTCGTCACGCCCATGCTGGCGCCGATCTCCGTCCAGGACGCGCCCGAGCGGCGGGCCTGGTCGACGAAGTGGCCGATGAGGTGGTCGGCCACCTCACCGAGGTGATCGGCGACCATCACGGCGTCGGTGAGCTGGTCGAGGGCGTCCGAGTGCGCCTTCTTGATCGCCGCGATGAGGTCGTCGAGGCGGACGGGGTTGCTGATGGGGACGGGGCTCGGGTTCGTCATTCGTCAACTCTAGGTTGACGCTCCTCGGAGCGTCAACCTAGAGTTGACGAATGGCTGCGGCTGCGGCTGCGCTTAGTCGGTCGTGCGGCGCCGGTAGAGGGCGACCGCCAGCGGCGCGCACACCGCGACGATCCCCACCGACCAGAGCACGGCGGCGACCACCGGGTGCTGCATCGGCCAGGCGTCCGCGGCGGCCGAGGGGTTCGGATTGCCGAACAGGTCCCGCGCGGCCGCCGTCACCGCGCTGACCGGGTTCCATTCGGCGATCGCCCGCACCGCGCTCGGCATGCCGGCCGTGGGCACCATCGCGTTGGAGACGAACGCGAGTGGGAACAGCAGCACCAGCCCGATCCCCTGCGCGCTCTCCGGCCCCTCACTGATCATGCCCAGGCACGCCGTCGCCCAGGCCAGCGCGTAGCTGAACAGCAGCGGGACGGCCAGCGCGGCCACGAACCGGGCCGGCGAGGTGTGTGGCCGCCAGCCGATCGCCAGCCCGGTGAGCACGACGATCGACATGCACACCAGTGAGGAGAGCAGGTCGGACAGCGACCGGCCGACGAGGACGGCGGCCCGCCAGATCGGCAGGGTGCGGAACCGGTCGACGGCGCCGCTGCCCAGATCCGTGCTCAGGCCGACCGCTGTCCCGATCGAGGCGGTCGTGAGGTTCAGCGAGATCAGCCCGGCGATCGCGAACTGCTTGTAGTCCCCGCCTCCGACGGCCACGCCGCCGCTGAGCACGTACACGAACAGCAGCGTGAACAGCACCGGCTGGATGGTCACGTCGGACAGTTGCAGAGGTTCCCGGGCGACGTGGACGAGGTTGCGGCGGGTCAGCACGACGACGTCGCGCACCGCCTGGCCGATCGAGCCCGACCGCGCGGGCGCCGCGGGCGTCGCGGGGGCGCTCGGCGTGGGGGTGCCGGTCGCGACGGTGAGCTGGGACATCAGGACACTCCCTGGCCGGTGAGCGCGAAGAAGACGTCGTCGAGGGACGGGGCGTGCACGACGACGTCGTCGACGAGCGCACCCACCCCGTCGAGGGCCCGGATCACCTCGGTCGCCACCCCGGAGCCGCTGCGCACCCCGGCCCGCAGCCGCCGCCCGTCCGCGTCGACGTCGACCCGGCCCTCGACGAGAGGCGCCAACGCGGGGAGTGCGCCGTCGTGCGGGGCGCTCAGCGTGACCTCCAGCCGGTGCCCGCCGGTCGCCGCCTTCAGCTCACCGGCGGTGCCGCGGGCGACGACCCGGCCGTGGTCGATCACCACGATGCGGTCGGCGAGCGCGTCGGCCTCCTCCAGGTACTGGGTGGTCAGCAGGATCGTCGTGCCGGCCGCGACGAGGTCGCGCACGACGTCCCACATCCGCGCCCGGCTCGTCGGGTCCAGCCCGGTGGTCGGCTCGTCGAGGAACAGCACGGCCGGGTGGGCGACCAGGCTGGCGGCGAGGTCGAGGCGCCGGCGCATCCCGCCCGAGTAGCCCTTCACCACGCGGTCGGCGGCGCCGGCCAGCTCGAACCGCTCCAGCAGCTCGTCGGCGCGGGTGGCGGCCGCGCCGCGGCGCAGGCCGCTGAGCTCGGCGACCATCCGCAGGTTCTGCCGGCCGGTCAGCGCCTCGTCGACGGTGGCGTCCTGCGCGGTCACGCCGATGCGTCGGCGGACCTCGCCGGCCTGGGTGACGACGTCGTAGCCGGCGACGCGGGCGTGACCGGCGTCCGGCCGGGCCAGCGTCGTCAGGATCCGTACGGCGGTGCTCTTGCCCGCCCCGTTCGGGCCGAGGACACCGAGGATCGTTCCCGCGGGGACGCTCAGGTCGACCCCGGCCAGCGCCTGGGTGTCGCCGTAGCGTTTCGCGAGGTCCGTCGCCTCGATCATGATCTGGTCCATCCGGGCTCCGTCCCGCCGAATATTTACCTGCCAGCAGGTAAGCTGACTTACCTGTCGCAAGGTAAGCAACATCGTGTCAGGTCGTCAAGTAGGTTGAGATCATGCCCAGACCGCCCGCGCCCACCGAAGGGGAGAAGAGCACCCGGGAACGGATCCTCGACGTGGCCCTGGAGCTGTTCAGCACCGCCGGGTACGAAGCGGTGTCGCTGCGCGAGATCGCGGAGCGGATGAACTTCACGAAGGCGGCGCTCTACTACCACTTCTCGAGCAAGGACGACATCCTGCTCGCCCTGCACCTGCGTCTGCACGATCTCGGCCGGGCGGGCTTCGACGACCTCGAGGCGGATCTGGCCCGCCCGGAGCGCTGGCCGCAGCTGCTCGACCTCGTCGTCAACACCATGCTGGCGAACCGGTCGCTGTTCCTGTTCCACATCCGCAACCACGGTGCGCTCGAACGGCTGCACGGCCACAGCCACGACGCCGACCACGCCGACCTGCAGGAGCGGTTCCAGCGGATCCTCACCGACGAGAACGTCCCGGTGGAGCTGCGGGTGCGGCTGATGTGCGCCCTCGGCGCAATCGCCGGCGGGTTCGTGCTCGGCGGTGAGGTGCTCGCCGCCGTCCCGGACGCCGACCTCGGCCGGATGCTGCGCGCCGCCGTCGGTGACCTGATGTCCCCGGCCGCCGCCCTCGCGCAGCCGACCCGTACCTCCTGACCGAACCACGCCGTGTCGCGCGGGTAGCCGTCAGGTGGCGACGGGTGGCCGCGCACCTGCCATGATCCAGGGCCATGACGGCGCGGGACGGGCGGCAGCCGGCCAGCCGGCGGGGATTTCTCGACGCGACGCTGCGGCTGGCGGCCTCCGGCGGGCTCGCCGCGGTCGCCGGCACCGGGGCGGCGGGCTGCGACGGCCCGGCGCCCGATCCGGGCGGCGCACCGTCGGCCACCGCCGCGCCCCGGCCCTTCGCCACCGGCACGCCGAGCCCGATCGCCGCCACCGACCTGGTGGACGTCGACACGCTCTGGGGCTGGGTCGAGCGGATGACCGCGGTGGGACCGCGGTTCACCGGCTCGGCGGCGCACCGGCACCACAT
This sequence comes from Parafrankia sp. EAN1pec, assembly GCF_000018005.1. Classification (GTDB taxonomy): domain Bacteria; phylum Actinomycetota; class Actinomycetes; order Frankiales; family Frankiaceae; genus Parafrankia; species Parafrankia soli. The sequence goes on from NC_009921.1 coordinate 4,879,921, forward strand.
CGACGACCTCGAGCGACAGCTGCGCGACTACGGCCTCGAGGTGACCCGCCATCCGACCCTGCTGTCGCAGTGGCTCGCGCGGTCCTGGTCGCTGCGGGTCACCGACGCCACCGGCGCGACCCGGTCGGTGCCCGTCGCCTACTACCGGCCGTACTCGGGGGAGACCGGCCCGGCCGGTGTCGAAGGACCGCTGGTCGACCTGGGTGCCGGCGCCGAAGCCGACTACCAGGCCGCCGGCGCCGGCCTGGCGGGCGCCGCGAGCGGCCCGGATGCTCTGGGAGCCCCAGATGCCCTGGGCGGCCCGGTCGCGGGGTCGCCGTCCGGGGCGATCGTGCTGGTCGACGCCCCGGTGGCCCGGCTGCGTGCCTCGGTGCTCGCCGACCTGGCGTACGACGTCCACCCGCCCGAGGCCCGCGCCGAGTTCGCGGCGGAGGACTACTCCCGGGTCTGGCTGGGGGTCCCGCCGGCGCCGAGCCTGGCCACCGCCCGCGCCCACGGCGCCGTCGGCATGATCGAGGTCTCCGACATGTCACCCGCCCTCGCCGCCGGGCAGTACACCCCGCACCAGCAGGAGCACGCCGACCTCCCGGCGCTGCGGGTCGACCGGGAGCAGGGCGCCGTCCTGCGCGGCCTGCTCGCCCGCGGGCCGGTGCGCGCCACCCTCGTCCTGGACGCCGACCGGAGCCGCACCACCGTCGACTACCTGCTGGCCCGCCTGCCCGGAGCCGGGCCGCGCCAGGACCCACGGGCCGTCCTCGTCGCCACCCACACCGACGGGCAGAACGCGCTCGAGGAGAACGGCGGCCCGGCGCTGCTCGCGCTCGCCGAGTACTTCAGCCGGTTCCCGGCCGCCACCCGCCGCCGCGACCTGCTGTTCATGTTCTCTCCGAGCCACATGACCGCCGAGACGGCGACCGTGAAGCCGGACGAGTGGCTGCGCGAGCATCCCGACATCACGGCGGGGATCGACATGGCGCTCGTCGCCGAGCACCTCGGCGCCATGGCCTGGGACGACGACGGCGGCACCGGCCCCTACCGCGCCACCGGCCGCACCGAGCCGGTCGCCGTCGCGGTGGGCAACAGCGAGACCCTGCGCCGGCTGGCCACCGACGAGGTCCGCCACAGCGACCTGGCCCGCACCGGCATCCAGAAGCCGTTCCAGGACGGCCTCTACGGCGAGGGGACCTTCGCCTACCGCCTCGGCATCCCCACCATCGCGATGATCACCGGGCCGGCCTACCTGCTCCAGGTCACCGAGGGCGACAACCTCGACAAGCTGGACCGGGACCTACTGCATCGCCAGACGCTCTTCCTGGCCCGGCTGCTCGCCCGGATGACCGAGCTGCCCATCACTTGGCCGCCTCGAACCGCCGAGCCGCCGAGCTGACCTGAACCGGTACGCGGAATTACGGACCGTCGTGACCTTCCTCAAATTGTATGGCAGTATCTGCCGTCTGATTGGGAAGGAGCCTCATGGCCAGATGTGCGCCAACGTTCATCCGCCGCTTCGCTCCGGTCGCCGCTCTGGCGGTCGCCGCCTCTTTGTCCGCATCGGCTTTGTCCGCAACGGCCGGTATCGCCGCCCCGTCGACATCCCCGCCCTCGCCCGTCCTCGCCCGGCCTTTATCGGCGGGCACACAGGCCTGGTGGAACTACGACCGTCCGGCCACCTACCAGACCGTCTCCACCGAGACCACAGTTCCGACTCGGGACGGCACCCCACTCAGCTGCACCCTGGTCCGGCCGGCGACCAACGGTGTGCCGGCCGCGGGTACCTTCCCCGGCCTGGTCGTCGAGTTCACTCCGTATACGGCATTACGGGCGACCTATGTCGCCAGTGAGGCCACCTACTTCGCGACCCACGGCTACAACGCCCTGGTCTGCAACCTGCGGGGTACCGGCGGATCAGGGGGCACCTGGCAGAACGCCATGTCGGCCCAGGACGGCAAGGACGCCCGCGACCTGGTCGAATGGCTGGCCGTCCAGCCCTATTCGAACGGCCGGATCGGAATGACCGGCGAGAGCTACGGCGGTGACACGACCTACGCCGCCGCCATCAACCGGCCGCCGCACCTGGTCGCCATCGCCCCGCTGCAGTCGCCGGCCGACCTCTACAGCGACGTCATCTACCCCGGTGGCATCAAGACCACCGAGGGCGGCAGCGTCGACAACTGGCCCGACACCGCGCAGCTGATCAGCGGCGGAGCGATCAACGCCGCGGCCGAGTACGCGGCCAACCGCGCCCACCCCACCTACGACAGCTACTGGCGGTCGCGGACGTTCGTCGGCCACCACGACGAGATCAATGTCCCGATCTTCGCGATGGGCGGGTGGGTCGACCAGTACTTCCGCTCCGGCCAGCTCACCAACATCGAAGGTGCTCTCAGCCGCACGTGGGCCATCTACGGCCAGTGGCCGCACCGGGCCCCGCTGCGGTACCCGAACTGCCCGGGGCTCTGTAACCCCGAAGGACTTTCCCCGGGGATCACGCTCGCCTGGTTCGACCACTGGGTGCTGCGGCTTCCGAACGTCCCGATCCCACCCCAGCCGACCCTGGTCAGCTACGCCGGCGCCAGCCCCGCCACGACCTCCTCAGGCTGGCGGGAGATCGTCGGCTACCGGCCGACCGGCACCCCCGTACGTGCGTTCACCCTCAACCCGGACGGCTCGCTCGGAGCGGCCAGCCTGACACCCGGAACCAGCACGTTCCACCAGCCGCAGGACCCGTCGACCGCCGGGGGGTCCCTCCTCTTCCAGACCGACGCGCTCACCGCACCGACGTCGCTGTTCGGCCGCCCGACGCTCACACTGCAGGCGCGGCTGTCCGGCCCGGACGCCAACCTCTACGTCGAACTGCTCGACGTCGGCCCGGACGGTACCGAGACGCTGGTCAACAACGGCTTCCTCCGGGCCAGCCACCGGATCTCGAGCGTCGTGCCCACCCCGGTGCCGACCGGGGCACCCGTCACCCTCACCGTTCCGATCCGGCCGGACGACTGGCAGTTCGGGGCCGGCCACCGCATCGCCGTGCGCGTCTCCGGCGGCGTCCCGACGATGCTCACCCAGAATCCGACCCCGGTCGACGTCACCGTCGCCACCGGCGTCGGCGGCTCCACCCTGACCCTTCCGACCGTCGCCTGACCCTGAGCCTGCGGGGGCCTGCCCGGCGCCTAGCCTGACGGTGGACGGTCCTATCCACCGTCGCGGGCGCACGGGTAGGAGGGCGAGTGACGGGGGACGGCGTGAAGAGGCCGTACCGGACGTCGCCGAGTGTGCGACAGGCCCGGGCCGACCGGCTGGAAGCCGCGGCCCGGGCCGTCGAGTCAGCCGCTCTCCAGTTGTTCGAGCTCCGCGGATTCGACGTGGTGACGGTCGACGACATCGCGGCCGCCGCGAGGATCTCCGTCCGCACGTTCTACCGCTACTTCCCGGCCAAGGACGATGTCCTGCGGGCCGTCGTCCGGCGCCGGGCACAGGCCGTCGCAACCGCCCTGGCGACCCGACCGGAGGACGAGGCGCCGATGCGTTCGGTCCGCCAGGCCGTCCAGGACGTCGTCGCCGCCGAGGACTCGGCCGAGGTCGCCCGGTGGGTCCAGGTCGTGGAGGCCAGCCTGTACGCCACCCGGGTGATGCTCGGTGTGAGCATCCTGGAGTTCAACGGCGTCCTCGCCGAGTTCCTTGGCGCGCGGCTGGGCAAGGCGCCCGACGACCTGGAGCCCGCGATGCTCGCAGTCGCCGCGGGTGCGATCATCCTCGCCGCGCAGACCCGCTGGTATCTGCTCGGCGGAGACCTGGCGGCGACGATCAGCGATGCCCTCACCGTCATCGACACCGTCGTCCTGGGCGGGGCCGGCGCCAGCGAATGATGCGCCATCCCTCGCTCCGAGGAGTGGAGGCCATCGTGGCAGACGTTTCACGTCGCACCTGATCGAAGCCGTACGCGGCTAGTGTTGGACGGGTGGATGACCGGCAGCCGGAACCTCGCGCCGCGAGCGGGGGAACCGGGCCCGGTGCGGCACTCGGCCCGCTGTGGGAAAATCCGCCGGCGCCGCCCAGACCCGGGCTGACCCGCGCGGCGATCGTCGGAGCCGCCATCGGCATCGCCGACCGCGAAGGGCTCGACGCGGTCTCCATCCGCCGGGTCGCGGCCGTGCTCGGCGCCCGGCCGATGAGCCTCTACACCCACGTCCCGAGCAAGGACGACCTGCTCGACCTCATGACCGACCGGGTGGCCGGGGAGGCTGTCCTGACCGAGGCGCTGCCCACGGACTGGCAGGCGGCGATGCGGGCCATCGCTGCCCGCAGCCGGGAAGTGGGCCTGCGCCATACGTGGATGCTGCGGTCCGTCGTGAAACGCGGAAACATCGGCCCGAACGCCGTGCGACACATCGAGCAGTCGTTCGAGGCCCTCACCGGCCTGCGGGTGGAGACCAGCCGCAAGATTGAAATCCTGCGGGCCGTGGACACGTTCGTGATCGGGCACATCCTCGGGGAGGTCTCCGCGCGCAAGCGCGAGGGCCAACAGGCGTGCGCCGCCGACGGCCCGGCCCCAGACCGCAGTTCGGCTCCAGACCAGAACCTGGCCCCTGAGCGTCGCCTGGCCGCGGAGCAGGACCGGGCCCCGGCGCGGGCGGGTGGCGGCGGCGGGGACGAGCGCGACCGTGGCACGGGAGCGCCCGCGGTCGATCGCGCGGTGCCCGGCCTGCCGGCCGAACCGCGCTGGCAGGCCGTCGTCGAGCATCTGCACCAGCTCGCGGCGAGCGGACAGCACCCGGCGCTCGCCGAGGTGCTGACCGAACCGCTCACGCTCTCGGGAGGGCATGCGGACCGGGCCTTCGAGCAGGGCCTCGACTGGCTGCTGTCCGGCATCGCCGCCGCCCTGCCACCAGACGCCGCCGCGGCCTGATTCCCCACCGGCGGTGACCGCCGAGGTCGACGTTGGTATAGGGAGAACCCGGAAAGTCATCACGACTTTTCCCATTCGACTGCCCCGCCCTCCGGCCGGCGGGCAGCATGCGCCAGGACCGGTGTCCAGATTGCCCGGACCCGCCATCCCGACCCCCGCCGTCGTCGCGCGCCGTCGTCGTGCGAGGCACTGAACGGCCGGAGGAGCCTGACGATGACCGAATCGACGTCGGAGCAGCCCCAACTCTCCTGGAACTTCGACCGGGCCGGTGACGCGTCGACCTACTCGCCGATCGCCGGTGCGCCCGACGCGCCTCAGCCCTGACCTCGGCCCGCCGCCTGTCACCACTGGTCGCGGTGCAGAACCTCGCCGAGGGGAACACGGGGCGCCGGGCGGAACTCGGTGCCGACGGTGTAGGCGAGTGGAATGAACGCGGCCAGCATCACCCGGTCGTACGGGACGCCCAGCAGCGTGGCCATCTCGCGTTCGAGGGGCGCCTGTGCGGTCGTCCACACCGTTCCCAACCCCCGGGCGCGGGCGGCGAGCATGAAACTCCACACGGCCGGCAGGATCGAGCCCCAGGTCATCGACTGTGCGAGGACGGACGCGCGGTCGGTTCGTCCCTCGACGCAGGGGACCACGAGCGCGGGCACCCGGTGGATGTTGTCGTACAGGTGCTGGAAGCCGCTGCGCATCCTGGACAACGACGACGGGTTGGCGTTCATCCGCTGGGAGTCGCGCTGCGTCAGCGGGCTGGCGTGCGGGTCGGCTGCGGCGACCGCGCGCCGGAAGACGTCCGCGAGCGCGCGGCGCCGCTGCGTGTCGGTGACCACGACGAAGTGCCACCGCTGCCGGTTGCGGCCCGTCGGGGCCTGTACGGCGAGCTCGACGCATTCCTGGACGAGCTCCCACGGCACCGGCCGGGACAGGTCCAGTCGGTGGCGCACCGCCCGGGTGGTGGACAACAGCTCGTCGGGCGACAGGTTCAGCAGCATGCGCGTGCCTCTCATGGCCTCGTGCGGATCGGGGAATCCACAGGTTGCCCGCCACCGGCGCCAGGGCGGTAGCGTCCGGTTTCATCAGGTGAAAATGACGCGGCGACCGGCGGACGTGGCGCACTGATCACAGATGTCACGCGATGGCCGGGGCGGCGCGGCGTCGGGAAGGTGGCGTATGTCGGCGGTGGGCAGGGCGTTGTCCGTCCTGGACGCCTTTGCCGACGGGTCGGCCTGCCTGCGGCTGACCACGATCGCGGCGCGGGCAGAACTGCCGTTGCCCACGGCGCTGCGGCTGGTGCGGGAGCTCGTGGCGTGGGGAGGGCTGGAACGTCAGGCGGACGGGTCGTACCGGCTGGGGACCCGACTGTGGGTGCTGGGCGGCCAGGTTCCGTGCCAGCGCCGGCTCGCCGAGGCCGGGCGGCCCTACCTGCGTGGACTGCGGACGGCGACAGGCCATGCCGTCGCACTCACATCCCTCGACGGCAACCGGCTGCTCGTCGTCGACGAGCTGGGCGCGGCCGTGTCGAGGGGATCGCACCTGCCGCTGCACGCAACGGCCGCGGGCAAGCTCTTCCTGGCCCACGGTACTGACGCCCTACGACAGCAGGTCCTGCGCGACCTGGTGCGGGTCACGCCGTACACCGTCACCGCACCAGGGCTGCTCCACCGCCAGTTCACTGACATCCGCAGCGGCTCGCCTGCGATCGCCAGGGAGGAAAGGCGTCTGGGGGAGGTCGAGGTTGCCGTGCCTGTGGGTCCGGCAGGCGACGGCGGTCCGGTGGCGGCGCTCTCAGTGACAGCGCCGTCCGTCCCGGCCGCGCGGCGAGCCACACCGTTGCTCGCCGCGACAGCCGCCGCGCTCACCGCCCACCTCACCCCGCCCTCCACCGGCTAGCACTCGCGATGGTCACGGCGATCTGACACAACAGAACCGTCGCACATCATCCGGTCACCGATTGCCACGACCGCCGAACAGATGGGATCACCTGGTCTAGAGTTGATGTTGGCGCCGCTGTGCGGTTGGTCGGTCTGATACCTCACCACAGTCCCGACTTTTGTGCCCATCGCCCAGGCAGGTGGACGCGAGGACCAAGGAGAGCTCAGCTCTGCGCACCGCTGGCGATCCCGTGCGGTCAGCGTTCGAGCCTGCGGAACTGGCTGGCGTGGAACACCAGCGGGCTGATGTCGTGGTCGGCGTCCAGGTCGTGCACGCGCAGCACGACGATGTCGTGGTCGCCGGCGCGTACCTGCTGGTCGATGCTGGTCTCGATCCAGGCGCTGGCTCCGTCGAGCAGGACGGCGCTGTCGTCGGTCACCCGCCAGCGCAGCTCGGCGAAACGGTCGCCCTGCCCGCCCGCGAGCTGGCGGGCCGCCCGCTCCTGCTCGGCACTGAGGATGCTCAGCCCGAGCCGCGGCGCGGCGCGCAGTGCGGGCCAGGTACTGGACGTGTGGCCTATGCACAGCGATACCAGTGGCGGGTCCAGGGAGACCGAGGTGAACGAGCTTGCCGCGATCCCCACCGGCACGCCGTCGACGAGCGCCGCCACCGCCGCCACGCCCGAGGGGAAGGCACCGAAGACGCTCCGCAGCCGCCCGGGGTCGAAGACCTGCGTCGCGGCCCGCCGTACGGGCGGGTCGGCGTCGAGTACGCCGCGGTGCGCCGGGTGAGCGGTGCGGTGGTAGGTCATGAGTTCACACTCCTGCCGGTTCGAGCTCGGCGGCGGACGCTGGACGCCACCCCAGTGCGGGGGCGACCACTGTGGCGATGAGCTCAAGTGCCCGGATGGCCGCGTCCTGGTCGACCACTGCCGGGTTGAACTGTGCGATCAGGTCGGTGGCGACCGGCAGCACCCGCTCCTGGCGCAGCTGCTCGACCACCTCCTCCCGGGACAGCCCGCTCGTCGGCGACGACGAACAGTTCCTGGGCATTGCGGTAGGCGGCCGCGGAGTCGCCCCGCCCCTGGACATGGGTGAGGAAGCCGAGCCGGAAACGCGGCCGGTCACCGGACGGGCCTGTCACGGGCTGACCCCGTTCAGCGCGGGCCGGGCGGAGGTGTCCGCAGGCTCGGCGCCCGAGCGAGCACCAGCACCAGCACCAGCGGCGGCGGCCTCGCGCTCCGGGGTGTGGCGGTTGACGGGGAACGGCAGGCCGAGGTGCTCGCGGAGAGTGTCGCCCTCGTACGCGGTGCGGAACACGCCGCGCTTCTGTAGCAGCGGGACCACCTCACCGGTGAAGCGTTCCAGGTCGTCATGGGTGCGGAAGCGCAGGTTCAGGGCGAAGCGCCGGGCGTCAGGAGATGAGGGCCGACTCCGTGGCCGCGGGCGCCGGCGGGACGTCGAGTGCGGGCGCGCTGTCGGCGACGGCGGCGTCGGTGGGGGCGGCGGCAGAGTGCTGCTGCTGGCGGCGGGCCGCGGTGTGCCGGTTCTCCGGGACGGGCAGGCCGAGGTTGCCGCGCAGCGTCGTGGACTCGTACTCGCTGCGGGCGACGCCACGCTCACGCAGGATCGGCAGCACCTGGTCGACGAACAGGGCGAACTCGCTGGGGACCGTCACCATGATGTTGATGCCGTCGAAGCCGCCGTCTTCGAACCAGCGCTCGATCTCGTTCGCGACGGTGCGCGGCGAGCCGACGAAGGGCGAGCGGAACGCCGTGAGCTGGTGTTCGACCACCTGGCGCAGCGTGAGGTTGTTGTCCCGGGCCAGCTTCTTGATCCCCTCCGCCTGGGTCCGAAAGCTGCGCTCGCCGGCGTCGCCGACCTCGGGGAACGGTGCGTCCAGGTCGTACTGCGAGAAGTCGTGCCAGCCGAAGGGACGGCCGAGCTCGGCCAGCGCCCGCTCGAAGCTCTTCGCGCCGAGGGTCGCGTCCTCCTTGGCGCGGGCCTCTTCGTCCGTGTCGGCGATGATCGGGAAAATCCCCGGGATGACGAGCAGCTGCTCGGGGTCGCGCCCCTTGGTCGCCGCCCGCGCCCGCAGCTCGCTGCGGAACGCCTGTGCCTGCTCAAGGGTCTGGGCGTGGCTGAAGATCGCGTCGGCGATGCTCGCCCCCAGGTCGCGGCCCTCTTCCGAGTCACCCGCCTGGAAGATCACCGGCTGGCCCTGGGGGGTGCGCTCGAGGTTGAGCGGCCCGACCACCGAGAAGTACTCGCCCTTGTGGTTCAGCGCGTGCTGGCGGTCGCGGTCGAAGAAGACGCCGCGGTCCTTGTCCCGGGGGAAGGCGTCGGCCTCGTAAGAGTCCCACAGCCCCTGCGCGATCCGGACGTGCTCGTGCGCCCGCCCGTACCGGGTGGCGTAGTCGTAGTGCTCGTCGCGGCTGTAGTTGCCCGCGGTCCCGGCGTCACCGCTGGTGACAACGTTCCAGCCGGCCCGGCCGCCGCTGATGTGGTCGAGCGAGGCGAGCCGCCGGGCGACGTTGAACGGCTCGTTGTAGGAGGTGGTGATCGTCCCCACCAGGCCGATGTGGCTGGTGTGCACGGCGATCGCGGACAGCAGCGTCAGCGGCTCGAGCCGGCTGAGGTAGTGGTTCGGCGAGTCCGCGGTGATGAACTGGCTGTCCACGATGAAGACGTGGTCGAACTTCGCGGCCTCCGCCTGCTGCGCGCGGGCGATGTACCAGCGGACGTCCACGCTGGCGTTGCCCGGGATCTCGGGGCTGAGCCAGGTGTTGTGCTGCCCCGGGCCGCCGACCCCGATGAGGACGGCGCCCAGCTTGAGCGTGCGAGCGGACATCGGTGGAACCTTCCTGGTGATCGCGCGGCGAGTGCGTTGGGACGGCTCTGTCGACCGGATCGCGCCGGATCCCGGCATGACGGGCGCGCTGATGGGGCGGGAGGGGATCTGAACGGGATGCGCCGCCGCGCCCTCCGGTCGGCGCCTCGCGAGGCACTGGCCAGGTCGGATCAGTGGTGACGCAGGGCAACCGGGAGTCGGTCTGTAATCCGATCAGGTCGGCGGACGGATCGGGTCAGTGACAGCGGGCTGCCTGACTGCGCGCAAGGTCCAACCAGCGACGACACGTGAGCAGCACGGTGGTCGACTGGGCCATGCCGATCAGCATGCGGGGTGCCTGACCGGATGTCCAACGACGGTTCGCGATGGAGACCCATCACGACTCGTGATGATTTTCTATCATCCCGATGAACATAAAGAGTTTGACAAGTAGCGTGTGTGGCATGCGCCGGACTCTGGACATCGCGCCGCTGCGCAGCTTCGTGGCTGTCGCGGACTGTGGCGGTTTCCAGCGGGCCGCGACGGCACTGCATCTCAGTCAGGCGGCGGTGAGCCAGCACGTGCGCCGCCTCGAATCCGCCACCGGACGGGTCCTGGTCGAGCGCCAGGGGCGTGGATCCCAGCTCACCCGGGACGGCGAGCAACTGCTCGGCCAGGCCCGGCGGATCCTGAGCCTGCACGACGAGACCCTGCACGGCTTCGGCCTGGAGGAGATCGAGGAGACCGTGCTCATCGGCTCGACCGAGCACGGCGCGGCCCAGCTGTTGCCTGTCCTCGCCACGGTTCTGGGGCAGTCACTGCCCCACCACCGCGTCCGGTTCCGCATCGATCGGGGCACCACGCTGCGCGAGGGGCTCGAGGCCGGCCGGATGGACCTGGCGTTGCTGCTCGGCCCGGCCGACGACCCCCGCGCGCAGCCGGTCGGCGAGCTGGAGCTGACCTGGTACTCCGCCCCGGCCTGGCGGCGGCCGTCGGCGGCACAGCCGATATCGGTGGTGGCCTTCGACCAGCCCTGCGCGCTGCGGTCCCGGGCGCTGGAGACGCTGTCGCTCCACGCGATCGAGACGGTGATCGGCGCGGAGGCCATGCAGCTCGCCGGCGTGCAGGCGGCGGTCGGGGCCGGCCTCGGGATCGCGCTGCTGGCCACGTTCGGCCAGACCCCCGAGGGCCTCGTCTCCCGCGACGACCTGCCCAGGCCGGCCCCGCTGCTGCTGGCCCTCTGGGCCAGGCAGGGCCTTTCCACGAAGACCGCACAGCGCGTCGCGGAGGCACTGCGGCAGGTGCTCGCGCAGCTGCCGGCCGCGGAGCGGAACACCGCGCATCTCGAACTCGCCACCGGAGCCTGACGGGAGCCAGCGCACCATGTCGCTCACCTCACTACCAGGAGCCGCACCGCTACCCGGCGCCGCACCAACACCCGCAGTCCCGACTCCCACCCCGCCCACCACCGCCACGGTGATCGCGGCCGTGGTCCCGAGCCCGGCCGTCGAGCTGATCCGGTCCCGGCTCGGCGCCGAGGCGCACGTCGTCGACGTTCTCGGCGGGGAGGTCGTGCCGGCGTCGTCGGGCCCGGTGACAGTCCTGGTGATGCCCTCGGCGCTGCGCGGCTCGCCGCCGGCCGGCGTGCTGGCGGCGCTCGAGCGGGCCGGCTGGGTGCACTTCCTGTCGACAGGGGTCGACGGCTTCCCGCTCGACCGCCTCGCCGGCCGCGCGGTGACCTGCGGCCGCGGGGCGAACAGTCCGGCGATCGCCGAGCTCACCGTCAGCCTGCTGCTCGCCGCCGAGAAGCGGATCCCGCAGATCTGGGAGGCCGAGACGAACGAGCCGTTCCTCACCGAGCCGTTGGGCACTCTCGTCGGTCGGACGGTAGGGCTGATCGGATTCGGGTCCATCGGTCAGGAGCTGGCTCGCCGGCTGGACGGGTTCGGGACCCGGTTGCTGGCCCTGCGCCGCAGCGGACGCCCGGCCGAACAGCCGACCGTGACCGTGGTGCGGACCCTGCCCGAGCTGGTCGGCGAGACGGACCACCTCGTCGTGGCCGCGCCACTGACCCCGGAGACGGACCGGCTGCTGGACGACGCGGCGTTCGTCGTCACCAAGCCCGGTCTGCACCTGGTCAACGTCGCCCGGGGGCGGATCGTCGACACCGACGCGCTGGTCCGGGCGCTGGCCGCCGGGACGGTGTCCCGCGCCAGTCTGGACGTCACGGACCCCGAACCGCTGCCGGCCGGCCATCCGCTGCGCCATGACGCCCGCGTCCGGATCCTGCCGCACCTGTCCTGGTCGGCTCCCGGCGGCCTCAGCCGCGGCTTCGACCTCTTCGCAGACAACCTGCAACGCTGGCGCGCGGGCCGGCCGCTGCATGGCGTCGTCGACGTCGAGGCCGGCTACTGACTCCGCGCCGCGCTCCTTTTCGGTCGGGCGACGCCTCGGCGCCGCCCGACCTTTGCGCGGGAATTTCCGGTTGTCAGGCCAGTACGGCCTTGTTGCAGACCGACGTTGCGACGACCACCTTCTCGAGACCTCCGAACAGGCTGATCGACACTGCCTCGACCGTCAGTGTGCCGTCCGCCCTGAGTGTCTGGTGGTTGACGGTCAGCGTGCCGAGGCCGCCGGGCAGGGCGATGGTTGTGTTCGGTGCCTGGTCAAGCCGGAGCGCGATCGGTATTCCGAGTAGTACGATTCGCGCGTTCGTGACGGTGGCGTTCCCGCTGACCGTCCCGGTGGACGGGTCATAGGCACAGCTCGACTTGACCTTGCCAACGCGCACGGTCGTGACATCCGACAGCGCGACGGCGACGTTGCCGACCGTCGCGCTGGCGCTGGTCGGGCCCGCCGTGGTGTCGACGACGCCGATGCTGAGCAGCGACGGGACCCTGATGCCCACCCGGTGGTTCGGCGAGGTGCCCGGGAAGGTGCTGACGACGACCGGGCTTCTGGGAATGAGCCCGCTCGCCCGGAGACCGATTCCCGTGTTCGGTGCCGCCGCGGAGGCCGGCGAGGTGGTCGTGAGCGCCACGCCGCCGGCGACGGCGAGTATGCCGAAGCACCGAGCCGCGCGTTGTACCCACATTTTCATGAATGCTCCCTTCTTCGCGTGTCGGGAACGGTCGTCACGGCATCACCGGCCGAAGCAGGGCACTATCCGGGAGCTCGCCAGGCACCGTCGTGACTTTTTCCCGGCAGAAAGTAACGTGCGCCCCCGGCAGAACACCGGCCCCGTGCCGGAAATGGAGGTTCACCGCCGAAGACACGACCGGCTTCCTATCAGTGCATATACGCCGCCTCGGTAACGGAGGCGGATCGCGCGAGAAATGAGGCGTCGCACCCGCTCCCCGCGCGGCACGTGCCCACCAAGATCGTGCTGGCGGAGATCGTGCTGGCGGAGGTCGGCCGCCACATCGGCGGCATCGGGTTGCCACTGGCGACGCGTGACGCGGCGACCGTGCTGTGCGACCGGGCGGTGCTGCCGAGAGAATTATATTGACTGAGTGCAAATTTTTTGGTCAAAGCTACTCGTCATGAGCAGAAGCAGGTTGAGCCTCGAAGAGCGCGTGCAACTGCTGGAGGACCGGGAGGAGATCCGGCAGAGTCTGATCGACTACGGCGAGCTGCTCGACGCCCGTGACCTCGATGCCTGGGCCGAGCTGTGGGCGGAGGACGGCGAGTTCGAGATGAGTACGGGTCGGACGGCACGCGGGCGGGCCGCGATCAGGGAGATGCTCGCCGCGGTAATGGAGATGAACCCGCGGATCACCGTCGACGGTGACACCGCCCGTTCCGCGATGCTTTACGGAGTCGGCCGCACCCAGGACGACGGGCTGACTCGCGTCATCTGGTTCGGACACCACCACAGCCGGCACGTGCGCACTCCGGACGGCTGGAGGATCCACTACCGCCGCAACACTGTCGACCTGCCGGAGACCGGCCACCCCTGAACCGGACCCGGTGTTCCGCGGAACACCGGAGCGCCGGCGCCGGCGCCGTACGTCGGCTCGCGCCCCGTTGTGCGGGGGTCAGCCGGGGCGGTTGGCGAGTGCGACGGCCGGGGTGCAGGCGGCGCGTGCGGTGCGGGCGGGTGCGCCGAGCAGATAGCCCTGGCCGAAGTCGATGCCGGCGTCGATGGCGACCCGCAGCTCGGCGGTGTTCTCGATGCCCTCGGCGATCACGCAGCCGCCGATCTCCGCGGCGACGTCCACGATGGCGGCGGCGACGGCGCGGCGGGCGGGGTCGCCGTCCATCCCGTGGGTGATCAGGTAGTCGAGTTTCACGATCTCGGGCCGCAGGTGGATGAGCTGTTCGAGGCCGGCGTAGCCGGTGCCGATGTCGTCCACCGCGATCTGGGCGCCGAGCGCGCGCAGCGCGTGGATGCCGCGCATGACCACCGGGTCGGCGCTGAAGTACTCGTGCTCGGTGATCTCGACGATCAGTCGTTCGCAGGCCGGGAACGGGGCCAGCAGGCCGACCAGGCCGGAGGTGATGGTGGCCGGTGAGGCGTTCACGGCGAGGGTGACCGAGTTGGGCAGCTCGGACATCACGGTCAGCGCGCGCCGGATGGCCGTCAGCTCGAGGTCCGTGCCGAGCCCGACGCTGCTGGCGACGGCGTACCAGCCCTCCGGGTCGTCGGTCGATCCCGGGAAGCGTGACAGCGCCTCGACTCCCACCACGCCGCCATCGGAGAGGTCGACCACCGGCTGGAAGACGATCTGCGGGCCACCGGCGTCGATGAGGTCGTTGATCACCCGGGAGACCCGGCTGCGCGTCTCCCACACCCGGTGCAGGTCGATGACGGCGTCGCTGAGGAACGCGGCCAGCAGGCTGAGGAACCGGCCGTCGCGTTCGCGCAGCTCCGGGCGGGGCTGGTGCGCGAGGCAGCCGAGGATGCCGTAGATGTCGTTGTCGTTGTCGTAGACCGGCGTGGCCACGTACGCCCCGATACCCAGTACCTGGACGGTGCCCGCGTCGGCGGTCCGCGGGTCGCGGTGGGTGTCGGGGATGATGACCGGCTGATCGTGGGCGAGTACCTGGGCGTACAGGGCCGCCTCGCGGCGGATCGTGCTGCCCGGCGCGATGCCGAAACCGGCCGCGTCGCCGTTGACGACCTGCAGCACCAGCAGGTCGCCCTCGACCCGGCCCAGCCAGGCGAGGTCCATACCGAGGTGGCGGCGCAGCACCCCGAGCAGGTCGGCCACCGCGGGGTCCGGTTCCACGACCTCGATCGGTGGGCCCAGTGGCGACGCCGGACGCGCCATGGGCACCACCTCCTCGCTACGGCATGCCCAGGCCGGTGCGGCACACACACCGCGGCACGGGCCGAGGGGCCGCCGAGGGCTCCCGAGGAGTTCAGAGCCAGCCGTTGCGGCGGAACGCCCGGTACAGGAACAGGCAGGCAGTCGCGATTGTCACCAGCACGGCCGGATAGCCCCAGACCTGCCGCAGCTCGGGCATGTGGTCGAAGTTCATTCCGTAGATCCCGGCGACCGCGGTGGGCACGGCCCCGATCGCCACCCACGCACTGATCTTGCGCATGTCCTCGTTCTGCGCGATGGTCACCTGCGTCAGTGTCGCCTGCAGGATCGACGACAGCAGCTCGTCGAGGTGGGTGATCCGTTGCGTGGCCTGCACGAGATGGTCGAAGACGTCCCGGAAGTGGTCACGCACGTGCGGGTCGATCATCGGCAGTGGGGTGTCGGACAGCGACCGCAGCGGGGCGGTCAGCGGGGTCACCGCGTGCTTGAACTCGAGGATCTCGCGCTTGAGCTGGTAGAGCTTCTCCACCGACGGCCGCGCCGAGCGTTCGAACACCGAGGCCTCGGCGGCGTCCACGTCGGCCTCGATGCGGTCGACGACCGCCAGGTAGTCGTCGACGACCCGGTCGCACACGCCGTGCAGCACCGCGGACGGCCCGTGGCGCAGCATCTCCGGCCGTCCCTCCAGCTCGCCGCGCAGCTGCTGGAGCCCACCGTGCGCACCGTGGCGGACGGTGACGACGAAGTCGGAGCCGATGAAGACCATCACCTCGCCGGTGACGACGACCTCGGTGTCCGCGGTCAGCTCGCCGTGCTCGACGTAGCAGGCGGTCTTGAGCACCACGAACAGCGTGCTGCCGTACCGTTCGATCTTGGGTCGCTGGTGGGCGACGACGGCGTCCTCCACGGCGAGCGCGGGCAGGCCGTAGATGCCGGCGATGGATTCCAGCTCGGAGTCGGTGGGCTCGAACAGGCCCAGCCAGGCGAACGCGCCATGGCGGCGGCGGGCGATGTGCGCGGCGGTCAGCATGTTCGACCCGTCGGGGACCCGCTGGCCGTCGGCGTAGACGTGGCAGGCGACGACCTGCCCGGAACGGACCTGCTCGGCGGTGGGCGTCGGGGGCCGCTTGGGACGGGTGCGCACCAGCGACACCGGGCGCGCCAGGGCACCGGCGAGCAGGTCGCGCAGCGACCCGCCGCCGTGCTCGAGGTCGAGCCCGTCGTCGAGCCCGTTGCTGTCGTGCCCGTGCCCGTGGTGTCCGCCGGTGCCGGTGCCGTCCTGGTCGTGCCCGTTCACGCCGTTCTCCTCCGCGAGCTCGCTGCGGCCCCTGTCCGGCCCGGCGTCCATCCTTGCGGACGGCGCAGGCGGCCCCGGCCCCGGATGAGCCCTGGGTCCACGGCGGTGACCGCGGCGGGACGAACGGTGGCGGCCGGTGGCCGCGCCCTGTCCTCAACCAACTGGTTGACGACCTGGGTGAGGCGGCCTAAGCTCGGTATTCAACCAATCAGTTGAGTAAGTGGCCGGCTGATCGTGGCCGGCCTGGGGGAATGCAGAGGGGGAGTGCCGGTGGTGGCGGCGGACACGCTGTCCCGGGTGTTCTCGGCGCTGGCGGACCCGACCAGGCGCGACATCGTGGCGCGCCTGGCGGTGGGGGACGCCACCGTCAACGAGCTCGCCGCGCCCTACGACATGACCGTCCAGGCGGTGTCCAAGCACCTGCGGGTGCTGCAGGACGCCGGCCTGGTCAGCAGCGGCCGGCAGGCACAGCGGCGTCCGATGCACCTGGAGGCCGACGTCCTCGACCTCCTGACGACGTGGCTCGAGCGGTACCGCCGCCAGGCCGAGGAGCGCTACCGGCGCCTCGACGACGTCCTGCGCGCCATGCCCGACGACGTCCACCCGATGCCGCCCCGCCACCCACCCGACCGGGCGGGGCCGCCCGACCCGACCGAGTCACCCGACCCGACCGAACCGACGACCTGAGCTGACCGACGAGCCTGACAGGAGCATCGACATGCCCGCCACCGACACGACCGTCCCCCTGGTGCGGATCACCCGCGAGTTCGACGCGCCGCCGGCCAAGGTCTTCCGCGCCCACAGCGACCCGGATCTGGTCGCTCAGTGGCTCGGCCCGCGCCGGCACCGGATGGTCATCGACCACTACGACTGCCGGACCGGGGGCTCCTACCGCTACCTGCACGTCAGCGACGGCAACGAGTTCGGCTTCCACGGCTGCTTCCACGAGGTCCGCCCGCCCGAGCTGATCGTGCAGACGTTCACCTTCGAGGGCTTCCCGGACGGCGTCGCCCTCGAGCGGGTGACCTTCACCGACCTCGGTGGCGGCCGCACCCGGCTCGTCGCCACGTCGCTGGTGGACTCCTTCGAGGCCCGCGACGCCTTCCTCGCCTCCGGCATGGAGGAGGGTCTCAGCGAGGGCTACCAGCGTCTCGACGAGCTGCTCGCCCGCTGACGCGTCCCCCGATGGCGTTCGGCAACGGCGCTCGGCGGCGCCGTACCGACGGGCAGCCGACGCCGGCGCCGCGCCAGTGCGGCACCGGCCGCCCACAGGCTCAGGCCTTCGGGCCGCCGGCGACGTAGAGAACCTGGCCGGACACGAAGCCGGCGCCCTCGCCGACGAAGAACGACACCGCATGGGCGATGTCGTCGACCTCGCCGGGCCGGGCGACCGGGATCTTCGACTTCGCCACGGCCAGGTAGTCCTCCCAGCCGACACCCAGGCGCTCGGCGGTCGCCCGCGTCATGTCGCTGACGATGAACCCGGGCGCCACGCAGTTCACCGTGATGCCGAACTTGCCCAGCTCGATCGCCAGCGTCTTGGTGAACCCCTGCAGGCCTGCCTTGGCTGCCGAGTAGTTCGCCTGGCCGCGGTTGCCCAGCGCGGAGATGCTGGAGAGGTTGACGATCCGGCCCCACTTCGCGTCCACCATGTACTTCTGGGTGGCCCGGGCGGTCAGGAACGAGCCACGCAGGTGGACGCCCATGACCGCGTCCCAGTCGCCCTCGGTCATCTTGAACAGCATGTTGTCGCGGGTGATACCGGCGTTGTTGACCAGCACCGTCGGCGCGCCGAGCTCGGCGGCCACCCGGGCGACGGCCGCGTCCACCGCGGCGGCGTCGGAGACGTCGGCACCCAGGGCGATCGCCTTCCCGCCCGCGGCCGCGATCGCATCCACGGTGGTCTTGGCCGCTGACTCCTCGAGGTCGAGCACGGCCACCGCCATGCCGTCACGGGCCAGGCGCTGCGCGATGGCGGCGCCGATGCCGCGGGCTGCTCCGGTGACGATCGCGACGCGGGACGGGGCTTCGGACACGGACCGGCTCCTCACACCAGACGCCACGCGCGACGGCGTGGCGATCGGACACACGCCGGCAGCCGTCCGCCGCGGGCGAGTCGCCGGTGCGACCGGACCACCGCCGGCACCGGGCCCACACCGGCCCGGCGGCCTAAAGTCAACCGGTTCGCGGCCCCGAACGCCACCGGTCGACAACGTCGCCGGTCGGGTGCTCAAGCCGTGCGGGCGGGGCGGCGCAGGAGGGCCACGGCGGGCACGATTCCGGCGAACGACAGGGCGGCGGTGACCCACCAGACCCGGGCGAACAGGTGCAGCGGGATGCCGCTGGCCACCGACGACTCGCCGAGCACCGCGATGGTGACGGCGACGCCCAGGGCGATGCCGGTCTGGCGCACCATGTTGACGACCGCGGAGCCGGTCGCGAACGACTGCGGGGGCAGCGACGCGGCGGCCGTGGACATCATGGTGGGCAGGGTCAGGCCGACGCCGATCCCGGTGAGGGCCATGCCGCCGAGCACGCCGGAGACGTAGTCCGGCTCCGTGGTGATCGCGAGCGCCCACCAGGCGACCCCGCCGCCGAAGATGACACTGCCCAGCCCGATGACGATCGCCGGCCCGTAGCGGGTGATCAGCCTGCCGGTGATGCCGAACGAGACGAGCGGGACCATGAGCGGCCCAGGCGCCATGGCCAGGCCGGCCTGCAGCGCGGACCATCCCCACTGGCCCTGCTCCCAGAGCACGATCGACAGCAGCATCGCGCCGAAGGAGGCGGAGAAGAACAGCGCGACGATCGAGGCGCCGGTGAAGTGCCGGGAGGTGAACAGGGACGGGTGCACGAGCGGGTTCCGGCTGGTGGCGCAGTGGACGGCGAACAGGACGAGCAGGCCGACCCCGCCGCCGAGGGATCCCACCAGCGCCGCCGAGGACCAGCCCCAGTCCGGCCCCCGGACCAGCCCGGCGGTCAGCAGGCCGACCCCGCCGGTGGCCAGCAGCACGCCGACGGCGTCGGGCCGCTCGGTCGGCTGGCCGGCCAGGCGCGGCAGCCGACGCCAGCCGACGACGAGGGCCGCGAGGCCGACCGGGACGTTGACGAGGAACGCCCAGCGCCAGCTGGCGGCGACGAGCAGCCCGCCGACGACCGGGCCGATCGCCGCCGACATCCCGCCGACGGCGGTCCAGGTGCGCACGGCGCCCTGACGGCGCTCGGGTTCGTGGGCCGCGAGCACCAGGCCCAGTGAGGTGGGTGTCACCAGCGCGGCCCCGGCGGCCTGCACGAGCCGGAAGCCGATCAGCATGTCGACGGTGGTGGCCGCCGCGCAGGCCGCCGACGCGAGCGTGAACACCGCGACGCCGAGCAGGAAGCCGAGGTCGCGGCGGTACCGGTCGGCGAGCCGTCCGAAGAAGACGAGCAGCGCCGCGTAGACGACCGCGTAGCCGTTGAGCACCCACGACAGCCGGCTCAGGTCGGTCTCGCCGAGATCGTGGGCGATCTGCGGCAGCGCGACGTTGACGATGAACAGGTCGAGGCTCGCCAGGATCACGCCACTGCAGACGATCAGCAGAACCTCGCGTCCGGACGCCTCGCGGCGTCGTGGGGGCGAGACGCCCCGGTCCATCATCAGTTCTGTCATGCAACTGAACTTAGGGCGCTGGCGTTCCATCACGCAACTGACTAGCGTGCCGGTCATGGAGCGCAAGAGCTTCGCGGACATGAACTGCTCGGTGGCCCAGTGCCTCGAGGTCGTCGGCGAGTGGTGGACGATGCTGATCCTGCGCGACGCCTTCCTGGGGGTGAGCCGCTTCGACGACTTCCAGCGGCGGCTCGGGATCTCCCGCAACGTGCTCACCCAGCGCCTCGCCGGTCTGGTCGAGGCCGGCGTCCTGGCCAGGACCGCCTACCAGGAGCATCCGCCGCGCTACGACTACCGGCTCACCGACAAGGGCCGCGACCTGTGGCCGGTGCTGTCCGCGATGCGGCAGTGGGGCGACCGGTACGCCGCGCCCGCGGGCCCGCCGGTGAACGTGCGGCACCGCGGCTGCGGCGAGGTCTTCCACACGGTGCCCACCTGCTCGCAGTGCGGCGAGCCGGTGGGCCCGGGCGACATCCGCGCGGTCGTCGGCCCCGGCGGCAGCGCGGATCTCCTGCCCGCCCGGTCAGCGCAGGCCTGAGCGCGCGAAGGCGTCGACGACCTGCCGCTGGAACACCAGGTAGGTGCGGTGGGGGAGCGGCGTGTCCGCCCCGCGCCCCTGCGTGGCGTCCCGAAACTCAAGATAGTCAACAGTGTTGACGCCGCGGCCTTCCAATTCATGATCTTGAATAGCAAATCAAGGCAAACAGAATTATCGAGTACCTCCAAATAGGATTAATGTCGCCTTGATCATGGAAACGCCCGGTTTCCCGGGACCTCGGGGAAAAGGCCGTCCGCGTTGATCCTGGCTGGCGATGAGACGAGATGAGAAACGCACGCGGATGTGCGGTGTCGTTGTCGGCGCCGCGGCCCTCGTCGGGGTCGGCTCCTTCACCGGGCCGATCCCCGGGGCGCTGGCGGCGGACGGCGCGCCCGATCCCGCCCCGCCCGGTGTGGCGAGCCTGAACCCGGCCCTCGCCCCGTTCGAGAACCAGCCGGTGCGCTGGCACGAATGCCGGACCGGCCCCAACGACGCGATCGGCTCCTATCTGGACGCGGCCGGCGCGCAGTGCGCCGGGATCAGCGTCCCGCTGGACTACGCCCGCCCCGACGGCCGGGAGATCACCCTCGGGGTGTCCCGGATCAGGGCAGCCGACACCGCCCACCGGCGCGGCATTCTGATGATCAATATTGGCGGTCCCGGCGGCCCTGCTCTGGACGCCACCCCGGACCTGCGTGGGCTGCTCGGTGCGGCGGCGGACGGCTTCGACGTGGTCGGGATGGACCCTCGTTTCGTCGGCCGCAGCGCACCGCTGGACTGCGGGCCGATCCTGAAGCGGCCCTGGCCGCGCGCCGGCGGCCCCGCCCAGGACAGTTTCGATCGCACCGCCGACGGTCAGGCCGCGATAGCGCAGGCGTGCGCGGTGCACGCCGATGTGCTGCCGTTCGCGTCGACGCGGAACACCGCTCGTGACATGGATGTTGTCCGTGCTGCGCTTGATGAGCGGAAGACGTCGTTTCTTGGCTTTTCCTACGGCACCTACCTGGGTGCGGTGTACATGCAGATGTTCCCTGACCGGGTCGATCGTTTCGTGCTCGACAGCGCGGTGGATCCGGCGACGTACAACCCGCGGGTGCTGCGCGACACCGGGGATCTGCTCGAGGGCGCGCTGCGGGAGTGGGCCGGCTGGGCCGCCGGGCGGGACGCCCAGTTCGGGCTTGGCAGCACGGCCGCGGAGGTGCTGGCCACCGTTGACCGGATCTACGCCGCGGCCGTGCGCGGTCCGCTGACCGTGGACGGCGTGGAGTACGACGCCGGGGACATCCCGGGGCTGCTCATTGATGCACTCGTCGACGACAGCGCTGAGGCGTCCGACGTCCTGGCGATGGGTGTGCGGGCCTTCGCTGACGCGGCGGATGGCCGTGCCCCGGCGGAGAACCCCTACCTCGACGAGTTCTTGGACGGTGTCGCTACCGGCGGTCCGACGCTGCCCGGCGGGTCACCCGGGCGCCGGGTGGAGGCGGTGCCGGCGGGGTCGATCAGCGCGTTCCAGAGCGCGCAGCTCGCGGTCCTGTGCGGGGATGTGCCGGCGTCCCGTGTGGCCGGTGAGTACCTGGCGGACATCCGCCGTCATCAGCGGGCGCAGCCGCATGTGGGTGCGGCGATCTGGAACCTGACCCCGTGCACGTTCTGGCCGGTGCGCCCGGTGGAGGCACCGACCCGGGTGGCGAATGCTGTGCCCGCGCTGGTGGTGGCCGCGGAGAAGGACAACCGCACGCCGTACGCGGGCAGCCGGGCGCTGCACCGGGCGTTGTCCTCGTCGCGACTGGTGACGTTGCGCGGAGCACGGGTGCACGGCGTGTACGGCGTGCGCAGCGGCTGTGTCGACGACGCAGTCAATGCCTACCTGCGGTCGGGCACCCTGCCCAGCGCCGACCTCACCTGCACCCGTCCGCCGGCTCCCCCGGGTTCGCTTCCGGAGTGACGGCCGTGTCGGTCCGGACAACTCTCAGCCCGGCGGCGCGGAACAGGTCGATGGTGGCTGCGATCGTGATGAGGCCGAACAGGAGGACGAATCCGCTCCCGGCGTAGTTGTCCTCCCATGCCCAGCGCCCGTAGCGGACCGAGTCCGCGATCGGCATGAGTGACAATGTTCCGCCGATCACGGAGGTCGTGAGGATCCAGCCGGGATGTCGCACGCTGACCATGGTCGCGGCGAGGGCGCCGATGACGACGGCAGCCGGGATGGTCATCTCGAGGGTGTCGAGGAGCCCGGTGGGGCCGCGGTAGGCGAGCAACGGGTAGCTCCAGTAGTTCCAGGGAGCGCCGGAGTACGCCTGGTGGAAGAGCGAGATGCTGCGGGCGGTAGCCATGGCGAACAACAGGCCGAACACCGCCGCCGCGGCGAACAGGTCGCGGCGGCGGATCGTCGGTGGCAGGCCGGCGGCCGCCATCGCGGCCAGCAGGCACAGGACGACGAGCAGGTACATCTGGGGTCGTTCGGCGTCGCTGTGCGCGGCGGCCGGCACCGTGGCGAATACCGCGAGGCAGGTGAGCCCCAGCAGTGCGCGTGCGGCGCGCCGGGCGCCGCACGCGGCGGCGGTGAACGCGAGGATCGGCAGCGGGTAGACGACGACGCCGAGGGTGACGAACGGGCCGAAGCTCAGGCCGGTGCTGGTAGTGGTAGGCGCGCCCACGGTTCAGGGAGCCACTCCGCGACGACGAGCAGGCCCGCCGACAGCACGGCGAGGGACGCGAAGGCCGTCGTGGCGATGCGGTGCCACACCGCCGCGGGAACCAGGCCGAGTGAGGCGCCGCACCGGGCGGCGAGTCCGTGCACGACCAGATCGGCGACGTCGCCGGGGGTCGGCCTGGTGCGTCCGTCGGCGTCCGCCGCGTCGAGGAGGGTGGCGACGACCTCGTCGCCGTTGTCCTGCCGCCAGCGGCGTGGGTAGCACCGCAGCAGCTGACGGTAGGTGCTCTCGAGGCGTGGGGTGGTCATGCCTGGGCCGTCCGCAGGTGGGCCCGGGAGCGGAGTCGGCGGTCGGCCTCGGCGGCGTTCGCCCGTAGTCGGTCGGCCTGTGCGGCGAGGACCTCGGCGCCGGCGTCGGTGAGGTCGTAGTAGCGCCGTAGCCGGCCGTCGACGATCTCCTCGCCGCGTTGGCGGACGAGGCCCTGGTCGGCGAGGCGGGCGAGGGCGGCGTAGAGGGTGCCCGCTCGGAGGGTCACCCGGCCTTGGGAGATGGTGTCGACCTCGCGGATCAACGCGTACCCGTGTTTGGCGCCGTCGGCGAGTGCCGCGAGCACCAGGAAGGTCGGCTCGCGAATATCCTCAATACCCACATCATCAGTATATACCGATGATCTGTATATCTGTGGACGTCTCTGCGGGGCTGGCGTTCCAGCGTTGCCGATCGACCCCGATCGGCGCCGTCGGGGCCGGTCAGACGGGGCGGAGAGAGGCGAGGAGGTGGTGGGTTGTCTCGAGGGTTTCGGCGAGGTCGAGGGCTCCGTGGCGGTGGCCCGGGGTGCGTGCGCCGGCCGCGTTGTCGAAGTAGCGCTGGGCGAGCATCGCGGCCTTGAGTCGGGAGGCGCTGTGCGGGCAGGTGACGCTGAGGCGGCGGGCGGCGCGGCCGGCGGCGGCCAGGAGCTCGGGTGGGGGCGCTGTCACGCCGCCGGCGGCGGCTTCTTGGCGTACGCGCAGGTAGTGGTAGGCCAGGTCGTCGACCCGGTCGTAGGGCAGTCGCTCCCGGATCTGGGCGCCGGCCCGGCTCCCGAAGATCGCGGCGTAGCCGAGTGTTCCCGCGGCGGCCAGGACGATGGCCACCGCGGTCCAGGGGGTGCCCGGGTGGGTTCCGGTCAGGTGCCGCGCGATGGTGGCGGCGGCCAGGGCCCAGTCGGGGGTGAGGAGTAGCGTGCCGATGCCGATGCCGGCCAGGCGGCGGCTGCGCCGGTAGCGGGTCGCCGCCTTGGTGACCGCGTCGTCCACTTGTGGATGTGCCCGTTCCCGGGCGGCGAGCGTCACGACCAGACAGCCTCTCCTGATCATTGTCAGGAGTCAGATGGTATGTCGAACCCGCCGGTCGTCCGCGGGTTCGACACGCCTGTGCGGCCGGTGGGCCGAGGTCTGCCGGTGGACTTCTGTTGTTCCCGGTTACCGCTGGACGGAGGCGGGGCGCATGCCGGCGAAGATGAAGTCGAGGTGGCGCTGGCAGGCCTGGGCGGGGTTGTCGCCGGGGGCCTCGACGACTCCGCGTACGGAGCGCAGGGTCATCAGGACGTCGGTCAGGGTGACGTCGTCGCGGATCACGCCGGCGGTCTGGGCGTCGCGCAGCAGGTCCGCGACCGTGTGGCGCATCTTCTCCTGTTCGGGTGCGGGGGCGCGTTCCCACAGGCGGGCCAGGCAGCCGCGGTGGGCGGCCATGGTGTTGGCGACGGCGCGCGCGTAGCGTTCCAGGCCGTGCCCGCCGGGCGCGTTGCGGGCGGCTTCGGCGGCCCCGGCCATGTCGGCGAGGATCTCGTGGATCAGGTATTCGATGAGTGCCTGTTTGGTGGGGAAGTGGCGGTAGAGCGTGCCGATGCCGAGCCCGGCGCGCTGCGCGATGTGTTCGACGCCGGCTTCGATGCCTTCGTCGTTGAAGACCTCGATCGCGGTGGTGATCAGGCGCTGGCGGTTGGCGGCGGCGTCTCGGCGCAGCCGCGGCCCGGCGTCGGTCGCGGTGCTGTCTCCGGTGTTCTGGTTCCCACCGCTGGTAGCCGTGGAGATCACTGTAGTCCGCCTCAGCATGGTTACACGATCATCGGCTACCACCATAGCCGTGGGCGCCGACGGACCGTGGTCGGCCTGACGGGGTGACTGGCCTGATTGTCCCGGCTGGTAGGGCCCTAGCTGGTATGCCCTGGCCGGTGCGGTCTACTCCGGGTCGGCGCCGAGCAGGGTGCCGCCGGGCACCAGCCCCAGCTCGGCGTGTGGCAGGTCCTGGGCGGTCGCCGGGTGGCCCCGGCGGGCGGCCGGGATGGCGAGGGCGGCGATCAGGGCGAGCACGGTGGCGCCGGCGAGCATGGCGAAGCCGTTGGTGTAGCCGGATTCCTTGGGTATGCCGTCACCTCCGGCGCCGGAGGTGACGATGGTGGCCATCAGTGCGGCGCCGATCGAGCCGCCGATGGTGCGGATGTTGGCGTTCATGCCGGAGGCGACGCCGGTCTGGTGGGCCGGGACGGCCTCGACGATGAGGCTGGCCATGGCGGAGAAGGCCAGGCCGAGCCCGATGCCCATCACCGCGGTGGCGATGTAGACCTCCCACTTGTCGTGGTGGGCGAAGGCGGTCAGGACGAAGGAGATGATTGTGACCGCGGAGCCGGTGACGACGACGGCCTTGGATCCGTAGCGGGCGGCCAGCGGGCCGGAAGCGATCCCGACGGCGAACATCGTGATGCTCAGCGGCAGCAGGATCAGCCCGGATTCGGTGATGGTGGCGCCGAAGCCGTATCCGGCGGAGGTCGGGGTCTGTACGAACTGCGGCAGGAACGCCATGAGGGCGTACATGCCGACGCCGATGAGCAGGGCGACGAGGTTGGTGGTCCAGACGGCCGGCAGGCGCATCATGGTCATGTCGATCAGTGGGGCGGTGGAGCGGGTCTCGACGACGACCCACGCTCCGCCGATGATGACGGCGCCGGCGAGCAGGCCGAGCACCTTGCCGGACGTCCAGCCCCAGTCGGGGCCTTCGGAGAGGCCGAGCAGCAGGCAGACCAGCCAGGCGGAGAGCAGCAGTGCCGGGGTGATGCTGATCCTGGAGGGGGTGCGGATGGCGGATTCCGGGATGAACACGACGGCGGCCGCGGCGGCCAGCAGCACCATGATCAGGGGAACCCAGAACAGCCAGTGGTAGTCGAGCAGGTCGACGATCGGGCCGGCCAGGACGAGGCCGAGGCCGGCGCCGACCGCGGTCAGCGCGGCCAGGACGCCGATGGCGCTGGAGACCTTCGGCAGGGGGAACTCGTCGCGGATGATGCCGAAGGCGAGCGGGAGGATGCCGCCGCCCACACCCTGGATGACGCGGGCGATGATCATCAGGGTGATGCCGGTGGCGATCGCGGCCAGGGCGGAGCCCGCGGCGAGTGCGCCGAGGGCGACCAGCAGCATTTTCTTCTTGCCGACGGCGTCGCCGATGCGGCCCATGATCGGGGTGAAGATCGAGGCGGAGAGGAGGTAGGCGGTCAGCACCCAGGTGACCGTGGTCTGGTTGGTGTGCAGGCTTTCCATGATCGTGGGTAGCACGGGGGTGACCAGTGACTGCAGCAGGGCGTAGGTGGCCACGGCGAGCGCCAGTACGGCAAACGTGACCTGGTGGTGGGCTCTGCGGGCAGGTTGGATCATGGACCCTCCAGGGTACGGAACGGAGCCTCCGCTCCGCAAGGAGCGTAACAGGAGTCGATCCTCCGTTCCCATCGAGGCCCGGGCCTTCCTCCGGCGACGGATCGCCACCGTGAGCCGGGAGCCGGCCGTTGACGGCCGTTGGCGGCCTGCCGTGCGGCCGGTGGGCCGGGCGCGGCCCCGCCCACCGTCCCGTCCCCCCTTGTCGACGCGGCCAGGTGGCGCTGGTGAATGCTTTGGAGGGCGGCCGGCGTCATCCGGCGTCCCGTCCCCCGCCGGTCGTGGCGGGTGGACTGGGGTGTCAGGCTCCCGGAGGGCGTCGGATTCCCGGCTCCGGACACATCCGGAGCTGGATGCCGGACCCTGGTGGCCGGCTCGGCCGCGGACTGTGGGTGGGCCACGTGGTGGCCGTCCCCGCCGGGATCCGCCCACCGGAGCCCGGGCACGGGGGGCGGCGTGAGTGGAAGGTGATCCCGATGGCGGTGTCCCGACGTGACGTCCAGACGGCAGACGGGCTGATGGACGTCGATCTCCATGCCCCCGACGGCGGCGCCCCCGCCCCGGTTGTGATCATGTACCCGGATGCCTACGGCGTCCGGGAGACGGTGCAGCGGATGGCCGGGCGGCTGGCGGCGGCCGGCTACCTGGTGGCCCTGCCGAACATGTTCTACCGCGCCGGGGCCGACGCGGCAGCACCGGAGAAGATCGACTTCGCCGACCCCGAGCAGCGCGCCCGGCTGGGGCGGGTCGTCTCCCAGGCAACCCCGCAGCGGGTGATGGCCGACACCGGCGCGCTGCTGGACGCCCTGGCCGACGAGCCGGGCGCGCTGCCCGGCCCGGTGGGGACCATCGGCTACTGCATCGGCGGTCGGATGGCCTTCACCGCGGCGACGGCACACCCCGATCGGGTCGCGGCGGCGGCGTCGATCCACGGCGGCGGGCTGGCCAGCGACGACCCGTCCAGCCCGTACCTGGCGGCGGACCGCATCCGCGCCGCCCTGTACATCGCGATCGCCACCGGCGACGCCCACCACACCGACGCCGACCACGCCCGGCTCGTGGCGGCGCTGGACGAGGCGAAGGTCGACTACGAGGCGGAGATCCTCCCCGCGCGGCACGGGTTCGCGTTGGTCGACTTCCCCGTGTACGACGAGGCGGCGGCCGAGCGGCACTGGGAGAAGTCGCTGGCGCTGTTCGCCCGCACTCTGCGTCCCGCAGCCTGATCCCACCCCGGTTCCCGGCTCATCGCGGGGCCGGCAGGCTCACTCGACCGCCGGGCGACCCGGTGGCACCGGCACCTCGCCGGCCGGACGTCCACCGGCCGGTGAGGGCTGGGGCTGGGACGGGGGCTGGGCGCGGGCGGTGCGTAGCTCGGCGGTGAGCTCGTCGACCTGCCGTTCGGCGCGTTCGGCGCGGGTCCGGGCCTCGGCGCGGGCGTCGGTGAGCACGGCGAGCCGCTCAGCGGCGGCCTGCTGCTCGGCCGCCAGCCGGGACGCCGCTTCGGTGCGGGCCCGCTCCAGCTGGTCGGTGGCGGCCGCCCGTTCCCGCTCGAGATCCTCGGCGGCGGCCGCGCGGACCCGGGCGGTCTCGGTCTGGGCGTCGGCGTGCGCCCGGGCCAGCTCGTCGCGTTCGCGGCGGGCGTCGTCACGGATCCGGTCCCGGTCGGCCCGCAGATGGTCGCGGTCCGCTCGCAGTTCACGCAGGGCCGCCGCGTCCCGCTCGGCGGCCCGTTCCGCGGCCCGCAACGCCACGGTCAGCCGGTCCGTCTCAGCGGTCAGCTCGGCGCGGACCCGTTCTGCCTCGGCGTGGACCCGACCGATCTCGGTGGCCGCCTCCCGCCGGGCACGCGCCACATCGTCGTCGGCCCGGGCCTGCGCCTGCTCGACGCGGGCGTCGGCGTCAGCGCGCGCCGCCTCCACCGCCGCGGCGGCCTCCCGGCGGGCCGTCTCGGCATCGGTGACCGCGCCCGCGTGCGCCGCCTCGGCGGTGGCCAGTCGCCGTTCGGCATCCTCGAGGGCGGCGACGGCTTCGGCGGCCACCGCCTCGGCCTCCCCGCGGGCGGTCTGCTCCGCCCGAGAGGCCTGCTCCGCGCGCACGGCCCGGGCCACCGCCTCGGCGACCCGCTCGGCGGCATCGGCCTCGGCCGCCTCCACCTGCGCCTCGGCGCGGGCGACATCCCCGAGGCCGGCCATCTCCCGGGAGAATCCGTCCAGGGAACGGGTCAGGTCGGCGGCCAGCGCGCGGATCTGGGCGGCGAGCTCGTCGGCCCGCAGCCGCCCGGCGGCGATCGGCCGCGCGACCGGCGGACGCACGGCCGCCGGGTCACCGCCGGCGGGCGGGGTGCTCTCCCGGCGGGCGAGGTCGCGGCGACGGCGGTAGGCCGCGAGCCGGTTGTGGGCCGGATCCTCGCAGTAGGACGGTGGCCGTCCAGGCCGGTCGGCGGGTGCGGTGGGCCGCTCGCAGCCAGGGAAGACGCACCGCGACGACGGTGGTGCCGCCGTCTGGGCACCACCCGTCATGGTGGTGGGATCGTCGTCTGCCGGTGTCGCCCTGGGATCGTCGGCCGAGCTCATGCTCCGGTTCTACCGGACGAACCCCGAAGCGGATCGTGCGCGACCCGCGTGGCGACCAGGTCATTCGCGTGTTTCGCCCGGTGCGGCCGCCCACCGCGTGGGACGTGGTGCCACACGCCCGACGCCAGCCCGGCAACGCAGCGGGTGGCCGTCCGCGTGGGGTGGACGTGGCGGGGTGTGACGCGGTAGGAACGGGACCTGCAAACGCGCTGGTGACGGCGGGGCCGCCGAGCTGGATCGGCTGCCATTCCGGCACCGGCGGTGTCCGCGCCCATGCCGGTGCCGGGGTCATCAGGTGACCCGAGGTGCCGGCCGACCTGGGGAGGTGAGCCCGATCCCGCTGCCGCAGGCTGGGCGCTCTCCCCGCGCGTTCACCAGGCCCGCCGGCCGACTCGCTCGCCGCGCCGCCCACTGAGGCGTCCGACGCCGAGCGGCGCCGCGCGGAGGACCGGTGCGCCGTGCAGTGCGCTCTCGGTTTTCCGGAAGGTCCTCATGTCGGGTTCCACCGCTTCTCCCGCTTCACCGTCTTCGTCGTTCTCCGCCCCGTTGCCCACCGCTCCATGCCTCTCGCTCGATCGGTCGGCCGTCGTGGCGACGCTGCGCGGGGCCGGTTGTGTGTTCGCCGAGGACGAGGCCGCGCTGCTGCTGTCGACCGCGAGCACCCCCGACGAGCTCGCCGTGATGGTCGCCCGTAGGGCGTCCGGGCTGCCGTTGGAGCATGTGCTGGGCTGGGTGTCGTTCCGCGGCCTGCGGGTGGCTGTCGACGAGCGGGTGTTCGTCCCCCGCCGCCGCACCGAGTTCCTCGTCGACCGCGCCGCGGCGATCCTGGCCGCCGGCGCGACCGTGGGGGACAGGGCCCGCTCGGCGGTGGGTTGGGTGGTCGTCGATCTGTGCTGCGGGTCGGGTGCGGTCGGCGCGGCGCTGGCCAGCGCCGTCCGCGGGCCGGTCGACCTGCACGCGGCGGACGTCGACCCGGTCGCCGTCGCCTGCGCCCGGCGCAACCTGACCGGTCCGGCGCGCATCACCCCGGCACCGGGCCGGGTCTACACAGGTGATCTCTACGCGCCGCTGCCGCCGGTGTTGCGCGGGCGAGTGGATCTCCTGGTGGCCAACGTTCCGTACGTGCCGACAGGTCGGCTGGGACTGCTGCCTCCCGAGGCGCGGGTCCACGAGCCCCGGGAGGCCCTCGACGGCGGTTCGGACGGGCTGGACATGCTGCGCCGGGTGGCCGCCGAGGCGACAGACTGGCTGGCGCCCGGGGGGAGTCTGCTCGTCGAGACCAGCCGGGCCCAGGCGCCGCTGGCGGGGGAGACCTTTCTCCACGCCGGCCTCGTCACAACAGTCGCGACCTGTGAGGACCTGAGCGCCACTGTGGTAGCTGGGCGCTACGTGCCAGGGGACGAGGCCTGACCAGCCCCCGGGGTGGCCGCTCTGTCGCCTCGCACTCTCAAGATAATCAACAGTGTTGACCGCCTATTCTTCTCATATTGATCTTCAATAGCCAACCAAAAAACTTCTAAACAAAAAACAGCAGCAGGTGGGGGCAGCATCCGCCCACACCTGATCAAGTTCTATGCTCCGATGCTGAGTCGCAAGCGCTACAGTTGCTGACCGTGGTTGCCGGTCAGCCTGCCGCATCCTCTCACGAGATGATCATCTGTGATTTTGCGAATCTCAGTCTCCGTCGTCATCCGGAAGGGAATTGACCTGGTCATGCGCCTCGCCGAGGCGCGGCAGGCCTGATCGGCTGTTGCTCGGGCACGCTCGGCGGCGTGAACCCCGGTGACGGGATGGTTTCTCTGCGGCGCATCGGGATCGGGGTGCGCGTAAGACTGGCTGTGGTGTGGTCGCGTGCCGGTCGAGCGGGAGCGTGGAGATCGTGAAGATTGTTGTTCCGGGTGGGACGGGGCATCTGGGGTCGCTGCTCGCAGGCGCATTCGGGAGTGCTGGGCATGAGGTGGTTGTCCTCAGCCGGCGCGCCGATATTCAGGTGCCCGGCGCGCGGACGGTGCGCTGGGACGGCCAAACCGAGGGCGCGTGGGTGGCCGAGGTGGATGGCGCCGACGCGGTGGTCAACCTGGCTGGGCGCAGTGTGAACTGCCGGTACACCCGGGCGAATCTGGCGGAGCGGATCAGGGGCCTCGTCACGCGGGCCAGCGCAGAACGCGGGGAGTTTCTGGACGTTCGTGGTCGATCAGCACGTCGGCGTGGTCCCGGGGCGCGACGGAGGCCTGGTAGAGCTCTTGGCCGGGCAGGTAGCGCGCCTTGTAGCGTTCGCGGACCGCGTCGGGTGAGCCGAACAGGGCAACGTCGCGGCGCAGCGCGCGGCGCAGCGATTCGGCGGGGCTGATCTGGAGAAACACGGCGAGGTCCCAACAGCCGCGTAGTTCGTGGCGGAGGAGGAAGACGCCGTCGACGATGAGCACCGCGTTGCCAGCCGCCTCGCGGGTGGGGCTGTCGAGCGGGGAGTCGCTGCGATGGTCGAACGCCGCCGTGCGGTAGCGCCGGTCGCCGTCTGGGCTGAGCGGGTCGATCAGGAGACGCCGTAGAGCGGGGTAGTCGAACGCGTCGAGGAAGTAACCCTCCGGGGACAGCGACCCGCGGCGGCGGCGTACAGCCTGGGGCTGGTGGAAGCCGTCGACGCTGGCGCGGATGACGGGCCGGCCCCGGTCAGCGAGCGTGCCGGCGAGCTCGTCCGCCAGGGTCGTCTTGCCGGCGGCGTCCGGGCCGTCGATCGCAACGCGTAGCACCCGGTCCGGGCATGTGCCTGCCAGCAGGCTGATGAGCGCGTCCACGACGTGGTCACGGGACGGTACCGAAACAGGATCGGTGATCATGTGATGTGACAGTAGCGAGGAAGTTCCTGGTCATCGACTGTGCTCGCCCGGGGCGTAGTGGGTCCAGGTTTCGCCGGCGTCGGCGCGGTGCCGGTGGGCGGCGGCCGGGATGGATCGGTGATGGCCTCGTCGATGGTGCGCCGGGCGATGTGGGCGAGTGTGGGGTTGCTGTCCTGGTAGTAGGGCAGGGCGATGAGTCCGAAGGACAGCGCCCAGCCACGGGCCCGTGCCCAGGTCGCGTCATCGGCTCCGATCGTGCTCCGGAACGCCTCGCGGCTTTCGGTGGACAGCAGCGTCCAGGCGGCCATCACGTCGCAGGCCGGATCTCCCATGCCCAGGCCGCCGAAGTCGATGACGGCATGCAGCCGGCCGCCCCGGGTGAGCAGATTCCCGGGGAGAAGGTCGCCGTGGATCCATACCAGCGTTCCCTGCCAGCGGGGCGCGTGCATGGCCGTGTCCCACGCCGCGGTCGCCGCTGCGGTGTCGAGGGTGGCCCGCAGGGAGTGGATGGCGGCCCGGGTCGCCGCGTCCCGCCGGGCGAGCGGGGCGCCACGGAAGAAGTTGTGTGCCCCGGGAGGTGGTCCCCCCGTGGGGTCGACCTGTTGCAGGGCTGCGACGAAGTTTCCCAGTTCGATGGCCATGCGGTGTAGGTCAATGACAGGTTCGGCGAGCAGGTCCTCGCCCTCCAGCCACAGGTGGACCGACCAGGGCCACGGGTAGCCCTCGCCGGGTGTGCCCGTCCCGAGCGGGACCGGGATGTCCAATGGCAGTAGGGGCGCGAGCTGCGGCAGCCACCGGTGCTCCTTGTCCACCTGCCCGGCCGCTGCGGGGATGCGGGGTAGCCGTACTGCCAGGTCCACGCCGAGGCGGTAGATCGCGTTGTCAGCGCCTGCGGAGCGGACCGGTTCGAGGGGAAGGCCCGCCCACTCGGGGAACTGCGCGGCGATCAACCGGCCCACCAGCGAGGTGTCGATGACGACCTCGCTGGCGTGCATCTTCCGGTCGGACTCGGACATGGTGCCTCCGGGCTGCGAACCAGGTGGTCGACGGTGACGTGGAGACGAATCAGACCGCATCCGCTATCGGAGAAGGCTTGGCGTGCCAGTGGCGGGGCCGGCTCAGCGTTGCGGGGATGGTGGTGTCGAGGTTGCCGTGCGCGGAGTCGAGCTGTGTCTGGGTCAGGAAGAGGGTGTCGGCGAGGCGTGCGCCGCGCAGGTTCGCGGCGCGTAGGTCGGCGCCGGTCACATCGGCTGTGGTCAGGTCTGCGTTGCGCAGGTCGGCGCCGATGAGTCGTGCTCCGCGCAGGTTCGCCCCGTTCAGGTCGGTGCGGCGCAGGTTGGCGCCGGTGAGGTCAGCACCGCGGTACTGCGGCCGTCGCCGGCCCGCCCGTGCGCGTGCCAGGTCGCTTGCCTGTTGCAGGAGCAGGTTGACGTCATGGCGGTGGCGGGTGATGTCCAGCGCGGTGAGTTGCTCTGGGGTGGCGTGGGTGAGTCGTCGGGTCTGGTCGTGGGCGGCGGCCAGCTCGGGGTGTATCGGCTGGGCCGGCCCGAGGTCGAGTGCGGCGGTCAGGTACCAGAGCAGTTCGTGCAGTTGGCGCATGATGGGGAAGACCGCGAACATCTGTCGGGCGAGGCGGGGGGTGTGCCGCCAGTCCTGTCCGTCGAAGGTGACCTGGCTGACGTGTTGTCCCGCACCGAAGCAGTCGAAGACGGCGCATCCGGTGAAGCCGCGGTCGCGTAGCTGGCCGTGGATACCGCAGTGGTTGTCCGCCTGCAGGTTGGGGCAGGGTTGCCCGGCTTTCTTGTCGATGGCGAAGTCCGCGGAGGCGGCGAAGGCCGGTGCCACGCAGCACAGGCCGAAGCAGTTCCCGCAGTCGCAGCGCAGCGGATCGGGTAGGGCCACAGCGACCATGATGAACCGTCCGTTGCCGCGGGTGGCGGGCGCGTTACCGGCGGGGAGATCTCCCGAGCTGACAGTGGTGGTGGGTGTCATGGACACGCCTGGCGGGGCAGCCTGGTCAGTTCACCTGGCGGTGGGGACGAGTTTGCGGGTCAGCGCCACCATGACCGGGCTCTGGTCGAAGCCGATGATCCGCGCGCCCCGACGGGTGAGCTCTTCGGCGTAGAAACCGGGTCCGCGGGTCGCGTCGAGGATGGTCGGATGCCACCGCGGTTCCTGCCTGGGCTGCAGTTGTGCCGGCTGTTCTACACGGAGGCGGTGCGCCCGCTGCTGGAGCAGGCTTTTCCTGGCCTGCGGCATGCCGCCGCGCGGGTGGGCCCGGGTTCGGAGGTGCTCGGCTTCGACAACAGCGGGCGCCTACCGCCGCTTAGGGTTTTCGATTTCGCGAACGATCTGTTGCCGAACCCGAGACTGCAACGCAGGGTTGTCGCGCTGCTCGCGTAGAAGGCTTCTGGAATCCGGTTCGTCGTTGACGGGCACGATGTGTCGGCATGACCGCACCCGTTCTCCTGATCACCGGCGCCTCTTCCGGCATTGGCGCTGCGACCGCACGCCTGGCCGCGGGTATGGGCTGGTCGCTCGCGCTGGCCGCCCGGTTCCGCTGGATTCGCACTGTTGATCAGTGTTGTTGGTCGGTGCGTCACGGTGGGATGATCGGGAGGTGCGTGTCCGTCAGGCTGTTGTCGCCGATGCCGAGGGGATCGCGCAGGTGCATGTGCTGTCCTCGCGGGCCGGGTATCGGGGGTTGTTGCCGCAGCCGCTGCTCGACGGGTTGCGGCCGGAGCGGCGGGTGCCCCGGTGGACCGCGACGGTGCGGCAGACGAGATGGCCGGGGCGGGGTGTTCTCGTCGCGGATGACGCAGGTTCCATTGTCGGCTTCGTGGATCTGCGTCCCACCGAGGACAACGACCCGGGCGTGGTCGGGGTTGGGGAGATCGCCGGGTTCTACGTCCTACCGGCCATCTGGAGACAGGGCGTTGGACGGCAGCTGATGGCTGCGGCGGTTCACGCGTTACACGCGGCCGGTTTCACGTCCGCGATGTTGTGGGTTCTGGAGGCGAACACCCGCGCGATCCGTTTCTACTCCCAGCTGGGTTGGGAACCGGATGGCTCCACCAGGGACAGGCTCGTGCGGTACCGGCGGACCCTCGGCTGACCTGCCTCCGCTGTGATGGTGATCAGCTTCGTTGTGCTCGGGTGGTGGCGGTGCCGAACCAGGTGGGTAGGTGGCCGAGCAGGTCCTGCTGGTTGTCGCCGACCCAGGCGATGTGGCCGTCGGGGCGTAGGAGCGCGGCGGGGACGTCGAGTTCGTCGCTGACGTCGATGATGTGGTCGACCCGGTCCGCCCAGCCGGTGACGGAGAGCTGTCCGGTCTGGTCGAGGAGCAGTCCGCGGCCGTGGTGCATCAGCGGGTAGAGGCGGCCGCGTTTGAGCGCGATGTCGCGCATCCGCCGGCCGAGCAGATGATGGCCGGCGCCGAAGTCGTAGCGGATCCCGATCGCGATGATTTTTTCGGTGAGGTGTCGGTTGACGTCGTCGAAGTCCATCAGTTCGACCAGGAGTCGGCGTACTGCCTGCGCGCCGGGGTCGAGGGACATCAGCTCCATCTGCGCACGGGTGTTGGTGAGGACGTCGGCGGCGACCGGGTGTCGTTCGGTGTGGTAGGTGTCCAGCAGTCCGGCCGGTGCCCAGCCGTTGATCGTGGCGGCGAGTTTCCAGCCGAGGTTGAACGCGTCCTGCACGCCGAGGTTGAGTCCCTGTCCTCCGGTCGGCGGGTGGATGTGCGCGGCGTCGCCGGCGAGCAGAACCCGGCCGGTGCGGTACCGCTCGGCCTGGCGGGTGGCGTCACCGAAGCGGGAGAGCCAGCGGGGTGAGTGTGCGCCGAAGTCGGTGCCGGCGAGTCTGCGTATCTGCTGTTTGAGTTCGTCGAGGGTGGGTGGGGTGCGGTCCTCGACGACCCCGTCGGCGGGTGCGATGAGGCGGTACAGCCCGTTTCCCAGCGGGCCGGCGCCGAACCGTTTGTGGGTTTCGCGGACCTTGGTCACTATGGCGTTGATCGTCTCCGGTGGGGCGGTCAGTTCCGCTTCGGCGAGGAGCGTCTGGTGTCGGGTGGGTTCGCCGGGGAAGGGGACGCCGAGCAGTTTGCGGACGGTGCTGCGGCCGCCGTCGCAGCCGACGAGGTAGCGGGCGTGGAGGTGTGTGCCGTCGGCCAGGTGTGCGGTGACCGTGTCGTCGTCTTGGTTGAGTCCGACCAGTTCGTGGCCGCGGCGGATGTCGGCGCCGAGTGCGGTGGCGTGTTCGGCGAGGAGGCGGTCGGTGGTGGGCTGTGGGATGCCGAGGACGTAGGGGTGTGCGGTGTCGAGCTGGTCGGGTGCGGGTTTGCTGATGCCGGCGAAGAAGCCACCGACCGGGTGTTGGGTGCCGAGGGCGAGGAACCGGTCGAGCAGGCCACGCTGGTCCATGATCTCGATGCTGCGGGCGTGGAGGCCGAGGGAGCGGACGACCGGGGTCGGCTCGGTGTCCTTCTCGAGGATCCGCACGTCGATGCCATGCAGTCGCAGTTCACTGGCGAGCATCAGGCCGGTCGGTCCGCCGCCCACCACTATCACATCAATCATGAATCCTCATTAACCGAGAGTGCCATTTCACCGAGGGTTCTGTTCGGCCAGTTTTTTGCGTGGTCCGGCCGCGCGGCTACGTACCCGCGGATGCTTCGCGCTCTCCTCGATTTCCGCAGGTCCTGGCTTCGACTGGAGATTCTGCAGCACGACCCGGGTCTTGCCGCAAGCCCCCCGGTGTGCTATATCTTAGAAGTGGCGAGGAGTGGGCGAACCTCCTTGCCTTCTGTCTTTCTTTGGCCGTTGTGAGTGGAGATTTTTCGCCACGGCGGCCAGGTGGCCGGTGCATGTGTTGCCGCGTCGGTGTGGGGTCGGCCTGTCCTGTTCGTCGTTGACGGTGTTGTCGATGCGGGCGGCTTCGTGGCAGTCGGTGCACCAGCGGTCGCGGTGTCCGAGGGTGGCCCCTGATCCCACAGGCTGTTCTGTCGGGCGTGGACGGGTCCGACGTCCGGGCGGAAACGTAGGAGCGCGCCGGCCTCGCCGTAGTTGGAGGTGACCACGACGGCGCCGGCCGGCTGGGCGTGCGCCACCGCGGCGACGGTGTCGGTGAAGGCGGGCCAGCCGACGGTTTCCCCCGCGTCGTAGTTCACCGCCGCGATCGGGGTGTCGTGCAGGACGGACACCGGCACGATCGGCAGGTAGTAGGGCTTCCCGCCGGTCGCCAGGAACAGGACGACCAGCACGGCGTAGGCGAGAGAGAACAGCCGCCACGGGGAGCGGGCGAGGCGGATCAGCCCGGTGATCCACACCGGGGCCAGGGGTGGGCCGAGGAGCAGGAACTGCATCGGGAGGAACTGCCAGCGTGGCTGGCTCGTCCCCGACGCTCCGGCGGCGATCGCGCGGCTGAGGGCGAGCTGCGGCCAGCCGTGGGTCGCCTGCCAGAGGAGGTTCGGTAGCCACGCCAGGGCGGCGATCGTGGTGGCGGCGCCCAGCCAGCGGGAACGCAGCACGTCGCGGGGCCCGCCGGCGAGGACGCCGATCAAGAGTGCGAACAGGTAGAAGGCGGGCAGGGTCTTGTTCTGCAGGGCGAGGCCGGTGACGGCGCCGGCGGCGAGCCACACCGGGCCGTCGTCGCGTAGACCGCGCAGGATCAGCCAGCTCAGCGCTGTCCAGCACAGCAGGTCGTGAGGTGGTGGCGAGGTGGCTGATCGCGGTCAGTGCGCCGCCGGCGGTCATGCAGACAGCGGCTGACAGCGAGCAGCAGCGCGACGACGGCGAGCGCGAGTGCTGCGAGTCCGCGCCACGCGGCGGCGGGGCGGGGTCGTTCGACGTGTGCTGCGGCACGCACCCGCTCATTGTGCGTGCCGCAAGCCTGTGATCGATGTCAGTGCGGGTTCAACGGGGGCTTTCCGGTGAGGTGGTGGGTGAGGAAGCGTTCGTCGCTGTCCATTTCGGCCCTGGGGAGGTCGACGTGCCGGCCGGGGTTGGCGTGCAGCGTCTTGTCCGGGGAGGCGATGGCGTCGAACAGGGCGAGGCCGGCCTCGCGGGGTACGAGTTCGTCGTCCCACTGGAGCAGAAACCGTACCGGGACGGTGAGGCGGGCTGCGGCGTCGGTGAGGGTGTCGCCGGTACGGGTGTCGCAGCCGACGAGGCCGAACACGGCGGCGGTGATTCTCGGTTCGGCGGCGACGAACGGCATGCCGATCCTGCTGCCCAGTGACACACCCCACAGTAGCCCACGGGGCCGGCCGCGCCGACGTCGTCGACGTTCTGGAGGGCGTCGAGGGTGGCCTGCCATTCGGGTACGGCCTGGGTGGCGCGGCGGGCGTTGTCCTGGGCGATCAGCGCGGCGACGGGCTCGCCGGCCGCCATCTGCTGCCGCAGCCGTGCGGTGAACTGCTCGTCGTGCGCGGTTTTCGGCCGGTCGCCGTGGCCCGGTGCGTCGATCGCCGTCACCGCGAAACCGTGGCGTGTCACGTAGCGGTGGGCGCGGGCGAGCAGGCCTGGGGCGGTCTTGTGCTGGCCGCCTCCGTGGCCGAGCAGGACCAGGGGACGGGGACCGTGGGCGTCGGCCGGGGTCCAGAGCGCGCCGGGGATCCCGCCGTGGGTGAACAGGCGCTCGGTGACGCCGTTGCTGATTGTCTGCGAGGTGAGACGCATGGTGGCGTTGCCTTCCGGGATGCGTGGGGATGCTCCCGGCGACCACCTCATGTCAGAGGCGGTGCCCCGCGGTGCGGACGAGGGGGAGCACCCGTGTGAGTGGAGCGGAAACGGGTCTCACCTCCTCAGGTCGCGGATCGACGTGGGCACAGTACCAGTTGATGGTCATCGCTTCCCTGGGAGTGGGGGGCCGGTGGGTGGGCCGGCCGCGCGGCACCGGGATGACAGCATCCCACTTGCGCTTGACGCCACCGTGGCGCCATTATGGCGTCATGGAGCTTGCATCGTATGTCGACAGTCTGCGTCGGGATCTTGCCGTCGCTGCGGAAGCGGGCGGGCCGGAGGCGCGGGCCCTGGCCGAGCGGCTCGCCGCCCCGCTGGAGTCGGCGGCCAGACTTGTCCTGCTGGAGGCGCTCGCGGCCGCCGCCGAGGAGATCAGCTGCGAGCTGGCGCCCGGCTCGGTCGACGTGCGGCTCCGCGGCAGTGACCCCGACTTCGTCGTGACATCACCATGGCCGGCCGAGGATGTCAGCGGTGACGTCACCGCTGACGTGCCCGCGGCGCCGCCCGGCGGCGGCATGGCGACAGAGGTGTCAGGAGACGGCGAGGGCCGCACGGCGCGGATCACGCTGCGCGTGCCGGAACATCTCAAGCCCCGTCTCGACGAGGCCGCCGCCCACGCGGGCATGTCAGTCAACACCTGGCTGGTGCAGGCGATCACCACCGCCCTCGACCCG
Source organism: Parafrankia sp. EAN1pec (assembly GCF_000018005.1). GTDB lineage: Bacteria > Actinomycetota > Actinomycetes > Frankiales > Frankiaceae > Parafrankia > Parafrankia soli. The sequence continues at coordinate 4,919,446 of NC_009921.1, forward strand.
ACCGCCGCCACCCTCCGGCGCGCCGACCCGCCGCGCGGCCACCGCTATTGCGGCTGGGTCCGCTGACCGCAGCCCCCGCAGCACCATCCACCCCGTCCCCATCCACTCTTGAAGGAGACCTGCCATGGCAACGTTCGACACCCCGACCCCGATCCTCACCGTCCTCGACGTGGGCGCCGGCACCGTACGCATCGACGCCGAGGAACGCACGGACACCGTGGTGACGGTGCGCCCCCGCGACCCGGGCAGCGACCATGACACCCGGGCCGCCGAGCAGACCATCGTCGACCACGCTGACGGGCGGCTGGTGGTCCGCGGCCCGAACCGGACGGTGCGTTCCCTGTTCGGTGGCAGTGGCGCGGTGGTGGTGACGATCAGCCTGCCGGCCGGCTCCCGCGTCGAGGCCCGCACTGCGGCCGCTCTCACCACCAGCGGCCGGCTCGGGGACTGCCAGGTGCACGCCGCCGGCGGCGCGGTGACCGTCGAGCGGACCGGCGGCCTGCGGCTACGCACCTCGCACGCGGCGGTGTCGGTGGGGTGCGTGGACGGGGATGCCGATGTTGCCACCGCCCGCGGCCCGATCCGGGTCGGGCGGGTCGAGGGCGCCGCACGGATCCAGACCGCCCGCGGTGAGATCCATCTCGGAGAGGTCGCCGGTCCACTGACGGTCGCCAGCGGTGCCGGGCCGATCAGTGTCGAACGGGCCGGCGCCGGTGTGAACGCCCGCGCCGGCCGCGCCGCCATCTGTCTCGGGGAGGTCGCCCGCGGCACGGTCACGCTGGCCTCCGGCCACGGCCGGCTGGAGGTCGGGATCCGCGCGGGCACCGCCGCGCTGGTGGATCTGCTGTCCGGGCACGGCCGGGTCCGCAACGACCTGCACGCGACCGACGAGCCCGGCCCGGACGAGGAGACCGTCTCCGTGCGCGCCCGCACCGGCCACGGCGACATCGTGATCCGCCGGGCGACACCTGCCACGGAGAAGACCCTCACGTGAACGGCGAGCGGGGCTGTCGAGGCGACTGGACAGCCGGCATGGCCGGTCCCGCGTGCCAGGCCGCGAGCATCAGGACCAGGCCCCAGCCCTCGCTCGTCATCCGCACCTCGTCCTCGACGGACACCCTGTGGTACGCCCTACGTCGGTGCCTGGAAGCCGCCGATCTTCTGCTCGAGCAGTTCGGCCAGCCGCAGCGGGGTGCGGTCCTCGAACATCGGGCCGATGAGCTGCACTCCCACCGGCAGGCCCTCGGGGGACCGGCCCGCGGGTATCGCGGTGGCCGGCAGGCCCGGCATGGTGGCCAGGCCGGCCAAGACGAGCTGGTCGAAGTACGGGTACTCGACGCCGTCGATGTCGATCCGGCGTTCCAGCGGATTGGGGTTGTGGTCGTGACCGAACGCGGGAGTCGGCGTGATCGGACACACCACGACGTCGAACTCGGCGAACAGCTGCCGCCAGCCGTGGCGGTGGAGCTCGCGACGGTTGTTCGCCTCGATCCAGTCGCGGTGGCTGAACACCATGGCGCGCAGCCGCGCCGCGTCGAGACTCCGGTCGTCCGCGCTCAGCCCGGCGGCGCGGGTCCGCAGCTGCTCGTACGCCTCGACGGGAAAACGCGCGACGGAGCCCGAGAACAGCAACTGCGTGTAGAGCGTCGCGGCTTCGGTCAGATCGGGCAGCAGCGGAGTGTGCCGTTCGACGCGGGCTCCTCCGTCGACAAGCGCGTCGGCCACCTGGTGCACGCCCGCCCGCACAGCGGACCCGGTCGGAATGAGCGGGTGCTCGTCGAGGACCAAGACCCGGAAGTCGGCGAGGCGCTCGTGGCGCGCGGGCGGCAGCGCCACGTTGTGCGCCACGCCGAGCGTCAGCGGGTCCGGTCCGGCCATGACGTCGAGCAGGAGGGTGAGGTCGCGGGCAGTGCGCGCCATCGGACCGACGACGGCGAGGTCGAGGTCGGTCGGCAATGCCGGCGCGGGAGGCGCGACCATGCCGCGGCTCGCCGCCAGCCCGAGTGTCGGCTTGTGCGCGTAGACGCCGCAGAAATGCGCGGGGGTGCGCAGCGAACCGGCGATGTCGGAGGCGATGGACAGCGCGCCGAACCCGGACGCCAGGGCCGCCGCCGATCCACCGGAGGAGCCGCCCGGCGTGCGATCGTGATCCCACGGGTTGTTGGTGGTGCCGTAGATCTCGTTGAAGCTCTGGATATCTTGCAGCCCCAACGGCACGTTGGTCTTGCCGAGCACCACCGCGCCTGCGGCCTTGAGTCGCGACACCTGTACCGCGTCCTCGGCCGGCAGGTAGTTCGCGTGCTGCGGCATGCCCCAGGTCGTGGGCAGCCCGGCGATGTTGTAGGACTCTTTGACCGTCACCGGAATGCCGAGCAGCGGCCGGTCCTCGCCGCGGGCGCGCGCCTGGTCGGCGCCGCGCGCGGCGTCCCGCGCGCGGTCGAAGTCCGGCACGCAGATCGCGTTGATCACCTTGTCGTCCCGCTCGATACGGGCGATCGCCTCGTCGGTCAGCTCCGCCGAGGTCACGTCACCGGCACGCAACGCGGCCGCGAGCTCTTCGGCTGACTGAAAACTCCACTCCATGATTCCGACGCTACCGGCCCCTAAAATAGGTCATGAAATGCCGATTCGCGCAACAGGATAGATGTCTCAACTCATCATGTTGCTCTCCGGCCACAGACAATTCGCCCGACCGCTGGCCATGGCGACGCGCGGCGGCCTGGCACACCTACGGAGATGGTCACGACGGAGGCGCCCCAGCGCCCCGTGCGAGAACTTCCTTAACACCTTGCATCAAGCGGCGCGCTGGCGGGTGGCTTACAGCAGCCGTCTTTGCATGACATTGGCGATGACCGTGGTCACAACCTTGTCGACAGCTCCAGCGTCCGGTGGGGCGCCCTGCCGGCCCGCGAACAGCAGGTGTCCGGCCCCGATCAGCGAGAGCGCGAGCGAGTCGGCGTCGACGTCGGCCGCGATGCGGCCCAGTTCGCACTCGGCGGCGAGATATGAGGCGATCATGACGCTGGCCTCGGCCAAGACCGGGATGCCATGGGAGGACCTGGCCTTGCGCAGCCGGATGCGCAGCTCGTCCCTGCAGATGACGAGGCCGACGATCGCAACAGCAACCGAGTCGAACAGGTCCATCAGCGCGCCGGTGAGGTTGCCGGCGACGGTGCCAGTCCCGGCGGATTGACGCAGAGCGGCGGCCTGGGCCTCGATCCGGGCGACGCGGTCCTGCACGAGCTCAACGAGGAAAGCGTCAAAGTCAGCGAAGTGTCGGTGCAGGACTCCCTTGGCGACACCTGCCTCGGTGGTGACCGCCCGGCTGGTCAACGCGCTCGGCCCATCCCGCAGCAGGACGCGCTCGGCGGCGTCGAACAGCTGCTGGCGCGCGTCGCGGATGTGCACCCCTGTTGGCACCGCGCGTCCTCCGTACCTCGGTAACCCTCACCCGGCTACTTAGTGGGCACGCGCCCACTAAAGTGGGCGTGTGCCCACTCTATCGCAGGAGCCTCATCAACACCGACAGATGGCCGAGTCGTTCGGCGTGGACCCCGAACGCTACGACCGGGCCCGGCCCCGCTATCCCGACGCGCTGGTGGAGCGGATCGTCGCCACCAGCCCCGCCCTCGACGCCCTCGACGTCGGCTGCGGCACCGGCATAGCGGCCCGGCAGTTCCAGGCGGCCGGCTGTACGGTGCTCGGCGTCGACCCCGACGCGCGGATGGCCGAGTTTGCCCGGCGGACCGGGGTCGAGGTCGAGGTCGCCACATTCGAAGCGTGGGACCCGGCTGGCCGCGGGTTCGACGCGGTCGTCTCCGGGCAGGCATGGCACTGGGTGGACCCGGTCGCGGGCGCAGCCAAGGCGGCGCAGGTTCTGCGGCCCGGCGGCCGACTGGCGGTGTTCGGGCACGCGTTCGACGCCCCGCCCGAGGTACAGGAAGCGTTCACTGCCGTCTACCGGCGGGTGGCACCCGACTCGCCGTTGAACCTCCGGCCAACGGGCCGTGACCAGCCGACAAGGACCGCCGCGGACATCTACCAAGCGATGTTCGCCAAGGCCGCCGACGGCATCCGACAGGCAGGCGGGTTCGGCGAGCCGGAGCAGTGGCGATTCGACTGGGAGCAGTCCTACACCCGCGACGAGTGGCTGGACCATCTGCCCGCCACCGGCGCCCTCACCCAGCTCTCGCCGGACAAGCTGGCCGAAGTGCTGAACTGGGTCGGGGCCGCCATCGACAAGATCGGGGGCGGCTTCACCATGCCCTACACCACGCTGGCGGCCACCGCGGCGCGAACCGGCGCCGCCTGACCCAGCTTGCCGGTCTATCCCGCTGCGGACGGGACGCCGGCCCAGGCCAGCACGCCGAGTCAGAGACCACGGCTTGTCAGAAAAGGGTGTCGCGCACGCGCAGCGGCCGGTACCCGGTGGGGCCGAGCTGTGCGAGTTCGCCCTCGATTTCACCTCTGGCGCTCGGGCCTGTTTGCCGCCCGCGTGGATGAAGCAGTCCAGAAACCCGGTGCGCCTGTCCATCTCGATCAGCAGCGACACGACCGGGGCGAACAGCAGCATCTCGGTCAGCTCCGCCTTGAGCGCCACCGCCTCGGCTGGGACGTCCTCGGCGGACAGCGGGGAGATCACCAGGTCACCGTCGGCGTCCATCGGCCCGCTGGTCGGCCCACTTCTCAGGGGTGAGCAGGTGGGCGGCCGGGTCGGAGTAGCGGCGCGAGCCAGACACGAACACGTCGCCGGTACGTAGCCCGTCGCGTAACGCCAGCAAGGTGCACAGCTCCCAGTAGTGGCGGTAGGCGGTGACACTGTCCGCCTTCGCCGCGGTGTCGAGGTAGCCGCGCCAGCGGGCCGGGACGAAGCCGCTCGGCGCGTCATCCGGGACCTTGCGGGCCCCGGTGGCGTTCAACTCACGCAGGATGTCCACCGCTTTGAGCAGGTCGGCCGTGGCCGTGCCGCCGGCGAAGGTCACCGCGTCCAGTACCTGTGGGGTGAACTGCCGCAGGTACCCGTAGGAACCGTCCAGCGACGCGAGGTGCCCGTGGTCGCGTGGCAGCGGTGGCAACGCGGCGGCCTGCGCGGCACGCAGCCGCTCCCACCCCACCTTCTCCCCGCGGATCAGCCCGCCGACGTCCTCGTCCGGGATCGCCGGGTCGGCGACGATCGCCAAGACCGTGTCCAGCAGGGCCTGGCGCTCCTCGCCAGCCTTGCCGCGCTCGGCCAACTCGTCGCGCATCCTGTGCGCGGCCTTGGCTTCCCGCGCCGAGACGGCCTGGTCGAACAACTGCACGACCTCGTCCAGCACGTCGATCGCCGACTGCGCCAACAAGGTCAGCAGGATTGGGTACCGACGCTGCGGCTCGCGCCGCTGTAACGCCTGCGCCGTCAGCCGGCGGCCCACCGTGGCCAGGAACCTGCGCCGTTCCGCCGGCAGCACCGACAATCCAGGGTGTGCGCGCCCGATCTCAGGGTCGGTCACCAGCAGGCCGTCCAGCCCAACGCGACGCTCGCCGGTGAACTCGTGCGCCAGCCGGTCGAACGTCTCCTGCTGCGCGACCTCGCGGGCGTGCGCGACCCGCTTCACCACCGTCACCGGACCCGGCCGGATCACCTTCGCCGAGATCAGGTACTCGCACGCCAGCCGGAACAGCAACGTCGGCGCGTCGTGTTCCATCGCCCGCGCCAACAGAAACTCGTCCAGCTCCTTGAGGTCCAGCGTCGTCGGCACCCGCCACCCCAGATACTGCGCCACCAGCCGCAGATGATCCGTGCGCGTCTTGGCCCGCCGTCCGTACGAACCGATGACGTCCGGGTCGACGCCTAACCGCTCAGCCAGCCGTACCATCGCCGCCCGCGGCGCCGACGTCACGTCGTCCGGCACGAAGCCCAGCCGCGGCAACGTGCACAAGGCGACCGCAAGCCCCAGCCGGTCCGCTGGCCCTCGACCCCGGCCGGGATCGATGAACGCTCCCCGCCAGAACCCGAAGATCCCCTGGCCGGCCTCAGTAACAGCGGGACGGTGTGCTGAGGCCGGTGGGGCTGATGTGCGCTGTCTCGGTGCATCGGTCCGTGGACTCCTCTTGGTCTTGGACCACGCAGGGTGTCAACAAATGTGACATCAGCCCCGGCTCGCTGCTCCGTTCCTACTCGACCCCCAAATTGCGCCCCCTGCTACGGGGACCCCCCACCATGGGGGCATCCTCCCTCCGACAGAGGCCGCCACCATGCCATTACCTTCTGTAGCCGAAAAGCTTCGTGGGGTGGCAGGGCGTGTCGGTGTTCGGGGCGGCCGGTCGGCCTGTCCGCCGGCGTGGCGTCCGCCCACCCGGCCGCGCCCTACCTCTTGCATGTCCGGTCACTTCGCCTCGGCCGCCGGACGTGACTGAGGGTGAGGGAGGGAGCCGTCGAGGGGCCCCGGGACCCCGTCGAAGGCTTCACCTTCCGGCTCGTCAATATCCGCTGACCAGCATCGGCGTGCGGCGCGACTTTCACGAGTCCCGGTTCCCTCACCCCGCCGCTTTACATCCCGTTACCGACCCTCGAATGCCGTGGGGCCGCTCCCGCACGCCGGTCAACCCGATACGGAGAACTTCCTTCGACGTCTGGCACCATCGTGCTACCCTTCCCTCTGGAAAGAACAAGGGCGCGAAACAAAAGATTCATCATTATCGCGCGAGCGTCGTTCCGTTCACATTCCCACACTGCGCGGAGGAACCGTGAAGACGGTCAATGTTCTCGTTGTCGTCGACGTCGAGGGTGCGCTCGCCGGCTCGCTGGGCGACAATGTCTACCTCGTCGACACGAACAAGCACTTCGGCTCCAGCGGCGAGGGCCAGGAGGGGCTGAGCACCGCCTGTCGTGACGGGCAGCTCGTCGCCTGGAACGTCGTGCCCGTGTCGCCGTCGAACGACGTGCAGATCGCCGAGTTCACCGGCCAGATCATCAACGACGGCACCTGCGTGCCGAAGCTGGTCAGCACGCCGGACGGCGACTACTGGGAGGGCCGGGTCGAGGCCCGCGGAACGACCGGTTACCAGCAGTACTCGCTGGTTCTCACGATGGACGGCACCCGCGCCACCTTCGACCCGTGGCTCCTTATCAAGGAGTAGGAACCCGGTTTTGTCGACCGGTGAACACCTGGTTTCAGCCCCGGTGTTCCGTTCTGTGTGACCGCCGGTGTGGCCTGGCCGGGGGTCGAGGAGGATCGGAACGGAAATTGGCGCTAAGCGGCGACCGCTGACCGGGTCAGGTCTGGGCTGGTCTACGTTGATCGCTCGTGCCGGTGGAGTTCCTGAGTGATGAGCAGGTCGCGGCGTACGGGCGGTTCGCCGGGGAGCCTGAGCGGGCCGAGCTGGAGCGGTTCTTCTTCCTCGACGACGTCGACCGGGACCTGGTCGCCAAGCACCGCGGCGAGCACAACCGGCTGGGGTTCGCGGTCCGGCTGGAGACGGTGCGCTATCTCGGTACGTTCCTGACCGACCCACTGGATGTGCCGTGGGGCGTGGTCGATTACCTGGCCGCCCAAGGGAGTCCACCGAGATACGACGGAAAGGGGCAATGGCTCCGCGGGGGCCGGGCTACCGGGTTGGGTCGTCAGGCGGCGCCGGCCGCGATTCGGTCGAGTCTGGGCATCAGGTCTGATTGGGTCTGGCTGCCTGACCTGGTGAGTCTGGCCCCAGCACCCCCGGTCGCCAGGGGCTACAAACGCCCATTGCCCCTTTCTGTCGTATCTCGGTGGACCCCCATCTACGACTGCGGTCCTAGCCGACGGCGGGGGTCACGGGGGGCGGCAGGTCCGTCCATGCCCCCTGCCGGGGCCGTCGGCGGCGGGGACACGAGTGTGCCGGCGCGGCGCCGCGGACCACGGTGGGGGACCCGGCCACGGGCCGGAGCGTCGTACGGCCGTCCAGCCGCGCCGCCGGCAAGGACACCCGCCCCGATCACGACGGCCGCCAGGACGGCGGCGTCCTCGTCTGTGCGCAACGCGACCTCCCTCGCCTTACAAAGGCCGGTGGGCCGCTTTCAGGTTGCCCCGCTTCCCGAACTTGGCGACGATCACAGCCCGGATTCGGTCGGTGGGCTCCGCGCGTCCGGTTTCCCGGTTAGGGTCGGGTTTCGTGGATCGCTTCGCTCCGGAGCGTCATTGGGTCGGCTGGCACCGGCAGTACGACGTCGCGGGGTCGTCCCTGCGCCGGCGCCTCGCCCTCGTCCAGCGGCGCATCCGGCAGGCGCTGGACAGTCAGCCAGCGGGGGAGATCCGCGTGCTGAGCATGTGCGCCGGCCAGGGCCGTGACCTGCTCGGCGTGCTGGCCGACCATGCACGTCGCGACGACGTGCGGGCCCGGCTGGTCGAACTCGACCCTGAGCTTGCCGCTGACGCCGAGCACGCGGCGCGTTCGGCCGGACTGGACGGCGTGGAGGTCGTGGTCGGCGACGCTTCGGACTCCGGCGTGTACGAGGGCGTCGCCCCGGTGAACCTCGCTCTGGTCTGCGGAGTGTTCGGAAATCTCAGCGACGTCGACGTGCGACACACCATCGAGCAACTGCCCCGGCTGTGTCGGCCCACCGCGACCGTGATCTGGACCCGTCATCGCCGGTCACCCGATCTCACTCCCGCCGTACGCTCCTGGTTCGCCGACGCGGGGTTCGAGCAAGTGGGGTTCGACGTCGAGGACGGCTTTCTGATCGGTGTCGGAACGCATCGGCTGGTTGGACCGACGTTGCCGTACCGGCCGGACATTCGGCTGTTCGACTTCGTCGGGGACGGCGACGACGCCCACCGGTAGGAAGCACGCGCCCACATCGATGACACGCCAGGAACCTTCCCCGCAGGCCATTCACGAGCCGGCCGTTGATAGTCCGGTGGAGGCCCTGGTCTCCTAGGGGTCCCGGTAGTGACCGCCGAGGAATCGACGTCGGGCGTCGTGTGATCGGCTGGGTACGGTGGGGTGGTTCGTGGCGACGAGGGTGTTCTCGGGGCCGGTGATGGCTCGCCTGACGTCTCGTGCATGGGCGCGGTGGAGATGGTGAGGTCGCCCGGTGATCTGGCGCGCGGACGCTGGCGAGCTCCACGTAGCGGACCTCCAGCGCAGCAAGGCGTTCTTCGCGAAGCTCGGTTTCAACTTCAACCCGAGCTTCACCGACGAGACCGCCGCCTGCATGCTGGTCGGCGAACAGGCCAGCGTCATGCTGCTCAGCCACAAGAAGTTCGCGGAGTTCGCGAAGCTGCCGATGGCCGATCCCGCCACGCACACGCTGGCGCTCTACTGCTTCAGCGTGCCGTCCCGCGAGGAGGTCGACGCGGTCGCGCAGGCCGCGCTGGCCGCGGGCGGCGTCGAGGCGGATGGCCTGGAGGACTATGGCTTCATGTGCTCACGCAGCTTCTTCGACGGACCGGCCGGTATCGCCGATGGCCGGTAACCGATAGCTCCTGCTCGTCGCGGCGGTTGGTGGCGATGTCCCCGCCCTTGCCGAAGAAGATGACGCTGTTGGCGCGGTTCCAGGACTCGACGACGTTCAGGCCCTCGTTGATCTCGCGTTGCAGGTCCCGGTTGCGCAGGTAACGGGCTTTGATGCGGGGTAGCAGGTCGAAGCCGAGCAGGCGGGTGACGCCGAAGCCGATCTCGGACTGGCCGTGGGAGTCGACGTAGGTGCCCTCGACCTCCATCGCCGTGCCGTGGCGCATCGCACCTTCGACCATCGCGGCGACCTCGGACGCCGAGCAGCTGATCAGCTGGGAGCGGATCGCCATGCTCTTGCGCTCCACGTGCCAGTAGATCAGCACGCCGCGGCCGCCGTAGCGGGAGTGCCACTCGGTGAAGATGTTCTGGTCGAACGCGCCGAAGTGCGTCGAGTCGCTGGCCACCGCAGTGGAGCCGGCACCCCAGACCTGCTGCGCCCGGACGGCGAAGGTGGCGTTGGCGATCTCGACGGCGACCGTCCGGGCGAGCTCGGCGGTCAGGTAGCGACGGCGCACGTAGCGGATGTCGTCCTCACTGTGACCGTGCTGGGCGGACCCGGCGACCGCGCGGATGCCGGTGTTGGTCCCGTAGGCGTAGATCGCCAGCATCAGCCGCTCCGCGAGCACCTCAGGGGCCAGGTCACCGCGGCCGGCCGCCGTGGACGCGGCCGCGAGGCAGCCGGTCCGCAGCACTGCCTCCTTGAGCATGTCGATCAGCGGGACGGCGCCCCACCTGGTCCGCTCCGCGTCGGCCACCGAGCACTCCCGGAAGCCCAGGTGCTCACAGATCTGCACCCGGTGGTACTTGATCGTGCGGCCGGTCCACTCGTAGAAGCCCATGTCACCCGGCTCCACTGAACGGCAGCGGCTGCCGATCGGCCGGCCGTACGTGACCGTGGCGATCGACGTGGCCAGCCTGTGCGTGGTCGGACTGGCCGTGACGCTGGAGGCGCCGTCGGCGACGTCGGTCGGGCTGTGCCTGGCGCACCTGGTCGCTGACAAGCGGGCCTGGCTGGCGTTGGCGGTGGCCTGACCACGGCGAGGTCCACGAAACGCTCGGCCGCACCCGGCCGGCGTGTGGGAGCAGCAGGCGGCCGTCGCCCGGTTGCGCTAGCTCGGCCGTGGTCGAACCTGCCGACCTGTCGCACCTGCACGAAGCGGCGCGGCGGACCACGCGCCTGCCGGGTGAGGAGCAGCTGTCATACGTGCGGGCGGACTCGGCTACCCCCGGGCCACTGAGACCCTTCAGCGGCTGGAGACGCTGCTGGTGTGGCCAGCCAAGCAGTGGATGCCGAACCCGTTGCCGATCGGGCCGACGAACAACGGCACGTCGATGATCATTGAGAAGTTCCAGCGTACCCACCCGCCGATCTCCCACCCGGATCGGGAGGGGCACCATCGGCGAGCTGGCCCACCTGCTCACCGACGCCGCGGTCGCGGCGATCGAGTCCGGCGAGGAGGCGATCAACCAGCGCACCGCGTCACTCGCCGACCACCTCGCGCCCGTGCTCGACCGGATCCCGTCCCGGACATTCAGCGCCCCAGAGAAGGGCGGGCACGGACAGACGCAGGCCGGCCCCGCTCAGTCTCGCGGCGCACCAGGTGGGCGACGGCGAGAGCGAGCACGCAAGTGAACAGGTGGACCCGGATCGTGTGGCCGGTGAAGTGGCGGATCGGGGCGAAGGAGACGACGTGCGGGTCCTTGGCCTGGCGGAACCCGGCCTCCAGGTCCTCCTTGGACCGGTAGGCGTCGATCACCGTCTCGACGGGCCAGTCGTCGTGGTCGGTGACCAGGATCCGCTTACCGAAAACCTCCTCTTCCAGGGCGTCGTGCGCGGCCTGGTCATGGGTCCAGACCAGACGGAACGTCGCCGGACTGTCACCGGTCAGCTCGGCGCGCAGCACGCGGGCGACCCAGCGGGGCCCGAGGATGCCCCGGATGTCGGCCTCGACCGCGGCCTTCTGCCTGCGGGTGCCGCCGCGAGCGAGCCGGTCGGCGAGCTCGTGCGACCAGCCCAGCGGCGTAGATGAGCAGACTCATCCCGCTCGCCGTTTGTGTCTCGCTCGCCGGTTCAGGAGCGAAGCGGCCCCGTGAGGGCGGCAGTCGCCCCGCACGGCCGTGTTCGCACCGACCAGCCCTGCTGGACCGCGACCACACCGAGCAGGACCGTGACCGAGCCCGAGAACCATATGGACCCACAGCAGGGTCGACGTGACCGCAAGGCCCGCGATGGTCACCAGCATCATCCGTCGCCGGTCGACCACGTCGGCGACAGTTACGTATCGGAGTTCCGTTGCACGGACTACGAAAAGTGAAACGTAAGTGTCCGCATCGGCGCGGCATGTGACGGCCGCTCCCCCGAATCCTGACGCCCGAGAAGCTTCCCTTCTCGGGCGTCAGGATTCGGGGGAGCGCCTCGGGGCCCGGAGGCATGCCCTGGTCAACCGAGGACACCGGGTGGCCTGGTGTCACGAGGCCATGAAACGCAATGAAACGGAACGACGGAACCGAGTCGGCGCGAGCAGCCATCGACCCGTGATGCTCCGACGGATACGGCTCGATGCGGTCGCCGGGTCCGCCCGCGGTGAAGGCGCTGGAAGCAGACGGATGGCTGTTCTGGCCGGATGATCCGTGCCGGCACTACCGGCTCTGGTTCCTGCGTCCGCGACCCGACGCCCGCACCCACCATCTGCAGGTGGTCGAGCCCGGCCACCCCCACGCCACGGTGCTGCTCGCGTTCCGAGACGCGCTGCGCGCCGACCCCGGGCTGCGTCAGGACTATGCGGATCTGAAGAAGCACCTCGCCGGGGAGCACCGCGACAATCGCAACGCCTACACCAACGCCAAGAGCGACTTCGTCGACCAGGTCCTGCGCAGCACCGGGATCCAGCCGCTGCCACGCGACCTCCTGCCCGAGTAGAACCCTGCCCTGCCAGTCACCACGAGTGAGGACAAGTCGAGCCTGAGCGCCGAACCCGCGACAATCGTGGCGACCAGGCGCGAGGCCCACTACGTCCTGGACGAGATCCTGGGCAATGCCACCGACATACCGATCACCGAACACGCCACGGACACCCACGGCGTGACCCTGGTCAACTTCGGCCTCTTCGACCTGCTGGGGTTGCAGCTCTCACCCCGCATCCGGGACCTGGGGAAGATCACGCTCTGCCGGACAGGCTCGAAACCCGAGGCGGAGGCGGCCTTCCCCCTCGCGGGGCCGCTGCTGACCCGGCGCGCCAACCTCGACCTGATCGCCGAGCACTACGACGACCTGCTCCGCGTGGCCGGGTCGCTGAAGTTCGGCCACGCCACCGCGTCACTGCTCGTCGGGAAGCTCTCAGCCTCCGGCCGGCAGAACGCCCTGGCCGCGGCGCTCAAGGAATACGGGGCTCTCCGACGCACGATCTACGCCGCCCGCTACCTGTCTGAAGACGAGCCTTCAGGGCCTGCGGCCGTGGAAGGTGCGTCGCAGGTCGCTCACCCAGGCGTCGGGATTCTCCCAGGGGATGAAGTGGCCGCCGTGGTCGTGGGCGTTGACGTTGACGTGGTTGAACCAGTCGGCCTGCGGGCCGGTCTTGAACGCCTGGACACGCTCGTCTGCGGTGTGGATGCCGGGCGGGTTCTCGTAGGTGACGAAGGTGAGGCCGACCGGGGCCTGCACGACCGGGGTGCGGTCGTGGGCAGGAGCCCAGGGGTAGCGGTTGGCGTTGGTGTAGTAACGCATCGACGTGGCGATGGAGTTGTTCACCCAGTAGATCGTGGCGTGGGTGAGCAGGTCGTCCTTGGTGAAGACGGACTCGACGTCGCCGCCGTTGTCGCTCCAGGCGTTCCAGCGTTCCAGCAGCCAGGCGAGCAGTCCGGCGGGTGAGTCGCTCAGCCCGTGGGCCAGGGTGGCGCCGTCGAGCATGTGCACGGCGAGGTGGGACGCCGAGCGGTGGTCCAGCTCGATGATCCGGGCGCGGACGTCGGCGGGCTGGTCGTCGGTGAGGGGCCGGTTCCGGGCGAAGTCCCAGGCGCGGGGACCGGTGAAGAAGTCGAGCGGCAGCCCGGAGCCGATGTGGATGCCGTACAGCTCGTCGGCGTACTTGTGGCCGAGCTGGCTGGAGACGATCCCGCCGATGTCGCAGCCCCCGGCGGCGTACTTCTCGTATCCCAGGGTCTCGGTCATCAGGGTGTGCCAGAGGTCGGAGACCTTCCAGAAGTTGACGTCGGAAAAGCTGGTGAGCGGGCCAGGGAAACCGAAGCCGGGCAGGGACGGCACGAGGACGTCGAACGCGTCGGTGGGGTCACCGCCGAACGTGGCCGGGTCGGCGAGCGGGTCGATCACCTTCGACCAGTGCCAGAACGTCCACGGCCAGCCGTGGGTGAGGATCAACGGAATCGGGCGGGGGCCGCGGCCGGGCCTGCGCATGAAGTGCACCGGGACACCGGCGACGCTCACCTGGTAGTGCTCGTAGGCGTTGATGGCGGCCTCGGCCTTGCGCCAGTCGTAGCCGTCCCGCCAGTAGACGACCAGCTCACGCAGATAGCTGCCCGGGACGCCGTAGGACCAGTCCTCATTCCCCTCGTCCAGCGGCGGACGGGTCAGGGTGAGACGGGCGCGCAGGTCATCGAGGACGTCGTCGGACACATGGATCGGGGCGGGCTCCAGGGGGAAGGCATGCAGGGGGGTCATGGCGTGATTCTCCTATCGGACGCGACTCTGTCGAACTGACCGCGCTCGCCGACCACCTCACCGCGCACGGCATCGCTTTGGAGATGCTCGCCGGGCCGTTGACCGGGATCTACGACCCGTCTGGCAGGCGGCCGGGTGCTGTTCGCGTTCTTCGCCGCGATGGCCGAGACCGAACGCGAGAACATCCGCGAGGCCACCCTCGAAGGCCTGAACGCCGCCGCTCGCAAGGGCCACCACGGCGGCCGCCCACCGGTGATCAGTGATCCATGAAACCCGACCATAGCCGGGGAACCGGGCGCGCGGGGCCCGCCGGGGGATCGGTGCGATCAGTCCGGTCGGCGGGCCGTGTCGGTCGCTCTGAGACCGTCGAGGGTGAGAGTCAGCAGCCGGTCGACGGTGACACCGTCGGGGACGGCTGCCGAGGTCTGCTCGCATGCCCAGGCGAGGGCGCTGACCAGGGTGAACAGTTCGAGGGCGGCCAGGTCGGAGCGGATTTCCCCGGCGCGCTGCGCCCCGGCGAGCAGGGTCGAGCCTGCCGTGCGCATGGCCGCGCAGGCGGCGTGCAGCTCGGTCGAGGTGTCGCGCAGGGTCTGCATCAGCGTGGCGGTGAGCCCCCGGTAGGCGCTGGTGAACTCGACGAACTCCCCGAGCCAGACGGTCAGCGCGGTGCCGGGGGCCGTGGTGGCCGCGAGTTCGTCGGCTCGCGCGGTGAGGCGGTCGAACCGGTCGTGCAGGACGGCTTCGAGCAGGGCGTCCCGGGACGGGAAATGGCGGTAGAACGTGCCGGTCCCGACGCAGGCCCGCCGGGCGATGTCTTCCAGGGACGCCCCGGTGCCGTGTTCGGCGAAGGCGAGGCGTGCCTGTGCCAGCAGCCGCTCGTAGTTGGCCCGGGCGTCGGCACGCAGGGGCCGCGCCCTGGTCGCACCGCTCACCGCTGATCCCTCCCCCGTCTGAGGACCGGAGGCTACCTCCACCCCGCACACACATGCGGAGGCAGCCTCCTGTTACGGTGGCGTCCACCTACAGGAGGCCGCCTCCGGTTTGGTCGGGGGTGGCGGAGGGGAGCAGTGGTGGCGGTAGCGGAGACCCGGCGGCGGCTGGGCAGGTTCGGGGTGTGGGTGGCCCCGTTCTCCTTGCTCGAGACGTCGGTGGCGGTGCAGCGCAGACAGTTCGCCCGGATCGAACATCTCGGGTACGGCTCCCTGTGGAGTGGGGAGACGCCGCCGGGTGCGCCGGTCGGGGGCCGGGAGGTGTTCACCCAGCACGGGTTGATGCTCGCCGCGACCGAGCGGATCGTCGTCGGTACGGGCATCGCGAACATCAGCACCCGCACGGCGGGCGCGATGCACACCGGTGCCGCGACGCTGGCCGAGGCGTATCCCGGCCGGTTCGTGCTCGGTCTGGGCGGCCAGTCCGGTGACCGGCCCCTCACCCGTCTACGGGAGTATCTCGACGCGATGGACCACGCCGCGCGGGCGCTGGCGCAGCTGCCGGCTCCGGCCTATCCGCGTGTTCTCGCCGCGCTCGGGCCACGCGCCCACGGGCTGGCTTCCGATCGCGCCGACGGCGTGCACCCGTTCCTGCAACCGGTGGCGCACACGGCGGCGGCCAGGGCGGCCGTGGGCCCGGACCGTCTGGTGATCCCCCACCAGGCCGTCGTACTCGAAACGGACGCGGACGCGGCCCGGGCGCGGCTGCGGGCGATTTTCGCTCTGGGGGTGGGCGCCTCGGCCTCGCCTTACACCGCGCACTACCGGCGGCTCGGCTACAGCGAGGCGGACCTGGCCGGGCAGCGCAGTGACCGGCTGGTCGACGACGTCCTGGCCTGGGGCGACGAGGCTGCTGTCGCGGCCCGGCTGATCGCGCATCTCGACGCCGGTGCCGATCATGTGCTTGTGCACCCGTTCGCGGCGGACCTTCCCGCGGCGGTCGACCAGCTCGAACGGCTCGCTCCCCTGTTGCGCGACGCAGCCTGACGGACCGCGGACCCGATGGCGCACGGACGCGGATCGCCATCGCGACGTGCGGGTGATCTACGCCTTCGACGGCAGGGGACACCGGTCCGTTCCCGTCCTGTCGGTGGAACCGGGCCGGGAACGGATGGCTGGTCAGCGGAAATGGTTGGCGTGGGCGTGCGGGCCGCGGCCAGGATTGCACGGTGATCGAGGACTTTCCCGACGGTAGCGGCTTTCCCGACAGTCTGCGGTTGCGCTCTCCCACCGCGGATGACCAGCGGCGTGTGCTGGCCGTGTTGGACCTCTGGTGGGCGGGTTTCGGGGGGGGCGCCGGGTCGCGGGAACGCAGCCTGCTGCTCCCCCGGTTGTTCTTCCAGCATTTCACCGACAGCAGTTCCGTGGTGGAACGGCCGGACGGTGCGCTGGTGGCGTTCCTGATCGGTTTCCTGTCCCAGTCGCAGCCTGAAGTCGCCTACATTCATTTCGTCGGGGTTGATCCGGCGTTGCGCCGCCGCGGTGTCGGGGCGTTCCTCTACCGGCGGTTCTTCACGCTGGCGGCCGCGCGGGGCCGTTCCCGGGTGCGGTGTGTGACCAGCCCGGGTAACGCGGCGTCGGTGGCGTTCCACACCGGTCTCGGGTTCCAGGTCGACCCCGGCGACGCCGCGACGGCCGACGGTGTCTCCGTCCAACAGGACTACGACGGGCCGGGACTGCCTCGTGTCACGTTCACCCGGATCCTCACCGGCCCGCAGGAGGAGCGGTGAGAGGCCCAGGTGGAAGCAGTGAGCGCTGCGGGCGGGGTGCCCGCCTCGGTCGGGGGTGTGTGGTCAGTGGGGGCGGTCGGTGAGTAGGCGGGTCAGCAGGGCGGTGAACTGGTGGCGGTCGGCGGGGGGCAGGCCGGCGAGCAGATCGTCGCCGATCGCGGCGGTGACGGCGTCGAGGTGGTGCAGGTGGGTGGTGCCCTCGTCGGTGAGGGTGATGACGGTGCGGCGCCGGTCGGTGCTGTCGGGGGTGCGTTCGACCAGGCCGCGGGTGCGCAGGTCGGTGAGGAGTCCGGCGGTGTCGGCGCGGTCGAGGGCGGCGCGGCGGGCGAGGGTGGCCTGGCTGGCCGGGCCGAACTCGTCGAGGGCGGCGAGCAGCGCGTAGTGGGCGGGGTGGGCGCCGAGCGCGGTGAAGGCGTGGGAGCTGCGCCGCTGCGCGTGTTTGGCGAGCTGCGCGATCAGCCAGTGGGTGGCGTGTCGCAACCGGGCGGGCGCGGCGTCGGGTGACGTCGAGGCCATGCCGGAAAGCCTAGCCACGGCGTTGGGGGACGGCGGCTGGTTGTGAGGGTGGGTGGTGGCGCACCGGTTCGGGTGGGCCGGCAGGTGCGCGGCCTCGGCCGGCAGCTCGCCGGCCCGCGGTGCCGAGGAGTGGGGCTGTCGGGGGCGGTCGCCGGCTCTGCGGTGGGGTCGCGGTGGGAAGGGCCGGTGGTGCTGCTCATCGTGGTCGCGGTGCTGCTGGTGGTGGTTGTGGCGGGGTGGGTGCGGGCCGATCGGGCGGCGGCGCACACTCGCCCGGGCGGGGACGGGTTCCTTCACCACCCCCTATGATCATCTGCAGGTGGGGGACCGGTGGGTGTGGTGCGGGTGGGAGGCGAGCGGGTGGCAGGCGGGCAGCATGACGGCGGTGAGACCGTCCGGCGACAGGTCGGTCCCGGGCCGGCGCCAGACGTCGTCGACGCGACCGACATGGTGGACGCGGTGGAGATCGTCGCGGCCGGGCCGGTGGCCGTGCCGGGCACGGTGGGGCTCGACGGGCCGCTCGCCGGCCGGGTCGGGGACTACGCGCGGGCGTCCCGGTCGGCGGCGACCTGGCGTGCCTACGACGCCGACCTGCGTCATTTCCGGTCCTGGTGCGAGGGACGTCCCGTACCGCTGGTCGCCGTGCCCGCCTCCGCGGTGACGGTCGCCGGGTACATCACCGAACTGGCGGACGCCGGGTATGCGCCGTCGACGATCCGCCGTCGGCTGGCTGCGATCTCGGTGGCGCATCAGCTCGCCCATGCCGAGAATCCGACGGGGTCGGCGGAGGTGTCAGCGGTGTGGAACGGGATCCGCCGGTCGCGGGGGGTGCGCCCGGCGCGCAAGGCCGCGTTGGACACGACGTTGCTGTCGCGGGTCGTCGCCGGCCTCGACGACTCGCAGTTGGCGGATGTGCGGGACAGGGCGCTGCTGCTGGTCGGGTTCGCCGGCTGTCTGCGTCGCAGTGAGCTGGTCGGGTTGGACACCGCCGACCTGGTGGAGACCGACGACGGGCTGGTCGTGACGGTGCGCCGTTCCAAGACCGACCAGGAGTCCGCCGGTGCGCAGGTCGGGTTGGCGTACGGGTCGTACCGGCCGACGTGCCCGGTGCGGGCGTGGCGGGGATGGGTGGCGGCCGCGGCGGCGGCGGGGACGCCGCTGGCTGGCGGGGCGGCGTTTCGGGGGGTGAACCGGCACGGGCAGGTCGGCGCGGGCCGGCTCTACCCGGGGTCGGTGGCGCGGATCGTGCAGCGTCGGGTGGCCGCGGCCGGGTTGGATCCGGCGGATTTCGCGGGGCATTCGCTGCGGTCGGGGTTCGCGACGGCGGCGGCGCGGGCCGGGGTGACGGACCGGTCGATCATGCGGCAGGGCCGGTGGCGGTCGGCGGCGTCGTTGGAGTCGTATGTGCGGGCCGGGCGGCTGTTCGACGCGGACAACCCGTCGGGTCGGGTCGGTCTGTGATCCGCCTGTGAGCTGACCGGCGCCGGCCGGCGGGCGTTGCGGTGGGTGGTCGGGGCGGGTCGCGGGTCGCGGGTGGTGGGCGGCGGGGCGGTGGAACGGGGCGTGGGTCTCAGGGCGCCCCCTGCCGGTTGTCCGATGTGCCATGCTGGGCGCCGGACGGTCGGGGAGGAAGCCGGTGTGAATCCGGCGCGGTCCCGCCACTGTTACCGGGGAGTCCCCCTCAGCGGAAGGTCACGGCGGCCCTGCGGGCCGTTGGAAGGCCGAGGGTGGATGGTGATCCGGCAGCCAGGATACTTCCGCCGTCCGTGCTGGCTTCGAGGGCGAGGACACCCCGGGGAGGACATCGGCATGCCCACGACTGTGCGCGGCCGCGCGGCGACGGCCGGGTGGCGTTCGACGGCCCGTGCGGGGGTGGCGGGCCGGTGGTGACGTTCCCGTTCTCCGCGCTGGTCGGCCAGGATGATCTGCGCTTGGCGTTGTTGCTCAATGCGGTGTCCCCGACGGTGGGCGGAGTGCTGGTCCGCGGGGAGAAGGGCACGGCGAAGTCGACGGCGGTCCGCGCGCTGGCGGGGTTGCTGCCGCCGGTGGCGGTGGTGCCGGGCTGCCGGTTCTCCTGCGATCCGGCGGCGCCGGTGGTGCACTGCCCGGATGGCCCGCACCCGACCAGCCTCGCCGACGGTCACGGTGCCGGCGGGGTGGGGGTGTCGCGGCCGGCGCGGCTGGTGGAGCTGCCGGTCGGCGCGTCGGAGGACCGGGTGACCGGCGCGTTGGACCTGGACCGGGCACTGGCCGAAGGGGTGACCGCGCTGCGCCCGGGGCTGCTCGCGGCCGCGCACCGCGGGGTGCTCTACGTCGACGAGGTGAACCTGCTCGCCGACCATCTGGTGGATCTGCTGTTGGACGCGGCCGCGCTCGGGGTGGCGCAGGTGGAACGCGACGGGGTGTCGGTCAGCCATCCGGCGCGGTTCTGGCTGGTGGGGACGATGAACCCGGAGGAGGGTGAGCTGCGCCCGCAGCTGCTGGACCGGTTCGGGTTGACGGTGCAGGTGGCGGCCAGCCGTGACCCGCGGATACGCGCGCAGGTGGTACGCCGCCGGTTGACGTTCGAAGCCGACCCGGTCGGGTTCGCCGCGCTCTGGGCCGGCGCGGAGGCGGAGCTGGCGGGGCGGATCGCGGCCGCGCAGGCCCGGTTGGGCCGGGTGGAGCTCTCCGACGCCGCGTTGGACGCGGTCGCCGCGGTGTGCGCGGCGTGTGACGTCGACGGGATGCGCGCCGACGTGGTGCTGGCGAAGACGGCGATGGCGCGCGCGGCGTGGGAGGGTCGGGCGGAGGTCAGCCCGGATGACATTCGGGTCTCGGCCCGGTTCGTGCTGCCGCATCGGCGCCGCCGTGGCCCGTTCGACGCCCCGGGTGGGGACGGCCGCGCGCTCGACGACACGGTCGAGGAGGTGCTGGCCGACCGGGTACGCCCCGGCGACGGCCCGGACGGGGACGGGGACGGGGACGGGGACGGGTCGGATGATTCTCCTGGTGGCGGGTCGCCGGGTGGTGGCCAGCGGTGGCGTGACGACACCGGCGGCGCCGGCGGGTGGGACGGGTCTGGCGGGGATGGGTCGGGGGTGGATGTTCCGGCTGGTGGTACCGGTGACCTCACCCCCGCTTCGGCGAGGGCCGGTGGCGAGTCCGCTGATCTGAGCGGGCCGGCGGCGGGTGGGCCTGAGGGTGTCGGGCCGGCGGGTCCTCCCCCGCCCGGTGCCGCCCTGTCGTCCGCGGCGCCGGCGGGCGGCGGTGGGCCGGCAGCGGAGGCGGGCGGCCCGGCGGGCATGGCCCGAGCAGCCCAGACAGCGCAGACGCATGTGGACGGCGGCGCGGCGCGCGGCGGTGGGCCGGCGCCGGCGGCTGGGGTTCCCGGTATGCCGTTCCGGCCGCGGCTGCTGTCCGTCGCCGGGCTGGGCGCGGGGGCGGCCGGGCGTCGTTCGGCGGCACGCACCTCCCGTGGGGCGGTCGCCCGGACCGGCGCGGACGCACCTGGGTTGCACCTGCCGGCGACGCTGCTGGCCGCTGCCCCCCACCAGCACGGCCGGGGCCGCACCGGCCCGGCGCTGGTGCTCGACCCCGCCGACCGGCGCGGCGCGCAGCGGCGCGGCCGGGAGGGGAACCTGGTGCTGTTCGTCGTCGACGCCAGCGGGTCGATGGCCGCCCGCACCCGGCTGCGCCGGGTCAGCACCGCGGTGCTGTCTCTGCTTGTCGACGCCTACCAGCGCCGCGACCGCATCGGCATGATCACGTTCCGGGGGGTGGGTGCGCAGGTGGTGCTTGCGCCGACGTCCAGTGTGGAGGTGGGGGCGGCGCGGCTGGTCGGGTTGCGGACCGGGGGGCGGACCCCGATCGCGGCCGGGTTGGAATGCGCCGGGGTGGTGCTGCGCGCCGAGGCGCGCCGCGACCCTGACCGCCGTCCCCTGCTGGTGCTGGTCACCGACGGGCGGGCCACCGCCGGGGGTGATCCGGGTGCGGCGGCGCGGGGGTTGCTGCGCGCGGCTGGTGGGGTCGCCGGGCAGGGCGGCGGCGCACGCGGTGGGGCCGGGGCGGCTGGCCGGGTGCGCCGGGGTGGGTTGGCGAGTGTGGTCGTGGACTGTGAGACCGGCCCGGTGCGCCTCGGGCTGGCCGGGCGGCTCGCCGCCGTGCTCGGCGCCGACCTGGTCGGCCTCGACGCCCTCCCGCAGGCCGGCGGCGTCCCCGGGCGGGTCGCCTGATGGCGCCGCAGGGGCAGCCCGCGCAGGTCCCCGACGACGGGCTGACGACCCGCCAGCGCCGCGACCGTCCGCTGCTGATCGTGCACACCGGGCAGGGGAAGGGAAAGTCGACGGCGGCGTTCGGGTTGGCGTTGCGGGGCTGGGCGCAGGGCTGGCCGGTCGGGGTGTTCCAGTTCGTGAAGTCGGCGAAGTGGCGCATCGGGGAGGAGAAGGCGCTGCGGGTGCTCTCGGCCAGCGGTGAGGGTGGGACGGTGACCTGGCACAAGATGGGCCAGGGGTGGAGCTGGGTGCAGCGCCGCATCGACCCGGCCACCGACCCGGCGGGCGCGGCCGCCGAGGGGTGGGCGCAGATCGCCCGCGATCTGACCGCCGGCACCTACCGGCTCTACGTCCTCGACGAGCTGACGTATCCGCTGCGCTGGGGGTGGATCGACCTGGACGAGGTCCTCGCCGTGCTCGCCGCCCGACCCGACGGGCAGCATGTGGTGATCACCGGCCGGGAGGCGCCGGCCGCGCTGGTCGACGCCGCGGATCTGGTCACCGACATGACGAAGGTGAAGCATCCGATGGACGCCGGGCAGAAGGGGCAGCGGGGCATCGAATGGTGAGCGCCGGGCTGATCCCCCGGCTGGTGCTCGCCGCCCCGGCGTCCGGCGCGGGGAAGACGACGGTGGCGACCGGGCTGATGGCCGCGCTGACCGCCCGCGGCCTGCGGGTGTCGGGTCACAAGGTGGGCCCGGACTACATCGACCCGGGTTATCACGCGCTGGCGACCGGCCGGCCCGGCCGCAATCTGGACGCGGTGCTGTGCGGGCCGGATCTGATCGGCCCGCTGTTCGCCCACGGGGCGGCCGGCGCGCAGCTGGCGGTCGTCGAAGGGGTGATGGGCCTGTTCGACGGGGTCGCCGCCCCTGCTGCCGGGCAGGAGGCTGATCACGGGTCGACCGCGCATGTCGCCCGGCTCCTCGACGCGCCGGTGGTGCTGGTCGTCGACGCCGCCGGGGCCGGGCGGTCGGTGGCCGCGCTGGTCTGCGGGTTCGCCGCGTTCGACCGGCGGGTGCGCCTCGCCGGGGTGATCCTCAACCGGGTCGGGTCGGACCGGCACCGACAGATCCTCACCGGTGCGCTGGCCGGGATCGGGGTGGCGGTGCTGGGCGCGGTGCCCCGCGACGGCGCGGTGCACACCCCGTCGCGGCATCTGGGGCTGGTGCCGGCGGCGGAACGGGCGGTGGCGGCCGCGCAGGCGGTGCGGCGTCTCGGTGTGCTGGTCGGGGCGGCGGTCGACCTGGACGCGCTGATCCGCCTCGCCTCCTCGGCGCCACCCCTGCCGGTCGACCCGTGGGATCCCGCCCGGCAGATCGCGCAGGCCACCGCCACCGGTGCTGCGGGTCGGGTCGGGCAGCACACCGTCAACGCGGGCGCGGGGGGTGTGGTGCCCGGGGGGCGGCCGGTGCGGATCGCGGTGGCCGGCGGGGCGGCGTTCACCTTCGGCTACACCGAGCACGTCGAGCTCCTCACCGCCGCTGGCGCGCAGGTGCTCACCGTCGACCCGCTGCGCGACGAGACCCTCCCGGACGGCACGGACGCGCTGGTCGTCGGTGGCGGGTTCCCCGAGGAGCATGCCGGCGCGCTGGCGGCGAACAGCCGGCTGCGTGGGCAGGTCGCGGCGCTGGCGGCCCGCGGCGCGCCGCTGGTCGCCGAATGCGCCGGGCTGCTCTACCTGGGCCGTTCGTTGGACGGGACGGCGATGTGTGGGGTTCTCGACACCGACGCGGTGATGGGCCCGCGGCTCACCCTGGGCTACCGGCATGCGGTCGCCGCGGCTGACAGCCCGCTGGTGGCGGCGGGGACGGTCGTCACCGCCCACGAGTTCCACCGCACCCGGCTGAGCGTCGACCGGGCGGAGCTGCCCGGGACACCGGCCTGGCAGGTGGACATCCCACCGCCGCGGTTCGGTGACAGCAACCCCGCCGCCGGTGCCGCCGGTGCCGGTGGGCGGGTGGACGGCGGAGTGGACGGTACGGCGGCGGGTGGGCGGCCTGAGGGGTTCGTCCGCGGCGGGGTGCACGCCTCCTACCTGCACCTGCACTGGGCGGGCCTACCCGCCGTGCCGGCGCGGCTCGTCGCCGCCGCCGGTACCGCCCGCACCCGCCCGTCCGGCGGCACCCCACCCGCCGGCGGCGGGCATGGGCATGGACGGGACGCCGGTGGCAATCCCCCGGCGTCCCCTGGAACAACGGAGGTGTCATCGCGGTGAGCGGCACGGTGAACCCCCGACTCGTCGGTGTCGGTGTCGGCCCGGGCGACCCGGATCTGGTGACCTACCGGGCGGTCCGCGTTCTGCGTGAGGCGACCGTCGTGTTCGTCCCGGTCAGCGACGGCCACGGCCCGTACGGTCCCGCGCCGGGCAGCCCCAGCCCCACCGACCGGCCCGGGACGGCCACAGGTGTGGGTGTGGGGCCGCCGGGGCGGGCGGAGATGACGGTACGCGCCCACGTTGACCACGACCGGATCGTGACGCTGCCGTTCCGGATGGCCGGCGACGCCGACTACCTCGGTCCCGCCCGTGTCGTCGCCGCCGCCCTACGTGGCGAAACCACCGGCACCGCGGACGGCGTGCCCGACGCCGGGCCGCCCGGCACCTTGGCCGGCCCGGCAACAGCGCCAGACACAGGACCTGGGTCTGGGTCTGGGTCTGGGATCACGGTGGCGTTCGCGACGATCGGAGACCCGAACCTGTACTCGACGTTCACCGCACTCGCCGCCGCCGTGCGCACCCTGCTACCCGACGTCGAGCTGGACACGGTGCCGGGTATCACCGCGATGCAGGACCTGGCCGCCCGGTCGGGCACCGTGCTCGCCCACGGCGCGGAAACCCTCGCGCTGCTCCCGCTGACCGCCGGCGTCGAGGCCTACCGCAGCGCGGTCGCCGGCTTCGACACCGTCGTCGCCTACAAGGGCGGGCGGGCCCTGCCCGCCGTCCGCGGAGTGCTCGCCGACGCCGCCCGGCTCGACGGGCCGGCCGGGCATGCCGTCTACGGGGCCGCGCTCGGCCTGCCCGAGCAGGACATCCGTCCCGCCGCCGACCTGGAACCGGGCGAGACCGGGCCCTACCTGTCCACGGTCCTGGCGACGCGGCGGGCACGGTGGCCACGATGAGCCACCCCGGCCGCGGCACCGGTCAGCCAGTGGACGGCGCCGGGCCGGGACGCGGGCGGGTCAGTTTCGTCGGTGCCGGGCCGGGTGCCGCCGATCTGATCACCGTGCGCGGCGCGGCGGTTCTCGCCGCCGCCGACGTGGTGATCTGGGCGTCCTCGCTGGTGCACCCCGCCATCCTCGGCCATGCCCGTGACGGCGCCGAACTGATCGACTCCGCGGCGTTGCCGTTGGAGGGCGTCGAGGCGGTCTACCGCCGTGCCGCCGAGCAGGGTCTGCACGTCGCCCGGGTCCACTCGGGGGATCCGGCGCTGTGGGGGGCGGTGCAGGAGCAGCTGGAGATCTGCGACCGGCTCGGCCTGGACAGCGACATCGTGCCCGGGGTGAGCAGCTTCACCGCGCTCGCCGCGGCGTTGCGCCGGGAGCTGACCGTCCCCGAGGTCGCCCAGTCGGTGATCCTGACCCGGCTCGGGGGTGGGAAGACCCCGATGCCACCCGGGGAGGAGGTCCGCGACCTCGCCCGGCACGGCACGACGATGGCGCTGTTCCTGTCCGCGGCCCGTTCCGGGCAGCTGCGGGAGGAGCTGCTCGCCGGCGGCTACCCGCCGGACACGCCCTGTGTCGTCGCCTACCAGGTGAGCTGGCCGGACGAGCTGATCGTGCGCGCCACCCTCGACACGCTCGCCGACACGGTCAAGGCGCACCGGCTGTGGAAGCACACCCTGGTGCTCGTCGGCCCGGCGCTGGTGGCCGGGGGGCGACGCTCCCACCTGTACCACCCGGGGCATTTCCACACCTACCGGCGGGCGCAGTCCGGTGCGCGCACGGTGCTGCGCGACGCCGACCGGGAGCTGGCCGCCGCCGGCGCCACCCAGCTCCCCGCCAGCCCACACCCCGTCGCCCCGGCCCCGGCCGTGCTGGAACGGGAGCGGGGGGCGCCGGCCGAGCCGGTGGCACCGCAGGGCGCGGCGGTGGACGGCGCGGGCCTGGTGGCGCTGGTGGCGGTGACCGCCGCCGGGCGGGCCGCGGCCGGTGACCTCACCCGCCGCTGGCCCACCGCCCGGCTCTACCCGGGCCGGCCCCGCGACGCGATCACCGCCGCGCTCGCGGACGGCGTCACGGGCATTGTCTGTTTCCTGGCGACGGGGGCGACGGTCCGCCTCCTCGACGGGCTGCTGCGCGGCAAGGACCACGACCCGGGTGTGGTGTGTGTGGACGAGGCGCGCCGGTTCGCGGTCGCGTTGTGCGGTGGGCACGCCGGTGGCGCGAACCGGCTCGCCGAGCAGGTCGCCGACGCCCTCGGCGCCACACCGGTGATCACCACGGCCAGTGACGCCATCGGGGTGAGCGCCCTGGACGGGTTCGGCGCCGAGCTCGGGTTCACTGTCGAACCGGGTTCGGAGCTGGCCGCCGTCGGCACGGCCGTCCTGTCGGGTCATCCCGTCGCCCTGCACGCCGACGCGGTGTGGCCGCTGCCGCCGCTGCCCCCGTCCGTCACCACCACTATCACCGGCACCGGCGCTGTTGATGGTGGGGCGGTGGGCGTGGACGGGACGGCGGTGGCGTCGATTCATGTCACCGACCGGCTGCTGGGTGCGCCGCCGGACGGGGCCGGCCCGCGGGTGGTCTACCGGCCCCCGAGCCTGGTCGTCGGGGTCGGGGCGAGCCGCGGCGCGCCCGCCGACGAGATCGACGTGCTCATCGACACCGCGCTGGCCGGCGCCGGGCTGTCCCCGCTGGCGGTGACCCATCTGGCGTCGGTGACCGCGAAAGCCGACGAGGTGGGGTTGCTGGAGGTGGCCCGCCGCCGCGGCTGGCCGCTGGTGGTGCACCCCCCGCAGGCCCTGGCCGTGGTCACCGTGCCGCACCCGTCGGAGGTGGTGCGCGCCGCGGTCGGCACGCCGAGTGTCGCCGAAGCCGCCAGTCTCCTGCCCGCCCCGCCCGCCGCCAGCCCGCCGACCGCCGCGATGGGCGGCATCCCGGACGGCGCGACGGCCGGCGAGTCAACCGGCGTACCGGCGGTGACGGCGCAGCTGGTGGTCGCCAAGCAGGTCAGCGCGCACGCGACCGTCGCTGTGGCCCGGCATCGGCCCCGCGGCCGGCTCGCCGTCGTCGGGCTCGGTCCCGGGGACCGTCGGCTACTCACCCCCGCCGCCCGCGCCGAGCTGGCCCGCGCCCGGATCGTGGTCGGGTTGGACCAGTATGTGCGGTCCGTCGCCGATCTGCTGCCCGCCGGGGTCACCGTGCTCGACAGCGGGCTCGGTGACGAGCAGGCCCGCGCCGAGACCGCCGTCGCACACGCCCGCGCCGGGCATGCCGTCGCGCTCATCGGCAGCGGTGACGCCGGGGTGTACGCGATGGGCAGCCCCGCGCTCGACCTGGCCGACGGGTCGTTCGACGTGGTCGCCGTGCCGGGGGTGACCGCGGCGCTCGCCGCCGCCGCGCTGCTCGGCGCCCCGCTCGGGCACGACCATGCGCTGATCAGCCTGTCGGACCTGCACACCCCGTGGGAGCGGATCGTGGGCCGGGTCCGCGCGGTCGCCGAAGCCGACCTGGTCGTCGCGTTCTACAACCCGCGCAGCCGCACCCGACGCCACCAGCTACCCGACGCCCTCGACGTGCTCGCCGCGCACCGCCCGGCCGGCACCCCGGTGGGGATCGTCACCGACGCGTTTCGGCCCGCCCAGCGGATCACCGTCACGACCCTCGGTGCCCTCACCGACCGCACAGCCACCCAGGACGGTGCGGGTGGGGTTGGTGAGCGGGAGCGGCTGCTGGACCTCGTCGGGATGACGACCACGGTCGTCGTCGGCTCGAGCCAGACCCGGCTGCGCGCCGGCCTGGTCGTCACCCCACGGGACTACACGTGGCGCTGACCCGCAGCCGCCGGGCCCGCACCGGCCGACCCGCCGCAGGAGGCACGTCCAGGTGAACGCCACCCCGCCGCACCCCGGCACCGTCCCCACCGCCACCGTTTCGGATCCGGCGGGTTCCGCCGCCGGGCCGGCGCTGCTGATCGTCGGGCATGGCACCCGGGATGAGGCCGGCGCCGAGCAGTTCCGCCGGTTCGTCTCCCGGGTGCGCCAGCGGGCCGGTGGGCTGGCGGTGGACGGCGGGTTCATCGAGCTGTCCGCCCCGCCGGTCGCCGACGCGGTCAGCCGGCTCGTCGACGCCGGCCACCGGCGGCTCGGGGTCGTTCCGCTCACCCTCGTCGCCGCCGGGCATGCCAAAGGTGACATTCCCGGGTCGATGGCCCGGGAACGCGAACGCCACCCGGGGCTGCGCTACGCCTACGGGCGTCCCCTCGGCCCGCATCCGACGATCCTGCGGCTGCTCGCTGAACGTGTCGACGTCCTCTGCCCGCCGGGCCGCCGGGAGCAGACCACGGTGCTGCTGGTCGGGCGGGGTTCGACCGACCCGGATGCCAACGCCGAGGTGTTCAAGGTGGCCCGGCTGCTGTGGGAGGGCCGCGGCTACGGCGGGGTGGAGGTGGCGTTCATCAGCCTGGCCGAGCCGTCGGTGCCGGCCGGGCTGGAGCGGATCCACCGGCTCGGCGGCCGGCGGATCGTCGTCGTCCCCTACTTCCTGTTCACCGGGGTGCTGCCGCGGCGCACCGTCGAGCAGGCGGCCGGCTGGGCGGGGGGGCACCCGGAGGTGGAACTGGCCTGCACGGGCCTGCTCGGCGACAGCGCCGGCGCCGGCGGGGAGGGTGACGGGCTGGTCGAGCTGGTGTTGGAGCGCTACCGGGAGGCGCTCGGCGGGGACATCCGGATGAACTGCGACACCTGCCTGTACCGGATCGCGCTGCCGGGGTATGCGCACCGGGTCGGGCAGGCGCAGACCCCGCACGACCATCCCGACGACCCGTCGCACTCCCACGGGCCGCACGGCCACCACCACCATCCGCATTCCCCTGACCCGCACGGCCACGGTGATCCGCACGCTGCGGGTGGGTCGGTGGGACGGGCGGGGCTCGCGGTGACGCTGCGCGCCGACGACTGACCGCAGCCGACCGGGCTGGGCGCTGCGCACCACCGATGGCAGCCGTGCCGCCCACGCCGAGCACAGTGTGGCGATCACCGGACAGGCCGCGGATCCCCCTTACCCTGCTCTGACATACCCCCACCTGGGGGTTGCGCGGGGGTGTGCGGGCTGTTGTGCGGGGAAGGGGCCCGGCGAGCAGGGCCGTAACACGCCACAATCCCGCCGAAACCTGTACTCCACACCTGGATGTGGACAACAATCGACGCACAGACAGGCCGATCCTGGCACCAGCGGCGCGATGGTGACAGGCCGACGCGACATCACACATCCGCCCCCCACCGTGAGCCTGAACACGGTAGCGTGCGCTCGTCACCGATCCGACCGGACCAGTGACGCACAGCGCCGGCCAGGCGGCCGCCCCTGCGGGCAGCCAGCACGGCGGTCGGAGCCGCGCCACGGACCGTCCCGACACCCCGCGTCGCCGACGCATCCCACGGGGGGTCGGGGGCGGGTCGTGACGGTGCACCACCGGCACTCCGGCACGGCCGGGGGGACAGTCGCCCGCCCCTCCCAGGGGCCGGGCGGGAAGGACGTGGATGAGCCGAGTCGAGCTACCCGACTCCACCCGTCCCGACCGGCTCGGCCTGCCCGCCGCCGCCCGCGCCGCCGCCATGCTCTCCCGGGAGATCGCCTACGCCGACCCCGACCCGCTGACGATGGCCGAGCTCGATGACCGGCTGCACCGGTTCGCCACCACCCTGCTCACCACCCCGCACACCGCGCTGCTGCGCCCGGTGATCGCCGACTGGCGCCGTGTGCAGGCCGCGCTGGGACGCCGGCTGTCCCCCGCGACGCACCGTGAGCTCACCGGGGTCGCCGGGTTCCTGTCGTTCTACCTGGGTGTGCTCGCCGTCGAGGCCGGGGATGATCCGTCGGCGCGGCGGTTCGCCACCCTCACCGACCAGTTCGCCACCCAGCTCGACGACCCGCTGCTGACCGGTACCGCCGCCACCCTGGACTCCCTCGTCGCGTTCGTCGGTGGCCGCTATGACGCGGCCCGGGGTGCCGCCCGCCGTGCCGCGGCCGCCGGCCATCCGTATCTGCACGGGTGGGCGGCCGCGTTGGAGGCGGGTGCGGCCGCGACGCTCGGTGACATCGACGGCGCCCTGGCCGCGCTCGCCCGGCTGTCACAGACGCCGTGTGTGCAGGGGCTGCGTCATCCGGGGTGGCCGGCGTTCGACGAGGTCCGGGAGGCCTGCGTCGTCGCGGACGTCGTCAGCCGCATGGGCGGTGAGGGCGCGGCCAGCCTGAGCCGGGTCGCGGTCGACCTGACCAGTTCGGGCACCCCCGAACGAGGGTGGGCGCTGGCCGCGCTCGCCGGTGCGCTGGCACCCGACGACCCGCCGGAGGCCAGCCGGCTGCTCGGTGAGATCGTCGAGATCCTGGACGTGCACCCGTCGCGGTTGCTGTCGAGCCGGGTCAACGACCTGGTGCGCACCGCCGGCTACCCGCGGCCGCTGGCCCCCCATCCCGGCCAGGCCGGCACCTCCGCCTGACACGGGCCGGCGACACCGCCAGCCAGCCCCCAGCGCGGGCTCCAGGCCGGTCACCCCGCTACAGCACCTCCATGGCCGTGAGGACGAGGACCTCCAGGCCGAGCGAGCCGGCGAACACAGTCCCGCTGTTCCGGCGCCGGAATCGCACCGGAACGGAAACGTCCCGGGCGGCGTGCTTGGTGTGGGCTATACGGACCAACCCCGGCCCGGCGCCGGTGGCCGGGCGCCCCCCGACCGGCCGGCCGGTACCGCCGCGGTCGGGGCGGTTGTGCATCTGCTGGCCACCGCCATCGAGGAAGGCCGGGACCTGTCCTCGATGAGCGGCGTCCTGGCCGGCACCGCCTACCGTCTGCTGCTGGCCTGACGGCGGGGGTGGTCGGCGGCTAGCTCAGATGCCGGGTGAAGAACCGGGCCGCGGCTTCCCCCGCGAACTGCGGGACACCGGTGTGCCCGCCCAGACTGGCGTGCAGCGTCTTCTCCTTGGAGCCGAAGGCGTCGAACAGGTCCAAGGCCAGCTGCCGGTCGTTCCATTCGTCGTCCCACTGCAGCAGGACATGCAGCGGAATGGTGACCTGGCGGGCCTCCTCGAACATGGTGTGGGGCACGAAACTCCCGGCGAACAGAACGGCGGCCGAGATGCGCGGCTCGACCACCGCCAGCCGGATGCCGATGGCGATCACTCCCCCTGAGTACCCGACCGGGCCGCCGATCTCGGACAGCGAAAGGAGGGCGTCCAGGGTGGCCTGCCATTCCGGGACCGCTTTTTCGACCAGCGGGAGGACGAGCCAGTCGACGATCTCCTCGTCGACCGGCCCGCCGGCCTCCAGCGCCCGGTGCAGGTCGGCGCGGGCCTGCTCGGCGGCGGCGGAACGGGGCCGGTCACCGCTTCCGGGGAGCTCGATGGTGGCCGCGGCGAAGCCGTCCGCCGCGGAGTGCCGGGCCCGGGCGACCAGTCGGGGGTACATCTTGTGCAGTCCGCCGGGGTGGCCGAGCAGGATCAGCGGGGCCGGCGCGGATACGGATCCGGGTGTCCACAGGATTCCGGGGATCTCGCCGAGGGTGAATTCGCGTTCGAGGACACCGTCGTCGAGGCGCTGTTCGGAAGTGAATCGCATGGTCGTGCCTTTCGGGAGTGCTCGTGGACGGCGCTCCCGGACGACCTATCGCCCGACCGTGACCCCGGAGGGAAGCACCCATGTCGATACGTTCACGGGTACCACCTCCTCGTTCTCTCGCACGGCCTCCGGAAAACTAGCAGTGGTCGCCGTGGTCCGCCAACAGGTTTTTGTGGTGGCTCCGTGGCCGGATGCCAACGGAGCCACTCGCCGCGCTCCGCCAGCCCGAGGGCGCGGGCGGCGTCCCTCGACGACCTGGCGCAGACCATCGCTGGGTCGAGGCTGTCCGTCAGCGACGGTTGATCAGAACACGCTTTCCCGTCCGGACCGGATCCGCGAGTCAGTCGCCGAGCACCAGGCGGCTGGTCATGTCGAGCTTGACCTCGCCGTAGGGGGCGACGTGTGTCCAGAACAGCGTCAGTCCGCAACAGCGGCCAACACCCCCGGGGGGCGCCGCGACTGCCCGTGACCCTGCACGAGCGCTCAGGCCGACAGGCGGACCGGCGCCCCGCCCTGCGTGCGACCAGCCACTCCGGCAAGCCCGGCGGTGGCGAGGCGGTCACGGCGGCGGGCCAGCAGCCGGTCGGCGAGCGCGTCGGCGCGTTCCATGTCATCCAGCGTGGCCCAGGTGCGCTCCTCGACTTCGAGGATCGCGGCGAGCAGTTCGGCGGACAGCCGGATGCGGGTCGCGACCCGGGCCACGCTCGGCGGCAACGCCCCCGCGCCCCGCCCCCCGGCCGGCGGCTGCGAGCTGCCGATCCCCCGCACCACCGTCCCGTCCTGCCCCAGCGGCCGGGTCCCGGTACCGGCCGGGGGGCCGGGCACCGGGACGGGCCGACGAGCCGGCATGCGGGACGGGCCGACAGCGAGACGGGTGGGCACGGCGGCGGGCAGTGAACCGGAGCGGCGAGAACGGTGCAGCAGAGCCATGTACTCAGTGATACGTGTGACGTTCGGTGATGCAACGCCTTGACTTCACCGCACCGGCCGGGACGGCCCTCCCCCCACAGGCCATCCACAGGCCCACCCCCGCTACCCACCGGGCCATGAACAGGGTTATCCACATAACGACCCTCATGTGAGGGATCTCACATGAGAGGGGTGGGTGGGTCAGTGGTCCCAGGGTGAGCGTGGCCGGGCCGCCGCCGGTGGTTCGGTGGCCTCCCAGATCCGCCGCCACCGGGCCATCCCGGGCGCGCCCGCCGGTGCCCGCCGGGCCGGGCCGGCTCCCGCCGCCGGCCGCGCCGACGCCCCCGACGAAACGGAAGGACCGGTGTCACCGCCCGCACCGGCCCCCGCGGCCGGCGACGCGGCGTCGGGGGAGCGTAGGGACGCCCACCAGCTCGTCGTGTCCTCCACCCCGAGCCGGGTCACCTCCGCCGCCAGCCGCCCGGTGAACGCCCGCACATCCTCACCGTCACCGGGACGCAGCGGACGACCGAACCGCACCGACACCCGCGGCCGCCCCGGTACCGGCCACGCCCGGCCCCGGGGCATCGCCGCGTACGCACCGCGCAACGCCGCCGGTACCACCGCCACCCCGGCCGTCATCGCCAGATAGCCCGCACCCAGACGGAACCGGCCCCGCGACCCGTCCGCCGAACGGGTGCCCTCGGGGAACACCACCAGGTTCCACCCGCCACGCAGCAGCTCCAACGGTGTCGACGACGGCGCCCCACCGCGGCGTTCGATCGGCACCGTCCCGAACGCCAACGCCGAGGACAGGCCCCGCCAGGTGCTGTCGAAGAAGTAGTCCGCCGCCGCCGTCACCGCGGTGCGTTCCCGCACCGCCCGCGGCAACGCGCACAGCAGCATCGGCGCATCCAGATGACTGGAATGGTTCGACACGATGATCACCGGGTCGTTGCCGAGGGAGCCGAACACCTCCGCGCCGGCGACCGTCGGGGTCAACGCCGCGTGCAGCAGCGGGTTCATCGCCGCTTCCAGGAACACCGTGCGCGCCGCCCGTGCCGCGCCGCCGCGCGCCCACGCCGTCGGGAACTCCCGGGCCGTCACCGGCCGCCGGTGCCCCTCCGCCGAGCCCGGGACCAGCGACCGGCCACCCCAGCGGAACCCGTTCGCCAGCTCCCGGACACTCACCCCCGGCCGCGGCGGGCCACCGAACGCACCCGACCGGCTCATCGCACGTCCGCGATCGCGTGCGGCGGGGAATGCAGATAGGTGATCGACGGGTCACGGCCCACCGTGCCCGACACCATCTCCAACGCGTCGGCGAACGTCGACGCCGCCCGGAACCCCATCCGCGCGCACGCCGCCCGATCCCCCCCGACCCACACCACATCACCCAGATGGTCCATGCCGTGCGCCGCCCAATACCACATGTAGAACGGGTGGACGCCGTGGTAGGCGTGCGACGTCCGGTACAGGTGCACATACCACGGGTCGGTCGCGTACTGCTTCTCGAACTTCGCCTCGATCGTCGCCGGGTCCGTCGACTCGGCGAGCACCTCGGAGAAGAAGTCCACATAGGACGGATGGTGCAGCTGGGAGAACTCCGGGGTCACCGGATGGTAAAGAATCATCGCGCCCTGGTGGCGGACCAGCGGCCGCCCCCGGTACATGTTGAAGAAATACCCCAGACCCATGCATGTCGCCAGGATCGGGTTCATCACCGAGTTCACGTTGTACGGGCCCACATACGGCAGGCCCACCACCAGCACGTCGGACTGCCCGTCGACCTCGACGAGCTGCTGGCGGTGCACGCTGGCGATCGTCTGGTCGTGGGTGGCTTCGGTCTCCCCGGCGAACACCCCGGTCACCTGGTAGTCGGCGAGCAGATCATGAAAGATCTTCCGCCGTGGCCGGGTCGGCATCGCCGCCAGCCCCCGACTCATCCCGTAGGCCATCGCCTGGTCCTTGACCGACCACTCCCACTCGCGGCGGGTCAGGAAGCTGTACCGGTCGGGGAAACAGGCGTTGTTCAACGTCGTCTCCACGTGGAAGATCTTCAGATGGTCGGCGAGGAGCCGGCCCATCCGCCACGCCGACGAATGCATCTCCGACCGGGTGTGATCCATGAACGACCGCGACCGCAGCATCGTGTGACTGTTGTGATGGTGGCGCAGGCTGTTGTACGACGCCAACCCGATCGGCACCGACTTGTGCCCGCCGTCCATCGCGACCAGGTTCACGTTCACATAGACCAGCAGGTCACTTTCCGCCGCCCGCCGGTTGATCTCCACGTCCTCACCGTGGTCGGTCACCCCGATGTGCAGCAGATTGTCGCGGTCCTCGGCGTCGTGGTTGTACAGGTTGTCCGGCCAGAACGACCGGAACACCCGCTCCCCGACGATGTGCTCGATCTCCGCCGCCGTCATCCGCCGGTGCAACGCGTTCGCCGCGATCAGCTGCACGTCGTCCACACCCGCCGCCGCCGCCAGCGTCAGCACCTGTTCGATGATCCGCTGCCGCACATCCGGACGGCGCATCCGCGGCAACGGGATCGACAGATCGTCGAACGCGATCGTCAACCGCATCCCCGGCCGCAGCAGCACCCGCAACGGCTCACAGTTGAACGGATGCTCCAACGCCGCGGCGATCGCCGCGTCCACGTCCGCCACTCCCGGAAGCGACTCCGGCGGATACACCACCCGGGTACCCAGCGGGAACCGCTCAAGCGTCAGCCCCTCACCCTGGTGCACCAGCAGCGGAGGTGTGCGCTCGTCGACCTCGAGCACGAACCCCGGTCTCACCTGCACGTTCCCCTCGTCCGTGTGCCGCCCCGGCCGGCCCCGGCGCCCCCGCGCCCGCCCGCCCCGCGGCGAGGACCGCCGCGCGGGGAGACAATCCCGTATACCCCGACCGTGCCACTCCCACCGGCGCCCCCACGCCCACCGGACCGCACCGGCGCGGCGCGCGTCGCGCTCACGCCGACGCCGCCGGATCAAAAACGATCTTCACGGCGCCGAGACGCCCCGCGGACAACGCATGGTCCAACGCCTCCCGCCACCGGGTGAGCGGATACACCGCCGACACCACCCCGTCGAGCGGGGCCGTGGCGGCCAGCGCCAACGCCCGCCCGAAATCCGACTCCACCGGCTCCGCTGGTCCCGCCGGTTCGGTACCGGCCCGGCCGGGCCGGGCGCCACCGGACGACGCGTACGTCCCCACCAGCTCCAGCTCCCGGAACCACAGCGGGGTCAGATCCACCGACCCCGCCGGCACCCCGGAGAGCACCACCCGGCCACCGGCCCGGGTCACCCGCAGCGCCGTCGACAGCGACGACGCGCTGCCCGCACAGTCGATCGCCACATCCACCCCGCCGAGCAGATACTCCCCACCCAGCTGCGGGGTCAGCCGCAACGCCCGGTTCGCGCGGCGCACCCCGCCGACCGCGTCGTCGGGGGCGAGCACCTCGTCCGCGCCGAAACGACGCGCCAGCTCCACCTGCCGCCGATGCTTGGCGACCATCGTCACATGCTCGGCCTTCGTATAGGCGCGGATGGCCAGCAGCGTCAGCAGGCCCACCGCCCCCGACCCGATGATCAGCACCCGGTCCCCGGAACGCACCCCGCAGCGGCCCGCGGTGTGCACGGCGGTCGCCAACGGCTCGACCAGCACCGCCCGAGAGTCGGGCAGCGTGTCGGGCACCGGATGCAGCTGGCTGTGATGGGCGACCAGCGCCCGGCTCCACCCGCCACCGGTGTCCGCGCAGAACCCGGTCTGCAACCCCGGCGCCAGATGCCCCACCGTGATCCGGTCGCAGCGTGACGTCCGGCCCGCCGCGCAGCCCACGCACAGCTCCAACCCGCGGGCCGCGCAGCCCAGCACCGGGTCGATCACCACCCGGGCACCGGCGTCCAACCGGCGCCCGTCGGCGAGCGTCACCGCCTCCTGCAGGTCACCGACGATCTCATGGCCGGGGGTGAACGGCATCGACACCAGCGGGGAGAAGTAGAACGAGCTCTGCCCCGTCACCGTCGCCAGATCCGACCCGCAGATCCCCGCCAGCCGTGGCCGCACCGTCACCCACCCCGGCCCCGGCAGACCCGGATCCCCCCGGTCGACCAGCCGCAGCGGCGCCGCGGTCGTCGCCGCCGCCCCCGACAGCCGCGGGAACCGGCCCGACACCACCCGCGCCGCCGCGTACCGCGGCAGCGACCGGTACAGCTCCAGACCGCGTGTCACCGGCCCTCACCCACTTCCACCCGCACAACACCACTCCCACCCGACCCCGACCCTGACAGGCCGCCCGCGGCAACCCGGGCGCGGGCCGCCGCGGCGAACAGGCCCCGCTCAGCGCGGCTGGCGACCATCAGCCGCGGCTCACCCGGCGTCGACGGCCACTCCTCGATCGGCCAGCCCGCCCCCCGCGCCACCTTGTGCAACGCCACATCCGGGTTCACCGCCACCGGATTGCCCACCGTGCGCAGCATCGGCAGATCCGACAGGCTGTCCGCGTACGCCCACGACGCGGACAGGTCCGCCCCCCGGCGCCGCGCGTAATGATCCACGAACGCCGCCCGAGCATCCCCGACCAGCGGCGACGACAACAACCGTCCCGTGTACCGGCCATCCGCGCCGACTTCCAGGCCGGTCGCGACGATCTCGTCGAACAACGGCGCCAGCGGACGGGTCAGCACATCGACCGCCCCGGTCAACAGCACGGTGCGATGCCCGGCCGCGCGATGCTCCCGCACACGGCGCACCGCCGCCGGTTTCACCCGCCGCAACACCACATCCGCCGCGACCTCGTCGACGACCCGGGCCAGCTCCACCGGGTCGGCGCCGGCGTACCGGCCGTACACCGAGCGAATCAGATGCCCCCGGTCGCGGCGCTCGGCACGCAGATACCCCGGCAGTGCCCGCGCCAGCGACACCAGCTCCCGGGCCCGTTCCCCGACGTCGCCGTCGGCCAGCCGCAGCCACAGATACGACTCGACCACCGTCGAGGACACCAGCGTCCCGTCCAGGTCGAACACGGCCAGCACCCCCTCGCCGGCGGTGAGGTTGCGGGCCATCCGCCGCGCCGGGGCGGCGTCGCGCGGCCGGCGCAGCACCTGCGTCACCGCCGGGCAGTGCACGTCCTGCAGGTAGTGCCGCCAGTCGAAACACGCCGGGTCGAACCCGAAGTCGACCTGGTCGGCCGGGTCCATCGCCGCGTGCAGCGCCGCGGTGGCGTCGTCGACGTAGACCAGCTCGGCCTTCGTGTACGCCCGGTACACATCGGAGTAGCGGCGTAGGAACGCCACCCGCCCCTCGGTACGTTCCAAGTCGACGGCCAGCCGGCGAACCCGCTCCGAACGCGGCGCGTGCGCCAACACCCGGTTCGCCCACTCCACCGCCTTCTCCCCGCGGCGCAGCTTCGCCTCCACCGCCACCGCCCCGGCGAACGGCCACTCAGGAACCCCGATATGCCCGCGGCCGCGCCGCGGCAGCGGATCGGCCAGGAAATAGCCCCGCACATAGTCGTAGAGGTCACGGAACAGCAGCGGGTTCCGGAACCCCGAACACACCGTGTAATAGGCCGGGCGCTCCGGCGGCGGGGGGCTCGCCGCCGCCGCCAGCAGCGCGTTGACGACCAGATCCACCGGGATGATGTCGACGACGGCATCCGGGGACGCAGGGAAGTCCGGCAGCTCCCCGCGGCCGAACGCCAGGATCAGCGGCTCGGCCATCTTGAACCCCTCGATCCACCCCGGGAACGGCTTCGCCAGCGCGCTCTCGATGATCGACGGGCGGACGATCGTCAACGGCAGATCGCCGTGGGAGTCCTCCAGATACCGCTCACCCAACGCCTTGGTGAACGTGTACGCGTCCGTCCAGCCCAGCACCTGCGCGCGTTCGGAGCCCGCGGCGACCAACCGCGCCGCCACCCACGCCCGCCGCGCCGCCTCCGCCTGCGCCGACACCGTCTGCGCGCCGGCCCGCACATGCTCGGCCGACGCCTGCTCGCGGAACCGCGCCGAGTTCTCCGGCGAGCGCGACGCGTCCTCCGCGGCGTGGCGGGCCCGCGCGGCCGACGCCTGCTCCGCCGCCCAGTCCACCTCGTGGGCCAGCCGGCCCTCGGCGATGTGCCCCGAACGCAACCCGGCGACATAGGCGGTCGACACGTGCACCAGATGCGGGCGGGCCCCGGCAGCGCGCACCGCGCGCAGCAGCTCCTGCACCCCGCCCAGGTTCGTCGCGAACCCCTCGTCGATCGCCGGGTCGAACGACACCTCCCCGGCGCAGTGGATCACCACGTCCAGGTCGGCGGGCAACTCACCCATACTGGCCAGGTCACCCTCGATGACCCGCACCTGCGCCGCCAGCCGCGCCGCCAGCCCCTCACGGCCCAACCGTTCCCGCAGCCCGGCGAACGCCGGCTTACGGGTCATCCGCTCCAACCGGGCCATCCCCGAATGGCTGCCCCGGGGCCGCACGAGCGCCACGACCTGGGTGTCCGGGAACTCCGAGAGCAGCCGCTCCAACAGCGCCTCACCGACGAACCCGGTCACCCCGGTCACGAACACACGCCTGCCCGCGAGCCGCTCGCGCAGCCCCACCGGTCACCTCCGCACTCGCCGCAGCCCCACCGGCGTCCCCGACGGACGCCCGGTGCGCAACAGTAGGCGACACCGGACCGTCCACGAACGAACCCGTCGGTCACCTGCGTGTACACGCACGCTGCCAGATCAGGGGCAACCTACCGTCACCGCCGGTCCGACCACGCCGCCGGCCCGCGCCGACCCGCCCCGAACCCGCCCCCGTGACCGTACGCGGCACCCCCTGCGCCCCCCGGAGATGCCCGTCCCACAAGGTCAGGGGCCCTCGGCGAGGGTGGCCAATGCCATGGTCAGCCGGTCCACCGACCCGCCCAGCCCGTACCGGCCCGCCAGCGCCGCCAGCGCCGCCTCATCCACCGGCCGAACGGGCAGCACGTCGGCGACCGGGCCCAGCGGCACATCGCGGACCACCCCGACCACGGTGACCGCGGCGTCCACATAGTCACGGGCCGCGGTCAGCCGGCGGCGCGCCCCGGCCGGGAACCCGTCCTCACCCCCGGCGTCCAACGCGGTGAGGATCGCCCGCAGCGACCCGAAGCGGCCCAGCAGCGCCGCCGCCGTCTTCGCGCCGATCCCCGCCACCCCCGGCAGACCGTCGCTGGGATCACCGCGCAGCACCGCGAAATCGGCATAGGCCCGGCCAGGGATCCCGTAGCGGGCGCTGATCGACGCCTCGTCGACCACCGCGAACCGTTCCACCGCGTACCGCACCACCACGCCGGTGTCGTCACACACCAGCTGGAACAGATCCCGGTCCCCGGTCAGGATGTCCACCGGCCCGCCACCGGGCCGGCCGCTGTGCCGGGTCGCCAGCGTGCCGATCACGTCGTCGGCCTCGAAGCCAGCCGCCTCCACCCGGGCGATCCCGAACGCGTCGAGCACCGCGTCGATCACCGGTAGCTGCGCCTCCAACTCGTCCGGCACCTCCTCCTCCACCCCACCAGCCCCGGCCGCGGGGCCGGGGGTGGGGCCGGCGACCCGATGCGCCTTGTACGAGCCGATCAGCGCCACCCGGAACGCCGGCCGCCAGTCGGCGTCGAAACAGCACACCAACCGCCGCGGCCGCACCTCGACGATCTGCCGGGCCAGCACGTCCAGCAGACCCCGCACCGCGTTCACCGCCATCCCGTCGGGGGCCCGCACCGACCGGGGCACCCCGTGAAAAGCCCGGAAATACAACGACGGGGTGTCCGCGAGCAGCAGCCGATCCACACCCCCACCACCCCCCACCCGCGGCGCGACGCCAGAAGAATCACCGTGAAAGTTGGTCACGTTGTCAGACTGGCATGTGCTGCCGACAGATCATCTCGACCCCGGCCAACCCAGCCCTGACAACAGCCACCGCCACCCCACCGGATGGCACCGGACACCCACCCCCACCCGACGCCAGGCGCGCAACCTGGCTGCGTAGCGGCAGCGGCCGTCCACCGTCCGTGTCGACCGGTCCCGCACCCGCACCCACACCCACACCGAAAAGTCCCGCCGGGACCAGACATCGCCGCCCGCGCCCCCTCCACCGCCGCGATCTGCGTAACCTCCGGATCGTGCTGGAGGACCTAGACCGTCAGATCGTGCAGCTGCTGTGCCGCGACGGCCGGATGAGCTTCACCGACCTCGGTCGCTCCACCGGCCTGTCGGTGTCCGCCGTACACCAGCGGGTCCGGCGCCTGGAGCAGCGCGGCGTCATCACCTCCTACGTCGCGCTCGTCGACCCCTCCCAGGTCGGGCTGGCCCTCACCGCCTTCGTGTCCATCAAGGAGATCGACCCCAGCCAGCCCGACGACGCCCCCGACCGGCTCACCCACCTGCCGGCCATCGAGGCCTGCTACAGCGTCGCGGGGGAAGAGAGCTACCTGCTCAAGGTCCGCGTCGCCGACCCCGCCGCCCTCGAAAGCCTCCTACAGGAGATCCGCGCCGCCGCGAACGTGTCGACCCGCACCATGGTCGCGCTCTCCACCCCCTACGAAAACCGCCCACCCAACCTGTGAGCCCACCCGCACCCCCACCGGCCATCCCACCGGTGCTGTGCACACTTGCCCACCGCGGACCACAGGTGAGCGCCGCCCACCCGGCACAGTAGGGACCGTGAGCCCCCACCACCTGCCGGCAGCCCGGCGCGTCCTCTACCACCACGGACACGTCCACAGCCCCACCCACCGGCACGCCACCGCCCTGCTCACCGACGGCCCCACCATCACCTGGATCGGCACCGACGACCAGCCCGACGCCAGCGGGCCGCTGCCAGCCGGCCCGGTCGACCACACCGTCGACCTGCGCGGCGCCACCCTCACCGCCGCCTTCGTCGACGCCCACCTGCACACCACCGCCACCGGGCTCGCCCTCGACGGCGTCGACCTCACCGACAGCCCGTCCCTGCGCCACACCCTCGACCAACTCACCCGCGCCGCCCACCACCGGCCCGGCCAGCCACTGCTCGGCACCGGCTGGGACGAAACCCGCTGGCCCGAACAGCGACCCCCCACCAGCGGGGAACTCGCCCGCGCCGCCGGGCCCGTCGACGTCTACCTCGCCCGCGCCGACGGCCACACCGCCGTCATCTCCCCGCACCTGGCCACCCGCAGCGGCGCCCACCACGCCACCGGCTGGCTCGGCGACGGCCTGTGCCGCGACGACGCCCACCACCTCGCCCGCACCGCCGCCTACCACGACCTGCCCCCCACCACCCGCCGCGCCGCCGCCCGCCGCGTCCGCGCCCACGCCGCCACCCTCGGCATCGCCGCCCTGCACGAGATGGCCGGCCCGCAGGTCTCCTCCGCCGACGACCTCGCCGCCCTGCTCACCCTCGCCCGCGACGAACCCGGCCCCACCATCACCGGCTACTGGGCCGGTGAACTCACCGTCGCCACCGCCCTGAACACCGAACCCGGCCTGGGCCCCGTCGGCTACGGCGGCGACCTGTTCGTCGACGGCTCCCTGGGCTCACACACCGCCGCGCTACGCAGCCCCTACACCGACCAGCCCACCCACCGCGGGCAGCTGCACCGCGACGCCGACGACGTCCGCGACACCGTCCTCGACGCGGTCGCCGCCGGCCTGCAGACCGGCTTCCACGCCATCGGCGACGCCGCCCTCGACACCGTGCTCGACGGGGTGCGCGCCGCCACCGCCCGCGTCGGCACCGCCACGATCAGCGCCGGCACCCACCGGGTCGAACACGCCGAGCTGCTGCACCCCGAACAGATCATCGCCATGGCGCGCCTGGGGCTCGTCGCCTCCGTGCAGCCCGCGTTCGACGCCCGCTACGGCGGCCCCGACGGCCTGTACACCCGCCGGCTCGGCGCCGACCGTGCCAGCGCGATGAACCCGTTCGCCGCGCTGCACCGCGCCGGGGTCGTACTCGCCCTGTCCTCCGACAGTCCCGTCACCCCCCTCGACCCGTGGGGAGCGGTACGCGCCGCGGCCACCCATCACACCCCGTCCGCGCGGATCAGCGGTGCCGCGGCGTTCACCGCCGCCACCCGCGGCGGCTGGCTGGCCGCCCGCGCCGGCGGTGACGGTGCTGGACGGATCACCGTCGGCGCGCCCGCGACCTTCGCGATCTGGGAGACCCCCCACCCGCCGCGGCCGGCCAGGCCGCCAGCCGCCCAGCCCGCCGGGCCGCTGGATGTTCTCCTTGACCAGCTTGACCGCACCGGCAGCGCGCCACGCTGCCTGCGCACCGTGCTGCGCGGACAGACCCTGCACGACCTGCTCTGAGCCCGCCGGCTGGACCAGCCGCGGGTCGGGTCACCGCAGCACGGTGTGGCCGGTCGGGATCCGGACCGTCCTTCGAACCGGAGCCGCCGCGCTACCCGCCACGACACCGTTGTCTAACGGACGGTCCGGAACCCCACCGGCCCCGCTGGATCGGTCGGGTGCCCAGGGCCGAGCACCGCGCGATTCGACCACACCCCACACAGACTGGGAAGCGCACCGGACCGCACCCGAAAACCCCCGGTAGTCCCAATGTGGTCCCACTCTGGGATGTGGTCCCACTCCGGGGGTGTGGGGTGACCCGCCGCACCCGACACCCCACCCGCCCAGCTCACACCCCCGCCACCACCATCCACAGCCACCCGGCCATCCACAGCCACCCGGCCCGGCGTGGTCGACACCGCCCCCGTAACCGACACTGGACCGGTGACCGACGCGCCCGCCACACCCGCCCTCGAGCCCGGCCCGCTCGGCCCCGCCCCGGCGGGCGCACCCCCCACACCCCCACACCCCACCGGCCGCGCCCTACCGCGCCGCCTCACCCGGCCCGCCCTGGCCGTCCTCGCCGGCGTCCTGCTCTACCTCGCCTTCCCCCCGGTCGGCCTGTGGCCGCTGGCACCGGTCGCCCTGGCCGTTCTCACCCTGACCGTCCGCGGGCGGCGGCTACGCGCCT
Source organism: Parafrankia sp. EAN1pec (assembly GCF_000018005.1). Lineage (GTDB taxonomy): Bacteria > Actinomycetota > Actinomycetes > Frankiales > Frankiaceae > Parafrankia > Parafrankia soli. The sequence continues at coordinate 4,962,747 of NC_009921.1, forward strand.
CCTACGGGCTGGGAATGCTGTTCTCCCTCGCGTTCCTGCTACCCCTGCTGCGCTTCGTCTCCTTCGTCGGCGCCGACGGCTGGATCGTGCTGTCCGCCGCCGAGGCCGCCCTACTCGCCCTCGTAGCACCCGCCACCACCCTCGTTCAGCGGCTACCCGCACCGTGGCTGTGGACGGGCGCCATCTGGGTCGCCCAGGAGGCGCTACGGGGCCGTGCGCCCTTCGGGGGCTTCCCCTGGGGGCGGATCGCGTTCAGCCAGCCGAACAGCCCCTACACCGCCCTCGCAGCGCTCGGCGGCGCGCCTCTGGTCACCTTCGCCGTCGCCACCACCGCCGCGCTGCTCGCCACAGCCGTCACCCACGCCACCACGACCACCGCCGCCCGCGCCACGGGTACAGATGCCGCCGGCCACGGCGCGGCAGGCGGCGCGGCGACCCACATCCGGCCACTACTGGCCACTCTCACCGGCGCTCTCGCGCTCACCCTCACCGGCCTCGCCGTTCCCCTGCCCACCACCGCCCAGCACGGCACCCTCAACGTCGCCGCCGTCCAGGGCAACGTCCCCGAAGCCGGCGGCCTGGGCGCCCTCGGCGAGGCCTTCCAGGTCACCGACAACCACGTCACCGGCACCGAGAACCTCGCCGCCGCCGTCCGCGCCGGCCGCACCCCCCAACCCGACCTCGTCCTGTGGCCGGAGAACTCCTCCGACATCGACCCCCTCACCAACCCCACCGCCCACGCCGCCCTCACCCACGCCGCCACCGTCGCCGGCGCACCACTGCTCGTCGGCGCCGTCCTCGACGGCCCCGGCCCCCGCCACGTCCGCAACGCCGGCCTCATCTGGACCACCGACGGCCCCACCGGCGCCATGTACGTCAAACGCCACCCCGTCCCCTTCGCCGAATACCTCCCCGGCCGCGCCCTGCTCGAAAAACTCATCAGCCGCTTCGCCGACGAGATGCCCAACGACTTCCTCGCCGGCACCGCCACCGGCGCCCTACCCGTCGCCGGCACCGTCATCGGCGACGTCATCTGCTTCGAAGTCGCCTACGACGGCCTCGTCCGCGACAACGTCAACCGCGGCGCCGAACTCCTCGTCATCCAAACCAACAACGCCTCCTTCGGCCGCAAAGGCGAAAGCCAACAACAACTCGCCATGAGCCGCCTGCGCGCCATCGAACACGGCCGCGCCACCATCCAGGTCTCCACCAGCGGCCAGAGCGCCCTCATCACCCCCGACGGCACCATCCTCACCCAGACCGGGCTCTACGAAGCCGGCGTACTGTCCGCACAACTCCCACTACGCACCACCCACACCCTCGCCACCCGCCTCGGTATCGTCCCGGAGGCGGTGCTCACCACCCTCGGCGCACTCGCCATGATTGCTGGACTGACCCACCCCCGACGCACCACCCACCAACCCACCCCGACATCCACCGACCGGACCGGCGACGACCACCAGCACCTGGGGGAGACGCACCAACCCGCCGCCGGCACCGACCAGAAGAGGAGAGGCGTGGAAGCCACCCGCGTCGTCGTCTGCGTCCCGACCTACAACGAACGGGAGAACCTGCCGGACACCACGCGCCGGCTACGCCAGGCGAACCCCGCGGTCCACCTGCTCGTCATCGACGACGCAAGCCCCGACGGCACCGGGAAAATCGCCGACGAACTCGCCGACGACGACGACCACATCCACGTCCTGCACCGGCCCGGCAAATCCGGCCTCGGCTCCGCCTACATCGCCGGCTTCACCTGGGCCCTGCAACACGGCTACGACATCATCGTCGAAATGGACGCCGACGGCTCCCACCAGCCCGAACAGCTACCCCGCCTACTCGACGCCCTCACCGACGCCGACCTGGCCATCGGCTCCCGCTGGGTCCCCGGCGGCACCGTCCACAACTGGCCCCGCAGCCGGCTCGTCCTCTCCCGCGGCGCCAACGCCTACGTCCGCGCCGCCCTCGGGGTGCCCCTCCACGACGCCACCGCCGGGTTCCGCGCCTACCGCGCCGACGTCCTGCGCGCCCGCGACCTCGACCAGGTCGCCTCCCAGGGCTACTGCTTCCAGGTCGACCTCGCCTGGCGCTCCTGGCAGGCCGGGTTCCGCGTCGTCGAAGTCCCCATCGACTTCGTCGAACGCGAACGCGGCGCGTCGAAGATGAGCCGCGCGATCGTCGCCGAAGGATTCTGGCGCGTCGGCTGGTGGGCCCTGACCTCCCTGCGCCGCGGCCCCGCCAGCACCAGCCAGCACACTGGCGCGGACGCGGCGATCCCCGCCCCCGCCCGGCCCACCGACCCCACCGCGGACAGCCTCACCACCCCGACCGCCACCGGACCCGACACCGTCGACGCCGGCCGGCCCTGAAACGTCGATGTGGGGTGGCAGCATGCGCTGCCACCCCACATCGACGTTTCCGACCTACCCGCGCCTCACCGGCACCGCGAACCGGCAGACCCGGGACCGTTCACACCCTCAGGCGGACCGCCTGTCCGCACCCGTGCCCCGCAGCACCGCCAGCCTCTCGGCCAGCACCTCCTCCAGATCGTCGGTCGTCCGACGCTCCATCAACATGTCCCAGTGCGTACGCGGCGGCTTGCTCTTCTTCGGCTCCGGTCGCTCACCGTCCACGATCACCGACGCCGCCCCACACACGCGACACTCCCACACCGAAGGCACCTCGGCCTCGGCCGCGAAGGGCATGGTGAACTGGTGACCGTTCGGGCAGTCGTACGACGCTGTCTGCCGCGGGGCAAGCTCCGTGCTGCGGTCAGTCTCGTAGGACACTGCACCGAGACGGCTGCCCCGCAGAATGCGCTCGCCCATATGACTCCTCAGAGCGTCGTGGCGTGTGGACCTCAACCGAGTCCAACGTACGGACAAGCGAAGTCGTTCCCACCCCGGAAGGCCAGGTAACGAGATCGTGATCACACTGTGTGCTCCATCGACTGCAAAGGATACACGGCGCGTGACGAACCGGGCTCCGATCCTGCTGAACGGCCTCGCCCGCACCACCGTCGGGCTCACCGCCTTGGCCAGGCCCGTCCGAATCATCCGCGCCACCGGCGTCGACCGCGTCACCGCCGAGAAGATCGCCTGGCTCGCCCGCCTCGCCGGCATCCGCGACCTCGCCCTGGGCGCCGGACTCCTCCACGCCCAGCTCACCAGCGCACCCACCCGCGGATGGCTGTTCGCCGGCCTGCTCGCCGACGCCGCCGACGCCGCCGTCTTCACCCACGCCACCACCCGCCGCCAGCTCCCACCCGCCGCCGGCACCGCCATGGCCGCCGCCGCCGCGGGGGGAGTCACCCTCGCCGCCGCCACCCTCACCCGCCACCACCCCACAAACACCCGAACTGGCACCGCGGCACCAGTCGTATGACAGAACAAACCGGCCGCCCGCCGCGTTGACCACCACGGGACCACCACACAGACAGGAACACCCCGCCCGCGCGCAACACCACACCCACCCACCCACCGGCCACCCCGCGCCACCCCGCGCCACCCCGCGCCAGGAAGGACATCCCATGACCGACCAGCCGACCACCGACGCCGACGAGAAGGTCGTCCGCAGCGACACCGAATGGCGCCAGCTCCTCGACCCCCAGCGCTACGCCATCCTCCGCCAGGCCGCCACCGAAGCCCCCTTCAGCGGCACCTACACCTACGACAAAACCAGCGGCACCTACCGCTGCGGCGCCTGCGGCGCCCCCCTGTTCACCTCCGACACCAAATACGACTCCGGCTCCGGATGGCCCAGCTTCTACCAGCCCGTCACCGCCGACGCCGTCACCCTCATCACCGACCGCAGCCACGGCATGACCCGCACCGAGGTCCGCTGCGCCCGCTGCGACTCCCACCTCGGCCACGTCTTCGACGACGGCCCCGCCCCCACCGGCCAGCGGTACTGCATGAACAGCCTCGCCCTCGACCTCGACAACACCGACGCCAGCTGAAACACCACGCCAGCTGACCAACCCGACCAGGCCGGCCACACCCCATCCCGCACCGGCTGCCGGACACCACCCCGGCAGCCCGCAACCCCACACGAACCACGAACCACACCGGGCCTGGCACTGGCACCCCCACCCCGACATGGCACCATCCCGCAGGTGAGCAGCAGTCCCGCCGCGACACAGCGCCTCCGAGACCTCGCCCGCCTCCGCCGCGTCCGCGACCGCATCGACCGCGAGTACGCCCAACCCCTCGACGTCGAGGCGCTCGCCCGCGGCGCACACATGTCCGCCGGACACCTCAGCCGCGAGTTCCGCCTCGCCTACGGCGAATCGCCCTACGCCTACCTGATGACCCGGCGCATCGAACGCGCGATGGCCCTGCTACGCCGCGGCGACCTCACCGTCACCGAAGTCTGCTTCGCCGTCGGCTGCTCCTCCCTGGGCACCTTCAGCAGCCGCTTCACCGAACTCGTCGGCATGCCCCCCAGCGCCTACCGCCACCACGCCGCCGCGGCCACCGCCGGCATGCCCTCCTGCATCGCCAAACAGATCACCAGACCGGTCAGGAATCGAGAAGCGCGCTCACCCAGCCGCACCTAGCGTGACCGCCATGGACATCACCATCCACACCAGCTTCCTCCCACACGACGACCCCGACGCCTCCCTGGCCTTCTACCGCGACACCCTCGGCTTCGAAGTCCGCAACGACGTCGGCTACAACGGCATGCGCTGGATCACCGTCGGACCCCCCAACCAGCCCGGCACCTGCATCGTCCTCGAACCACCCGCCGCCTACCCCGGCATCACCGACGACGAGCACCGCACCATCACCGAGATGATGGCCAAGGGCAACTACGCCCACGTCATCCTCGCCACCGCCGACCTCGACGACACCTTCACCAAGATCCAGGCCAGCGGCGCCGAAGTCGTCCAGGAACCCACCGAACAGCCCTACGGCGTCCGCGACTGCGCCTTCCGCGACCCCGCCGGCAACCTCGTCCGGATCAACGAACACCGCTGAACCAGCCGGCGAACCCGGCCAGGACCCGACACCCGGACAGCCGCCACGCGGCAACCCCCGCGCCCGACACCGGTGGCGACCTGGTGGTCGCCACCGGCTGGCCAGCACGATGGAGACACCATGAGCAACGCCACGAGGACGGACCCGCAGCCGCCCGCGCCCCACCTCGCCGACAGCCACGACCTCATCCGCGTCCACGGCGCCCGCGTGAACAACCTCAAAGACCTCAGCGTCGAACTCCCCAAACGCCGACTCACCGTGTTCACCGGCGTCTCCGGCTCAGGCAAAAGCTCCCTGGTCTTCGGCACCATCGCCGCGGAATCCCAGCGACTGATCAACGAAACCTACAGCGCCTTCGTCCAAGGCTTCATGCCCACCCTCGCACGACCCGAAGTCGACGTCCTCGACGGACTCACCACCGCGATCATCGTCGACCAGCAGCGGCTCGGCGCCGACCCCCGCTCCACCGTCGGCACCGCCACCGACGCCAACGCCATGCTGCGCATCCTGTTCAGCCGGCTGGGACGTCCACACATCGGCTCACCCAACGCCTTCTCCTTCAACGTCCCCACCGTCCGGGCAAGCGGCGCGATCACCACCGAACGCGGAACCAGCAAAACCGAACGAAAGACCTTCACCCGCACCGGCGGCATGTGCCCCCGCTGCGAAGGCCGCGGCGCCGTCTCCGGCTTCGACCTCACCGCCCTCTACGACGACAGCAAATCCCTCAACGAAGGCGCCCTAACCATCCCCGGCTACAGCGTCGACGGCTGGTACGGCCGCATCTTCGGCGGCTCCGGCTTCCTCGACCCCGACAAACCCATCCGCCGATACACCAGGACCGAACTCCACGACCTGCTCTACAAAGAACCCACCAAAATCAAGGTCGACAACGTCAACCTCACCTACGAAGGCCTCATCCCGAAAATCCAGAAATCGATCCTGTCCAAAGACCGCGAAGCGATGCAGCCACACATCCGCGCCTTCGTCGACCGGGCCGTCACCTTCACCACCTGCCCCGACTGCGACGGCACCCGGCTCAGCGAAGCCGCCCGCTCCTCCCGCATCGCCGGCACCAACATCGCCGATGCCTGCGCCATGCAGATCAGCGACCTCGCCCACTGGGTCCGCGACCTCGACGAACCATCCGTCGCACCCCTGCTCACCGCGCTGCACCACACCCTCGGCTCCTTCGTCGAGATCGGCCTGGGCTACCTCTCCCTCAACCGGCCCTCCGGCACCCTCTCCGGCGGCGAGGCGCAGCGCGTCAAAATGATCCGCCACCTCGGCTCCTCACTCACCGACACCACCTACGTCTTCGACGAACCCACCGTCGGCCTGCATCCCCACGACATCCAGCGCATGAACAACCTGCTGCTGCGACTGCGAGACAAGGGCAACACAGTGCTCGTCGTCGAACACAAGCCGGAAACAATCGCCATCGCCGACCACGTCGTCGACCTCGGGCCCGGCGCCGGCACCGCCGGCGGCACCGTCTGCTACGAAGGCACCCTCGCCGGGCTACGAACCAGCGGCACTCTCACCGGCCGCCACCTCGACGACCGCGCCACCCTCAAACCGACCGTGCGCACCCCCACCGGCCAGCTCCCGATCCGCGGCGCGACCACCCACAACCTGCACGACGTCAACGTCGACATCCCCCTCGGCGTACTCGTCGTCGTCACCGGCGTCGCCGGCTCCGGCAAAAGCTCCCTCATCCACGGATCGATCCCCGCCGGCGCGGACGTCGTCTCGATCGACCAGACCGCCATCCGCGGCTCACGACGCAGCAACCCCGCCACCTACACCGGACTGCTCGACCCGATCCGCAAGGCATTCGCGAAAGCCAACGGTGTCAAGCCCGCACTGTTCAGCGCCAACTCCGAAGGCGCCTGCCCCGCCTGCAACGGCGCTGGCGTCATCTACACCGACCTGGCGATGATGGCCGGCGTCGCCAGCACCTGCGAAGAATGCGACGGCAAACGGTTCGAAGCCTCCGTGCTCAACCACCACCTCGGCGGCCGCGACATCAGCGAAGTCCTCGCCATGTCCGTCACCGACGCCCAGGAGTTCTTCGGCACCGGCGAGGCACGCACACCCGCCGCACACACCATCCTCAACCGGCTCGCCGACGTCGGACTCGGCTACCTCACCATCGGCCAGCCACTCACCACCCTCTCCGGCGGCGAACGGCAACGACTCAAACTCGCCACCCACATGGCCGACAGGGGCGCCACCTACATCCTCGACGAACCCACCACCGGCCTGCACCTCGCCGACGTCGAACAACTCCTCGGCCTACTCGACCGGCTCGTCGACTCCGGCAAGTCCGTCATCGTCATCGAACACCACCAGGCCGTCATGGCCCACGCCGACTGGATCATCGACCTCGGCCCCGGCGCCGGTCACGACGGCGGCCGGATCGTCTTCGAAGGCACACCCGCCGACCTCGTCGCCGCCCGTTCCACCCTCACCGGCGAACACCTCGCCGCCTACATCGGCACCTGACCAAACACCGCCCAGCAGGCGGGGCCCCGGCGGCACATAGAGGTCGAACGGGGCCGAACACCCCTCTCGAAACCGCGCCGATAATGCACATTATGTTAAGTAGTCCCGCGTCCGACCGGGAGGACCGATCATGGCCATGGACGAAGGTCCTCGGCGACCTCCGTCCAGCGCGAGGCGCGAGGCGACCCCAGAGGGACACGGCGAAGGTGATCACGGCGACACCCGAAGCCTGTTTCATGATCGAGAACCCCTCTCAACCGAAGGTTTTCTGTTGGGGAGGAAGGTTTTTGATCGTTTGTGCATTTGGTTGTCTTCTTGATCGTTTGCGTGGAGCCCGCACGTCAACACTGTTGACTATCTTGAGAGTCTGCGGAACGTGGGGCGAACCGGTGGTGAACAGCCACCGCTGGCGCGCGAGGTGCCCTGAAGGGCCGCTATGGTCCGAGGCATCGACACCGGTCATGAGAAGCAGGCGGCCGGAGAGCGGACGACCGGCGACGAGAGCGGGGTCGACCCCCGGACCGACCCGCGGGCCGACACGGGGCCGGTGCTGGCCCGCACGATCGGCACCGGGGACGCGGTTGTCATCGGGCTGGGCGCGATGCTCGGCGCCGGCGTGTTCGCCGCGTTCGCTCCCGCGGCCCGGGCCGCGGGAGCGGCACTCCTGTTCGCCCTTGCCACCGCGGCGATCGTGGCCTACTGCAACGCCACCTCCTCGGCCCGGCTGGCGGCGCTGTACCCGCAGGCCGGCGGCACCTACGTCTACGGCCGGCGGCGTCTCGGCGACTTCTGGGGCTACCTCGCCGGCGCCTCGTTCATCACCGGCAAGACCGCGTCGTGCGCCGCGATGGCTCTCACCGTCGGCGCCTACACCTGGCCTGGACATGAGCGTCTGGTGGCGGGCACCGCCACGGCCGCCCTCACCGCGGTCAACTACTCCGGGATGCGGCGCGCGGCCTGGCTGACCCGTCTGATCGTCGTCGTCGTCCTGACCGTGCTCGTCGTGGTCGTGGTCGTCTGCGTCACCAGTGGCGCCGCGGAGCCGGTCCGCCTCTCCCCCACCGGCCGCGACGGCCCGGCGGGGCCGGCATCGCCCAGCCTGTGGCCCGGTCTCCCGCAGGCCGCCGGCCTGCTGTTCTTCGCCTTCGCCGGCTATGCGCGCATCGCGACGCTCGGCGAGGAGGTCCGTGACCCGCGGCGCACCATCCGCCGGGCGATCCCGACCGCGCTGGGCATCACGCTGGTCGTCTACGCCGCGGTCGCCGTCGCGTTGCTGCTGGTGCTACCGGTGGCCGCGCTCGGGGCGTCAGCCGCGCCGCTCACCGACGCCGTGCGTGCCGCCGGCATGCCGGGTCTGGCTCCGGTGGTGCGGGTCGGGGCGGCCGTCGGTGCGCTCGGGTCGTTGCTGGCGCTGATCCTCGGTGTCTCGCGTACCACCCTGGCGATGGCCCGGGACGGCCATCTGCCGACGCCGCTGGCCGCCGTTCACCCCCGGTTCGGGGTTCCGCATCGCGCCGAGCTCACCGTCGGGGCCGCCGTCACCGCGCTCGTGCTCACCACGGACCTGCGCGGCGCGATCGGGTTCTCCTCGTTCGGGGTGCTGCTGTACTACGCGGTCGCCAACGCCGCGGCGTGGACCCTCTCCCCCACCGAAGGCCGTCCGGTGCGCGCCGTTCCGGTCGTCGGACTGCTCGGCTGCCTACTGCTGGCCTTCAGCCTGCCCGGGACGTCCGTGCTCGGCGGGTCCGCGGTACTCGCCGCGGCGGCCGTGGTGTACGCCGCCCGTCACGCGGGCGGGCACCCGGCGCGGCAGTGAGCGGGGATGACGCGACTATCAAGATCATCCTTGACGGGCGGGTGCGTCAACAGCGTTGACCACGCTGTGGGTTCTACTAAGATCAGGTGTCGTGACGGCATCGGACGAGGATGAGGACGCGCCCCGGTCGGGCGCATCGGCTCCCCCGCAGCGCACGCCTCGGGGCACCCTGTCGAGGGAGGTGCTGCTCGACGCGGCGATGGAGATCGTGCGCATCGGCGGGGCCGACGCCTTCAGCATGCGTGCCCTCGGTGCTCGCCTCGATGTCGACCCGACCGCCGTCTACCGCCACTTCCGCACCAAGAACGAGCTGCTGGACGTCCTCGCCGACATCCTGATCGCCGGCGACGAGCCGCTGCCGTCGACCGGGGACGCGCGGGCCGACCTGCGGGCGAGCCTGCACCAGCTACGGCGGTCACTGCTGCGCCACCCGACGATGGCGGGTGTGATCCTGCGCCGCCCGCCGGGCGGGCGGGCGTACTGGGAGCGGGCCAACCACGCGCTCGGCCTGCTGCGCGGGATGGGCCTGAGCCCCGAGCAGGCGACGTCCGCTTACCAGACGCTGCTGTTCTACAGCCTGGGCCATGTGTTGTCCGAGGCGCGCACGCTGGCCGCCGCGGTCGCGCGGGACCGGCGTCCCAGCGCGCCGACGGCGACGTTCAACCCGCCGGCGCACCAGCTGCCCGACCTGGCGGCGGCGGTGCCGTTCCTGCGGGCCGACACGGCCGCACAGTTCGACGACGGCCTCGACCTGATCATGGGGTCGCTGCCAGGGTGAGCGTCGGTGGGCCGGTCGCCGTCGGCGGAGGCGGCAAACCTCACAATCCCGTCCGGGACGGGCGCGCGCCGGGCCTGCCCCGTCCAGGGCGCCGATCCACTTGCTACGGTGCACTCCGACCAGCCCCGCGCCCAGCCGTCCCCGCTCCGCCGCATCCGTGGCACGGATGCGGACGGTCCCGGGTCGGGTGGGGACGGGTGACGCCGCGGCGTGGCCGTGGTCCCCGGCCACGGCCGGCCGTCCACGCGGGAGCGTGACGGCACACAGGGGTTCCGGCGCGGCGAGCTGGCCGGCACAGGTCCGGACGGGCACGGATCCGGACAACGGATCGAGGCGGGAGTCGAAAGCGATGGCGGACGAGACGCTCGACGGGTTCCTCGAGGCGCTCGCCTCGGCGGCTCCCGCGCCCGGCGGTGGCGCCGCGGCGGCGGTGCAGGTGGCGCTGGGCGCGGCCCTGGTGAGCATGGTCACCAACCTGACCATCGGTAAGCCGCGGTACGCCGAGCACGAGCCGGTGATGCTCGCCGCCCGCGCCGAGGCGGACCGGCTGCGCGGCGAGGCGCTGGCGCTGGCCGACGCGGACGCGGTGGCGTTCACCGCCGTCACCGACGCCTACCGGCTGCCCAAGGAGACCGCCGAGGAGAAGGCGGCACGCAGCGCCGCGATCCAGCGGGCGCTGGTCGGGGCGGCCGATGTGCCGCTGCGCACCGCGGCGGCGGCCGCCGAGGTGGTCGGGCTGTGCCAGCGCATCCTCGACGGCGCGAACGTCAACGTCCTGTCGGACGTGGCCGTCGCCGCCGCCAGCGCGCGGGCGGCCCTCGACTCGGCGGCGATCAACGTGCGGGTGAACCTGGCGTCGATGAGCGACGCCGCCACCCGCGACGCGACCGCCGCCGAGCTGGACAAGTACCTGTCGTCAGTGACCGGCGCGGACGTTGTCGTGCGCGCCGTGGGAGATCGGATCGGGTCATGAGATTGCTGGATGGGCGGTCGATGGCCGCCGACATAGGACGCTCGGTCGTCGACGACGTCGAACGGCTCGCCACCACCGGGGTCACTCCGACCCTGGCGGTCGTGCTGCCGACGGCGGACGAGGCGGCCCGGTCGTACGTGCGGGTGATCGAGCGCGGCGCCGCCAAGGTCGGGGTGGGCTGCGCCGTCCACGAGCTGACCGGGGATCCGGACGAGCTGACCGCCACCGTGGACCGGCTCGCCGCCGACCCGGCGGTGCACGGGATGATCGTGCAGACGCCGCTGCCGGACGGGCTGACCGCCGCCGACGTGGGTGCCCGCATCCCGGTGGGCAAGGACGTCGACGGCATGAACCCGCTGAGCCTGGGCCGGCTCGCCCTCGGCCTGCCCGCGTTCGCGCCGGCGACCGCGGCGGCCGTGCTGGAGATCCTCAACCGGGCCGCGGTGCCGCTGGCCGGCGCCCGGGCGTGTGTGATCGGCCGCAGCTCGGTGGTGGGCAAGCCGGCGGCGCTGCTGCTGCTCGCCGAGGACGCGACGGTGACGGTGTGCCATTCGCGGACGAAGGACCTGGCGACGGTGGCGCACGACGCCGACATCGTCGTGGCCGCGGTCGGCCGGCCGAAGATGGTCGGTGCCGGGCATGTCCGGCCCGGGGCGGTCGTCATCGACGTCGGCACGAACTGGACGGACGCCGGCCTGGTCGGTGACGTCGACGCCGACGCGGTGGCCCCGGTCGCGGGCGCGCTGACCCCGGTTCCCGGCGGGGTGGGGCCGGTGACGACGATGCTGCTGCTGCGCAACACGGTGCGCGCGGCCGGCGGCTGAGCACGTAGACGGGTGAGCAGGTAGCCGCGGGGAGTTCGGAAGCTGTGGGGAGTTCAGCGGGCGGGGCGCGGTGGCGCGCCGCCCGCTGTGGCCGTTCCGGCGGTGCGCACGCGGTTGCGGCCTTCGCGTTTCGCCTGGTAGAGCGCCGCGTCGGCGCGCTCGAGCAGGTCGGTCAGGATGGCGAGGTCGTCGGTGGCCGGCGCCGCGGCGCGCGGGCCGGGGAACGCCGGTTCCGTGGCGGTGCCGGGCGCGCCGTGACCGGCCGCGTCGGTCCCGTCCGCCGGGCCGGCCGGGCTTGCCTGGTGGGCGAGCGGGTCGGGGCGGGCGGGGCTGGTGCAGGCGACGCCGACCGACACCGTGACGGTCACCTCGGCGCGACCGAGGCGGGTGCTGGCCCCCGCGACCTGGTGGCGGACGCGTTCGGCGACGGCCGCCGCCGCGTCGAGGTCGACCTCGGCGAGCAACACGACGAACTCCTCCCCGCCGAACCGGCCGACGAGGTCCTGCGGCCGGGTGGCCAGGCGCAGCGCGTCGGCGACGGCGAGCAGCACCGCGTCGCCGTTGAGATGCCCGTGTCGGTCGTTGACCTGTTTGAAGTGGTCGACGTCCACGAGCAGCACCGACAGCGGACGTCCCAGCCGGCGGGTCCGGGTGGTCTCGCGCTGGGCGACCTGCCGCCAGTAGGCCATGGTCGCCAGCCGGGTCTTGGGGTCGGTGCGGGCCGCGGTGAGCAGCTCGGCGTGGGCCAGCCCGCGGCGCAGCAGCAGGACGAGCGGGGCGGCGACGACGAGCAGCAGTGGGCTGGCCGCCCACAGGACGGCGAGGATCAGCGCGGCGCCGGTCTCCACCGCGACCGCGACCGCCTGCTCCCGCCCGCCGGACCAGTGACCGGGACGCAGCAGCCGGTCGACGAGCACGTAGACGCCGACCGCCGCGATCAGCGCGGCGAAGGTGTGCGACGAGCCGGCGAGCCGCTCCGCGGACCGCGGGTCCGTCGTGGGTGCGATCAGGTGGTGGACGGCGGCCGCGGCGGCGCCGGCGAGACCGAGCGCGGCGGTGTCGTGCAGCCGGATGCGCGCCGGCGGCGGGGAGCCGCCCCGGCCCGCCGGCCGGCCGAGCCGCCCCGCTCCCCCGGTCGCCAGCCAGAGCGGGACGTGCGCGAGCAGCGCGTACAGCGGGGGCAGCAGCAGCGCGACCGGCAGCGTCCAGGTCGAGGTCATGGGCGGACCGCTGTCCTGGGGGGCGGCGGTGGCGCCTTCGGCGCGCTGCCCGGCGCCGGCCGCGGCGGGGCTGGTGAGCAGCACCCCGGTGACGACGGCCAGTGCGGTGAAGGCGGCGAAGGTCGCGAACTCGGCGGGCCGTGGCGGGGAGCGGTCGGCGGCGGCGTTCGCGACGAGGACGACGGCGGCGAACAGGAACAGCGCCTCGACCGCGAGGATGCCGATCAGCTCGGCGGGCGGCCGCGGCAGGCCCGCGGCGCCGCCGGGCCGCCGCCACCGCGGCGGGCGCAGGCTCCCGCGCGGTGGCGGTGGCATGGGCAGGCGGGGCAGAAACCGAGGGCGTGCGCGCGGGCGCGGCTCGTTGCGGGAGCGGCGCCCGGCGCCGCCACGGCCGGGGGTGCGGCCGGGGGTGTTGTCAGGTCCGGGCAGGGCGGAGGCCGGGCAGGTGGCGTCCCGTAGGAACAGCGAGGCACCATGGCCCACGGAGGTGCCGTGACCCGGATCGGCGCGGGGGACGCCCGTCACCTCCGGGAACGGGGTGTCGCGGGGCACCGCGGCGGAGGCGATGGCCGTGGGCGGGCCCGCGGGGAGGCTGGGCAGGGCGGGGAAGGGGTGGACCAGGCCCTGGCGGGCCGCCCATCCGCGCGGCCCGGTCGTGGTCGGGGCCACCCGCCCGAAGGCGGGCATCGGCAGCGGCTCGGCCCGTGCGGGCGCGACCCGGGCCGGAGCGGGACGCGTCGGGATCGGGGCTGGAGCCGGGTGGGTGGCGGGAAGCTCGGCGGGGCGTCGGGTCCCGTCCGGAGACGTCCCGATCACCGCGACGAGACCGGCCGGACGGCGGGCCGCCGCCCGGCGGACGGCGCGCACCACCGCCCCGAGCCCGGGGGGGACGTGCCCGCGCCCGGGTCGCCATGGCGCCTGTCGTAACGGCATCCGCACGTGGCCCTTCTCGTTCACCGCCGGTGCTGGTGACGCCCGCGGCGCCCACCTCGCGGTATCCAGGTCTGTCGGGGCATCCGTTCACGAACCGGGGCCGACCCGTGCCCGGCGCCGGCCGGGGGCGGGACCGCCCTCGGTGGGACCGGCGCCGCCGGCGATCACAGCCGCCGACTGCTACACACAGTGAAGCCCCGTGGACGAAGGGTATGAAGGCTCTTCGGGCATCCGCAACTAGTTCGTGGATGTCGGACATGCAGTACCGGCATCCGCGCCAACGGTCGACGCACCCCCGGGGGTGTGCTCCCCCGGCCTTCGTGCTTCTGACCTGCATCGTCAGGCGGTGAACCGGCTCGGGCCGCCGGGTCGCGGGCGGCGGGACGGCCGTTCCGCGCGGCACGGGAAGACCACAGGCGACCCACCTGATGGGGTGGGTCGCCAGGCCGCCGGACGGCCGTCGCGCCGGCCCGACGGCCCCGCGGCCGGCCACCGCCGGCCGGCCACCGCCGGCCGGTGAGCGGTCAGCCGGTGGTGGCGGCGACGGCGGCGACCATGGCGGCGGTCAGGGTGGCGACGTCCGCCGGCTCCATCACGAACGGCGGCATCGCGTAGACGAGCCGTCCGAACGGGCGCACCCACACCCCCAGCTCGACGAGCAGCGGCTGGATGACGGCCATGTCGACCGGACGGTGGGTCTCGATCACGCCGATGGCGCCGAGAGTGCGGACGTCCGCGACGCCCGGCAGGTCGGCGGCGGGCGCGAGCCCGGCCGCCAGCGCGTCGTGCACGACGCGGACCCGCTCCCTCCACGGGGAGGCGAGCAGCAGCTCGACACTCGCCCGCGAGACCGCCGCGGCCAGCGGGTTGGCCATGAACGTGGGGCCGTGCATGAACGCGCCCGCCTCCGACGCGCAGACGCCGTCGGCCACCTCGGTGGTGCACAGGGTGGCGCCCATCGTCAGGTAACCGCCGGTCATCGCCTTGCCGACACACATGATGTCCGGGGTGATCCCGGCGTGATCGCAGCCGAACAGCTCCCCGGTGCGCCCGAAGCCGGTCGCGATCTCGTCGGCAACGAGCAGCACCCGGTGCCGGTCGCACAGCTCGCGGACCCGGGCCAGCCAGCCGGGGGCGTAGAAGCGCATCGCGCCGGCGCCCTGCACGACCGGTTCGAGAACGACCGCGGCGATCTCCCCCTCGTGGGCGGCGAGCAGGCGTTCGACGTCGGCGAGGTCGTCATCGGTGACCGGCTCGTCGAAGCCGGGAGCCGGGGCGGGGGCGAACAGATGCCGGGCCAGCAGGCCGGTGAACAGGTGGTGCATGCCGGTGTCGGGATCGCAGACCGACATCGCGCCGGAGGTGTCACCGTGGTAGCCGCGGCGGATCGTGAGCAGCCTCGTCCGCCCGGGCCGGCCGCGTCCGGCCTGGTACTGCAGCGCCATCTTGATCGCGACCTCGACGGCGACGGAGCCGGAGTCGCAGAAGAACACCCGCTCCAGGCCGGGTGGGGTGACCCGTACAAGCAGCTCGGCCAGCGCGACGGCGGGCTCGTGGGTGAGCCCGCCGAACATGACGTGCGACATCCGGTCCAGCTGGTCGCGGGCGGCCTGGTCCAGGACGGGATGGCGGTATCCGTGGATCGCCGCCCACCACGACGACATCCCGTCGAGCAGCTCGCGGCCGTCGGTGAGGGTCAGGCGCACCCCGGCGGCGGAGGCGACGGCGAACAGCGGCGCCTGGTCGCGCACGGAGGCGTACGGATGCCAGACGACCGCGCGGTCCCGGGTGACCAGGTCGGAGGCGTCCATGGCCCCAGCTTCTCCCACCGGCCGCCGGAGCGGGCCGGTGGCCGCGGGCGCGGGGCTGTGCCGCTGCTCACCCGGCTTCGGCCGGTGGGGCGTGCCACAGCCGAAGCCGGGGGCCGCCGGGCGAGGCGGGGTGTGTCGGAAGGGCCACACGGGGCACCCACCGGTCCCGGGTGCGGGCGGCGGCGTCGAAGATGGGACGGGCACTGTCCACCCGCTCACACTGTCCACCGCTCGCCGGCCGCCCGCCGGTGCCGGCTGCCCGCCGCCGTGTGGTCGGCCACAGGTCCAGGGAGGAGTCACCTCGCATGCCGCCCGAACCCACCGACCCCGCCGTGCTCGACGGGCCCACCGTGCCGGCCGCGCGTACCGCGGCCGCAGCGCTCGCCGAGCCGGCGGTGCCGACCGAGCCGGCGGTGCTCGTGCGCCGCGAGGGTGCCCTCGGCCGGATCACGCTGAACCGGCCGAAGGCGATCAACGCGCTGACCACGGGCATGGTGCAGGCCATCGACGCGGCGCTGCGGACCTGGGCGGCCGACGACGGGATCGCCGCGGTGCTCGTCGACGGGGCGGGCGGGCGCGGCCTGTGCGCGGGCGGCGACATCCGTTTCTTCCATGACTGCGCGCGGCGCGGCGACCCGGCACCGAAGGCGTTCTGGGCCGCCGAGTACCGGCTCAACGCGCTGATCAGCACCTACCCGAAGCCGTATGTGGCGCTGATGGACGGGCTCGTCATGGGCGGCGGGATCGGGATCTCGGCGCACGGCGCCACCCGGATCGTCACCGAGCGCTCGGTGCTGTCGATGCCCGAGGTCGGGATCGGCTTCGTCCCCGACGTCGGTGGCACCCACCTGCTCGCGCGGATACCCGGGGAGATCGGGACGCATCTGGCCCTCACCGGCGCCCGGATCGGCGCCGCCGACGCCATCGCCTGCGGGCTGGCCGACCACCACCTGCCCAGCGACGCGCTGCCGGCGTTCGTCGCCGCGCTGCGCGAGGCCGCCGAGGCCGCCGAGGCCGGCCTCGGCACCGCAGCGGCCGGCCTCGGCGCGGGCGGCGCGGGCTCACTGGCCCGCCGGTACGCGACGGTCGCCGCCGCGACCGGCCCGTCCTCGCTGGCGGCCGACCGGACCTGGATCGACCCGTGCTACCGGCACGGCAGCGTCGAAGAGATTCTTGCCGCGCTGACGGCCAGCCCCGCCCCGGCGGCCCGCGCCGCCGCGGAGGAGATCGCCGCGAAGTCACCGACCTCGCTGAAGGTGACCCTGCGCGCGCTGCGTTCGGCACGGGCGCTGCCCGGGCTGGGAGCCTGCCTGGACCAGGAGTACCGGATCGCCTGCGTGCTGCTGAGCGCCCACGACCTCGTGGAGGGCATCCGCGCGGCCATCGTCGACAAGGACCGCTCCCCCCGCTGGTCCCCGGACCGGCTCGACGACGTCACGGCCGAGGACGTCGACCGGTTCTTCGCCCCGCTGGGCGACGCCGAGCTCGGCCTGGGCGAAGCCGACGACTCCGGTCCGGGCAGCGAGCTCAGTCTGCGCGGAAGAGAGGCAGCCCGATGACCGACAGCTGGGGCGCGGCAGCCGGGACGCCGGCAGCGGCCACAGGACCTGTCGAGTCGACCGAGCCGGTTGGAGTCACCGCGCCGGTGACGGTGCCGGGTCCGCCCCGGCTCGCCGGCGGCGCGGTCCTGCTGGCCGCGGTGCTGCCGGCGCCCGGCACAGCCTGGTTCCCCGCCGCGGGCCCCGGGAGCGGGCCGGCGCTCGCCGCGGTGGAGAAGTTCGACGACGACTTCGGCGGCGCCACGGACGCCCAGCTGTTCCCCGAGGAGGCCGCGACCCTCACCCGCGCGGTCGACAAGCGCCGCCGCGAGTTCACCACCGGACGGATCTGCGCCCACCGGGCGCTGGAGGCCCTCGGCGTGCCCGCGGTGCCCATCCTCCCCGGGGAGCGCCGTGAGCCGCTGTGGCCGGCCGGGGTGGTCGGCAGCATCACCCACACCGCCGGTTACCGGGCGGCCGCCGTCGCCCGCGGCGCGGCAGGTTCGGCGGTGAGCGTCGGCATCGACGCCGAGCCGAACGAGCCGACGCCCGGCGGCGTGCTCCGCGAGATCTCGCTGCCCGCGGAGCGGGACATGCTCACCGCGCTGGGCCGGGAGCACCCGGCTGTCTGCTGGGACCGACTGCTGTTCAGCGCCAAGGAGTCGGTGTACAAGGCCTGGTTCCCACTGGCCCAACGCTGGCTGGGCTTCGACGACGCCGAGCTGACGATCACCGTCGACGCCGGGGCCGACGGCGGGGGCGGGGCCGGCAGCGGTCCCGGTGGGAGCAGCCTCAGTGGGATCAGTCCCGGCTGGAGCCGGCCCGGTGCGAGTGGTGGGGACGGGCCGTCTGTCGAGGGAGCGCCCATCGCGGGGGCACCTGGGGTGGATGTGCGGGGGGTGTTCCAGGCGCGTCTGCTGGTGGCGGGGCCTGCGCTGCCCGGCGGGGAGCTGACCGGTTTCAGCGGGCGCTGGGCGGTGGGCCGGGGCCTGATCGTCACCGCGATCGCCTTCACTCCCCCGATCTGAAACCTGCCGCACCCGCGGCGATCCGCCCGGTCGGGTGGCCACCGAAGCGCGGCCGCAGTCGATCATGGTGTTCCGCGGAACCGGTGCGGGTGAAGATTCACCGGGGTCGGCCTACCGTGGGTGGGTGTGAGCGTGGTGTTCCTGGAGGCCTCCGGGCCTGCACCGCCCGACCTGTGCTGGGAGCGGTACGCCGTCCCGGCGGCCTGGCCGGGCTGGGCGCCGCAGATCCGGGCGGTCGAGATCGAGAGCGCGGGGCGCGCCCCCGCGGGCACCGCGGGCCCGGCGGGTGCCGCGGCCGGAGCGTATGCCGGGCAGGGCCACGGCACCTTCCAAGGGCACAGCCGCGATCATGATCATTACGGCTGGCGGCCCTGCGGCGAGGAGCCCCGTGGGGCGGACGCGGGCAGGTGGCAGCGGATCGTTCCCGGGCTGCGCGGGCAGGTGCGTCCACTCGCCGGACCGGCGGCGCGGTTCCTCGTCACCGCCGTGGACGAGTTCGAGCGCACCTGGAGCTGGCGGGTCGGGATCGGCCCGCTGCGGCTGGACCTCGACCACGGCGTGGACGCCTGCCTCGACGGCGGCACGTCCACCTGGCTGCGGATCACCGGACCGGGCCCGTTGCCCCACGCCTACGCCCCACTGGCCCGGGTCGCGTTACGCCGCATCGTCCGCTGACCCGGCACGAGGCGTCCCACACTTGTTCGTCCTCGCCATGACCTGGCTGTCGGTGGCGCTCGGCCTGCTGGCCGGCAGCCCACAGGCCGCCAGCGGGTTCACTTTCTTCGTGCTGTTCCTGCCGTACCTGAGCAGCGCGTTCGTGCCGACGGGGACGATGCCGGCCCCGCTGCGGGCGGTCGCCGACCACCAGCCGGTCACCCCGGTGATCGAGACGCTGCGCGGCCTGCTGATGGGAACGCCGATCGGGACGGGCGGGTGGCTGGCGCTGGCCTGGTTCGGCCCGGTGCTGGCCGGGTCATACCTGGCGGCGAAGTTCCTGTTCGGACGGCGTGCGTTCACCGGGCGGGCGGGCTGACGGTGATCTCGACACACCAGGACGATGCCGCTCTGAGCTAAGCTGGAGCCGCCACAAGAGCGCGCAAAAGCGCGCTGTACGCAGCCACAGATTAGCGGAAAGGGTTGGGGATTGTCAAACGAAGCGGTGCCCGCCGCGGCTGTGCCCCCCGCACCCCCGGTGCCCCCTGAGAGCGCCCCGACCGGAGACACCTCCGGGGGCGACGAGCACGCTCGGGAGCAGCAGTACCTGACCATGCTGCACGAGCGGCTGGACGGGCTGCGCGCCGCAGCCGCCGCCGGGCTCGCCGAAGCCCTGCTGCGCGACGATCCCGAACCCGGCGCGCGCGCCGACCGCGACGCGCTCGCCGCCCGCCACGCCGACCAGGTCGCCCGCTTCGACGCGATGCGCGACCGGCTGCTGTTCGGCCGGCTCGACATGGCCGACGGCGAGCAGCGCTACATCGGCCGGATGGGCGTCCTCGACCCCGAAGCCGATTACCAGCCGCTGCTCATCGACTGGCGGGCCCCGGCCTCCCGCCCGTTCTACCTGGCCACCGGGGCCACCCCGCTGCACGTCGCCCGCCGCCGCCACATCCGCACCGTCGGGCGGCGGGTGACCCACCTCGACGACGAGGTGTTCGGCCCGACGACCCTCGGCGGCGGGGTCCTCGGCCTGCGGACCCTCGACGGGCTCGGCGCCGACGAGGGCGACCCCGACCTCACCGCCGGCCCGCCCACCGCGACCGGTGAACCGGACGGCACACCGGCGCACGACAGCCTCGTCGGCGAGGCGGCGCTGCTGGCCACCCTCGGCGCGCACCGCACCGGCCGGATGCGCGACATCGTCGCGACCATCCAGGCCGAACAGGATCGGATCATCCGCTCCGAGCAGGACGGCATCCTCGTCGTCGAGGGCGGGCCGGGTACCGGCAAGACCACCGTCGCGCTGCACCGTGCCGCATACCTGCTGTACTCCCGGCGCGAGCAGCTGTCCAAGCGCGGGGTGCTGATCGTCGGGCCGAACCCGGCCTTCCTGCGCTACATCGAGCAGGTGCTGCCCTCCCTCGGCGAGACCGGGGTGCTGCTGTCGACCGTCGGCGACCTCTTCCCCGGCGTGCGGGCCCGCCGCGCCGAGAGCACGACCGCCGCGGAGGTCAAGGGCCGGCCCGAGATGGTCGACATCCTGGCCGCCGCCGTCCGCGACCGCCAGCGGCTCCCCGACACGCCCCTGGAGATCACCGTCGCGGACGGGGTCGCCCGCCTCGACGAGACGATCGTCGTGCCGGCCCGGGCCGCCGCCCGGCTCACCGGACGCCCGCACAACCACGCCCGGTCGGTGTTCGTCCGCGAGGTGATCACCGCCCTGACCCGCCAGATCGCCGACCGGTACGAGTCGTCGATCGACGAGGTCGACATCCCGGACTTCGTCGACGACTTCATGCTCTGGCCCGACACCGACGCCGCGCGCGACGCCCTCGGCGACGGCACCGAAGGCGGCGAGCCGGGTGGGGGCAGCGCGGCGGCGGACGGCGGCGACTGGCCCAGCACGGCCCTGGCCGCCGCGGCCGCGGCGGCGGACCGGCCGGTGCTCGACCCCTCCGACCTGGCCGACCTGCGCCGCGATCTGAGGTCCGACCCCAGGCTCGCCGAGGCGATCGACGGCCTGTGGCCGCTGCTGACCCCGCAGGCGCTGCTGGAGGACCTGTTCGCCTCCGCCGACGCGCTGTCGCACGCCGCCCCCGGGCTGACCGACGCCGAGCGGGCGGCACTACGCCGCGACCCCGGCGGGCGCTGGGCCCCCGGCGACTGGGCCCCCGGCGACTGGGCACCCGCCGACACCCCGCTGCTCGACGAGGCCGCCGAACTGCTCGGCAACGACCCCCGGGCGGCGATCGACGCGGCCGTCGCCGCGCACCTGGAGCGCCAGCAGCGGATCGACTACGCCGGCGGCGTGCTGGACATCCTCTCCCGCGGCGACACCGAGGATCCCGACGGCGAGCTGCTGATGGCCTCCGACCTCATCGACGCCGACCGGTTCGGCGAACGCCAGGAGGAGGTCGACACCCGCAGCACCGCCGAGCGCGCGGCCGCCGACCGCACCTGGGCGTTCGGCCACGTGATCGTCGACGAGGCGCAGGAGCTGTCCCCGATGGCCTGGCGGATGGTGATGCGCCGCTGCCCGACCCGGTCGATGACGCTGGTCGGCGACGTCGCGCAGACCGGCGACGCGGCGGGGAGCTCCTCGTGGGCGCAGGCGCTCGACCCGTTCGTCGGCCCGCGCTTCACCCTCGAGCGGCTCACGGTGAACTACCGCACCGGCGCGGAGATCATGGACATCGCCGGCGACGTGCTCGCCGCTCAGGGGCGTGGGCTGCGCGCGCCGCGGTCGGTGCGCCGGTCGGGCCGCGCGCCGTGGCGGCTCACGGTCGGCGCCCACGAGCTGGCCGAGCATCTGGAGCAGCTGGTACGTGCCGAGCGCGCGGCGGCCGGCGGCGGGCGGCTGGCTGTGATCGTGCCGCGCTCCCGCCGCGACGAGCTGACATCCCTCAGCGTGGACGCGGAGGGGGGCGCGGACGGGGATCCGGAGCGGCCGGTCGTCGTGTTGACGGTCCGTGAGTCCAAGGGGCTGGAGTTCGACGCGGTCATCGTGGTCGAGCCCGAGCGCATTCTGGCCGAGTCGCCGCGGGGCGCCGGTGACCTGTACGTCGCGCTGACCCGGCCGACGAACCAGCTCGGGGTCGTGCACGTCGGCGCGCTGCCGGCGGTGCTGAGCCGGCTGCGACCGCGCGAGGCGACCGGTGGCGTTCCGGCGGCCGGTCCGGCGGCATCCGGTCGCTGAGGCGCCTCGCGCCGCGGCGCGAGGCGCGGCGGGCTGCGGCGGTGACCGTCGGGTCGCCGGGCGGAGGTCGGTCCGTCCTCGGGACGGGGCACACAGCCCCGTCCCGAGGACGGAATGGAGGTTTCAAGATCGAATTTAGTCACGAACGGTCGTCAACAGCGTTGACTATCTTGCGTCGGGGGTGCACCAGCCGGTAGTCGAACGATCAGCCCACCGCCGGTCACCCGCCCCGCGCGGTAGACGCGAGCAGCCGATGCCACCGGTCAGGCTCGAGGTTCAGCCACCGGTCGACATCCTCGCGCCACCAGATCCGGGTCCCGTTCCAGGCGGACGTCCGGTTCACGACCCCCGCAGCCGCGGGTGCCGCCGGATCACTGCGCAGCCGGTGATCGACAGCCTGCCGGGTGACGCCCAGCGCCCGGGCGATGTCACCAGACCCGACGAGCAGAGGGAGCTCATCCACCCCGCCGACGCTAACCGCAAAAAGGACGAACGGGATGCCCCGCCGCCCCGGTAGGTGGGGCAGAGCACCCCATCACAGGACCAACGGACGACACACGAGAGCACTCGACCCCTGCGTACGGTGCCGCCCGGCCTACGGAGCGGTGTGCACTGACGACTCCGTCACGGCGCACCGCGCGGCGGGGAGAACGGGCGGGCGGCGATCAGGCGGCGCGCTTCGCCGCGATCCGCTCGCTGTCGGGCCAGCGCACGTCATGGGCCCAGCCGAGACGCTCGAACACCGCGATCAGCCCGGCGCTGAGGTCGATCTGGCCGCGCAGCACACCGTGCCGCGCGCTGGTGGGGTCCGCGTGGTGCAGGTTGTGCCACGCCTCCCCGAACGACGGGACGGCCAGCCACCACACGTTGCCCGAGTGGTCCCGGGTGGCGAACGGCGTGGCGCCCAGGACGTGGCAGATCGAGTTGATCGAGAAGGTCACGTGGTGCAACAGGAAGACCCGGACCAGCGACGCCCAGAAGAACGCGGTGAGCGCGCCCGTCCACGACCCCGCCCACAGGCCGCCGACCAGCGGCGGGAGAAGCATCGACACGGCGACGAGCCAGCCGAAGCGGTCCGAGATCCGCCGGATGTCCCGGTCGGCGAGCAGGTCCGGGCAGTACCGCTGGGCATTGGTCCGCCGCGGCGCGAACAGCCACCCGACGTGCGCGTGCAGCAGACCGCGCGCCAGCGACCGGGTACCGGGCCCGAAACGCCACGGGGAGTGCGGGTCGCCGTCACGGTCGGAGAAGCGGTGGTGGCGCCGGTGCGCGGCCACCCAGTCGATCACGCTCATCTCGATCGCCATGCTGCCGGCGAGAGCGAGCGCGATCCGCAGGCCCCGGCGCGCCTTGAACGCGCCATGGGTGAAGTGCCGGTGGTAGCCGACGGTGATCCCAAGACCGCCGATGACGTACATCACCGCGCCGATGACGACGTCGTGCCAGCTCAGACCCCAGCCCCAGGCGAACGGGACAGCGAGGGCGACCGCCAGCAGCGGCCCACCCAGGAAGAGCGCGAGCAGGATCTGCTCGGCGCGGGACTTCGGCCGCGGATCCAGCTCGGGCGCGGCGCCCGCCGCCCGCGGCGACGCGGCGCTCTCCCCCGCGGCGGCCGCGCCCACGGCGGCCTTGGCCAAGGTCCGCCTGCCCGCGGTGCTCACCGGCGGTGGGCACGCCGCCGCCGGGCCCACCGGCGTGGGCGGCCGCACCGCGACGGCCGTCGCGACCGGCCGGGACGGCTCCACCGGCACGGCGGCGACGGCTGGCGGGGCTGGCTCCACCGGCACGGCCGGCAGTGATGCCCGGGACGTGGCTGTGGCCGGACCGACAGTCAGTAGCACGGGCGGACTCACGCCCGTACGGTCATGCGACATATGGACCCTCTCCAGGTGGCCGACGACGACACCGCCGACTCTGCTGCGAATCATCGTCCTGGTCAGTGGAGGTGGCGCCCCGGCCTAGGGGGGTCTGACCCCACCCGTACCCGCGGGGGGTGAGCCGCGCCGGCGCCGGCCGGCCCTCGGCGAGGGTGCCCGGCAAAGGCGGGGATACCCACGCCGCCGCGGGTCGATGCGCCGCCGCGCCTCGGCCGGTGGCGGTTCACCCGGCGTGGTTCACCCGGCGTGGCCGACGAGCCTGCGCGCCACGGACCGGACGGCGCGCGCCGCCGCGGGGGCGGCCCGTCGCCCGCGCCCGCCGTCCGTGGGGCACGATCGAGAGCACCATGACGCCGCACACCTCCACGCCCGAGAACACCTCACCCGACCTCGCCCCCGGCGGCAGCGCGCCCGGCGGCACACCCGGCAGCGCGCCGGGCCCGGCCGCCGGCTCGCCGTCGCTGGCCGACCGCCTGCCGGCCGGTCCCGAACCCGACGCGGACGCCCTGTTCGACGCGTTCGGCGCCTGGGTGACCGACCAGGGCCTGGAACTGTATCCGGCGCAGACCGAGGCGCTGATCGAGGTGGTGAGCGGAGCGCACGTCATCCTGGCGACACCGACCGGCAGCGGGAAGAGCCTGGTGGCCACCGGCGCCCACTTCGCCGCGCTCGGCTGGGGCCGGCGCACCTTCTACACCGCGCCCATCAAGGCCCTGGTGTCGGAGAAGTTCTTCGCGCTGTGCGCGGTGTTCGGCCCGGCGCGGGTCGGCATGATGACCGGTGACGCCTCGGTCAACGAGACCGCGCCGATCATCTGCTGCACCGCCGAGATCCTGGCGAACATCGCGCTGCGTGACAGTGCCACGGCCGACGTCGGCCAGGTCGTCATGGACGAGTTCCACTACTACGCCGACCCGGACCGGGGCTGGGCCTGGCAGGTGCCGCTCATCGAGCTGCCCGACACGCAGTTCCTGCTCATGTCGGCGACGCTGGGCGACGTCACCCGGTTCGAGGAGGACCTGACCCGGCGCACCGGGCGGCCCACGGCGGTGGTGCGCTCGGCGCAGCGCCCCGTCCCGCTGTTCCACCGGTATGTGACGACCCCGCTGCACGAGACGATCGAGGAGCTGCTCGAGACCCGCCAGGCGCCGGTCTATGTCGTGCACTTCACCCAGGCCTCCGCGCTGGAACGGGCCCAGGCGCTGATGAGCGTGAACGTCTCCACCCGGGCGGAGAAGGACGCCATCGCGGAGATGATCGGCGGCTTCCGGTTCACCGCCGGGTTCGGGAAGACGCTGTCCCGTCTGGTCCGGCACGGGATCGGCGTCCACCACGCGGGGATGCTGCCGAAGTACCGCCGACTGGTCGAGCTGCTCGCGCAGGCCGGCCTGCTCAAGGTCATCTGCGGCACCGACACGCTCGGGGTGGGCATCAACGTCCCGATCCGCACCGTGGTGTTCACCGCGCTGTCGAAGTACGACGGCACCCGCACCCGGATCCTGACCGCGCGCGAGTTCCACCAGATCGCCGGGCGGGCCGGGCGGGCCGGCTACGACACCGTCGGCAACGTCGTCGTGCAGGCCCCCGAGCACGTCGTGGAGAACGAGAAGGCGCTGGCGAAGGCCGGTGACGACCCGAAGAAGCGGCGCAAGGTCGTGCGCCGCAAGCCCCCCGAGGGCTTCGTCTCCTGGGGCGTGCCGACCTTCGAGCGCCTCGTCGCCGCCGAACCCGAGCCGCTGACGTCGCAGTTCGCCGTCAGCCACTCGATGCTGCTCAACGTGGTCAACCGGCCGGGGGACGCGTTCAGCGCGATGCGCCACCTGCTCACCGACAACCACGAGTCGCCGGCCGCGCAGCGCCGGCTCATCCGCCGGGCGATCGCGATCTACCGGGCGCTGCTCGCCGCCGGGGTGGTGGAGAAGCTCGACGCCCCGGACGAGACCGGGCGCACCGTGCGGCTCACCGTCGACCTGCAGCTCGACTTCGCGCTCAACCAGCCGCTGTCCCCGTTCGCGCTGGCCGCGATCGAGCTGCTCGACCGTGAGTCCCCCGACTATCCGCTGGACGTCCTGAGCCTGCTCGAGTCGACGCTGGACAACCCGCGGCAGGTGCTGTCCGCGCAGCAGTTCCGCGCCCGCGGGGAGGCGGTGGCGGCGATGAAGGCCGAGGGCGTCGACTACGACCGGCGGATGGAGCTGCTCGACGAGGTCACCTGGCCCAAGCCGCTCGACGAGCTGCTGCACGCTGCGCTCGCCACCTACCGGCGCGGCCACCCCTGGGTCGACGACTACGAGCTGTCGCCCAAGTCCGTCGCCCGGGACATGTACGAGCGGGCGATGACCTTCGCCGAGTACGTCGACTTCTACGGCCTGGCCCGCTCGGAGGGGCTGCTGCTGCGCTACCTGGCCGACGCGTTCAAGGCGCTGCGCCAGACGGTGCCCGAGGACGCGCGCACCGAGGAACTCACCGACCTCACCGAGTGGCTGGGCGAGCTGGTCCGCCAGGTCGACTCCAGCCTGCTCGACGAGTGGGAGGCGCTGCGCGACCCCGCTCCCGACAGCGGCGCCGCGCCGGGCGGGCTGGTCGAGCGGACCTCGGCGGTCACCGCGAACACCCGCGCGTTCCGGGTGCTGGTGCGCAACGCGCTGTTCCGCCGGGTCGAGCTGGCCGCGCTGCGCCGCTACGACCTGCTCGGCGACCTCGACGCGGCCGCGGGCTTCGACGCGCAGGCCTGGCGCGACGCCCTCGAGCCGTACTTCGACACGCACGCCGAGATCGGGACGGGACCGGACGCCCGTGGCCCCGGGCTGCTCATCGTGGAGACCGCCGCGGACCGCTGGACGCTGCGCCAGATCTTCGACGACCCGGCCGGGGACCACGACTGGGGAATCAGCGCCGAGGTGGATCTCGCCGCCTCCGACGAGGCCGGCATCGCCGTCCTGCGGGTGACGGCCGTCGACCAGCTCTGAGCGGCTTTCCGGCGGTCCGCTTTCCGGCGGTCGGTCGGAGGGGCGTATCGGGCGGCGGGCGCGGCGGCGAACCGCCAATGGCACCGAGGTGTTCATACGCGCTCCGGGCGGTGCGCAACCGGCACCATCGGTCCAGCCCTCCCGCGTAGGTCCTGGAAATGCCGCAGGTGCGGTGCGGCGTGACGCGGTAACGGACGGACATGACGGCCGCCGCGGCCGGCCCGCGGCCTTTCCCGTAGCGGCCCGCGCCCGGCCGGGCCGGGCATCGCGCACCGGCGTCCACCCACGACCAGGGGTGACGGCGGCGACCGTGGACGCGGGCCCGAAAGACGCCACCGGCCTGGTATTTACCCAACCCCGGCGGCAGGCATTCTCATAAACTAACCACCGGATACACAACTGACACCATGTCGGGAATCGGCCAAGAACACCGGACGACGGATCCCGTCGATCCATGTCAACGGAGAACGAACGGTCGATCACCGTGCCCCACGCGCCGCCGTGGCACGCCGGCGCGCTCCCCGCGGCGGTGCGCGGCGGCGCGCGGCGGCGGGATCCACGCGCCGTGCACGGGGATCCGGCGGCGGTGGCGGGCCCACGCGACCGGGCCACCCCCATACACCTTCGCCGGATCCCAACCCTCACTGCGCGCGTTCGGCACCACAGTGCACAATGCGCTGATTGCCGGGACGAAGATCCCCTTGCTAGTCTCATTTCCCAGCAAGGCGTTTTGTCTGCCGTAAAGGACCGGGCGACCCGGCGACACTCCCCGCCGACCCGGCACCGCATCCGGCGCCGCACGACCTCCGTTTCCGCGACTGACCTCGTCTCACGCCGGCTTAGGCCCGGGAAATAAGTGGCGGGCCGGTGGCACCTTTGCTGAATTTTTCTGTTTTGTTTCGTTCTTAGTCCGCGAGACCCCCGGACGAGAGGAAGACGATGACATCGGGCACTTCCGATGACTGCTCGGTCGAGGCTTTGCTGCCTCGAGCCGTCACCCGGCTGCGCGCCCGTACCGGCGCCGATCTGGCCTATGGCGGATCGGTCGATCCCCGCTCGCGCTACCTGACCATCAGCGCGCTCGACGGGAACCGCACCAACGCGCTGCGCGGCATGTCGCTGCCGCCGGGCCACGGCGTGGGCGGGCGGGTCGTCGCGCTGGGACGGCCCGTCGTGATCGACGCCGGCACCCGCCCGCGCTACACCGAGGACCAGCGTGACTGGGCCGTCCTCGGCGAGGACATCTCCTCGGTGGTGGCCGTGCCGGTACGCACCGGCGGAACCGTCCACGCGGTGCTGTACTGCGGCGTGCGGGCCGACAACCCCGTCCCGCCGGCCGCCGTGGAGACCGCGCTCAGCGTCGCCCGCCGATTCGAGGCGTTCCTGGCCGAACGCACGATGACGGCGCGCGCCGACGCCGGCCCGACCCCGGGCGGCCCGGCGGGCGCGTCCCGGCTGCGGGTGCTGTGCCGGGTCGACGCCGAGCTGGAGGAGCTCAGCTACCAGGCCGGCGACCCGGCCCTGCGGGAACGGATCGTCGCGGTGCGCGACCTGCTCGAGGACCTCTTCCCCGACACCGCGCCGCCGACGCGGGCTCAGCCCTTCGGGCTGTCCCCCCGCGAGCTCGACGTCCTGCGGCTCGTCGCGGAGGGCATGTCCAACGCGGAGACCGCGCGCCGGCTCGCCGTCAGCCCCGAGACGGTGAAGGCGTACCTGCGCAGCATCATGAACAAACTGGGGGTGCACAACCGCACCGCGGCCGTGAACGTCGCGCGCCGTTCCAGCCTTTTGCCGTGAGGCCGGCGCGACAGCGCGCCGCCAGAACCGCTGACGGGCGGTGACCCCCCGAGAATCTCGGGACGGTCACCGCCCGTCGGCTTCGTCCGAGTCGTTCACCCGGCCGGCGGTGCACCCGACCGAAAGCGCTTCCCACCGACCATGCACCCGGCGAGCAGGGCGCCCGACCGGCGTTTCGCCCGCGGCCGGCCGGTGGGAAACATTCCGTTCACGCCCATCGGGAAATGCATTCCAGTCCTGGTGCCCGTAACCCGCGGGCCACGAGCGGAACCGGCCGCGGGACGAATCTCACCGGCGCCGCGTCGGCCCGGGGCAGAATCGCCGCGCGCCGGGCGCCGGCGCCGGTCGGGTGGCCGCGGCGCCGGGCGCCGGCAGCGGGAGCGGGCCGGTGGACGCCGGGCCCGACGCGCCGCTCTGATCCCCCGCTGGCGGCTGTTCCGCCCCAGGTGGCGGCGCCGCGCCCGGGCCGCCCGACCGCGGCCGCGCCCCGGGCCGCTGCCCTGTCTCACCGGGCGCGGCGGGACGCTCGTCCCAACTGGAACCCTCCGGCCGGCCCGCGTTGTCGGCCGGATTACCCCCGTGCGGTTGAACCCCGTACCGCGGCCGGGGGCACCTCGCCAGATGCGGCGGTGTTCTGCCGTTGTTGTGCCCTTCGAACTTCTCCTCCACGACGAACTCCCCCTCCTCCGGATACCGACTGGCGCGAGTCACGACGTCATCGCGGTACTCACGCCAACGGCGTGAACATTAAAGAGGGATTCGCGCCTTTGGTACCCCTCTATGGGGGTATCGCCCAATCTTTGCTACTTCTACGTTGAACTCATGTCATTTCCCGTCGAAGTCACGCGGCGGTTCAGGGGCTCGACGGGGCGCCCCGCCAACCACCGGTCACCCGCCCACCCGGGCGCCGTGGCCGGGCCGGCAGAACCGCTCGAGCCGCATCTGCCGGCCCGCACGACGCCACCGCGGCCCGGCACTGTCCACCCCGCCGCGCCACCGCCACCGCCACCGGAGCAGGGGCCACGCCGGCGCCGCTGGCGCGGTCGCGCCGGGCGCTCGCCCGAGCAGCGGGCCGCACAGCCGCGAGCTGCGGCACCGGGAGCTGCCGAGCCGCGAGCCGCGGCACCGCAGCGGCCGGGCGGTCCGGGCCGTCCCGGGCAGCCGGGTGGGCCTGGGGGTTCGGCGGGCGCACCGGCCGGCGGGCGCGGCGGGTTGTTCGCCCTCCTCGCCCGGATCGCGATCACCCGGCCGGGGCGCGTACTGGCCGTCACCGGGCTGCTCGTGCTGCTCCTGCTGCCCTGGGCCGCCGGCGTGTTCGACCGGCTCGCCACCGGCGGCTTCTACGCCCCCGGCGACTCCGCCACCCGCGCCGAGGCGATGCTCGACGCCGAGTTCCCCGGCGCCCCGCCCAACGTCGCGATCATGATCACCGCACCTGGGGACATCGACGGCCCGACCGCCCGCCGGCTGGGAGAGAACCTCACTGAGGAACTTCACCGCGAGCCGGGCGTCAGCGGCGTCACGTCCTACTGGTCGACGGAGTCCCAGCGCGGGCTGCTGCGCTCCCAGGACGGGCGCAGCGCGCTCGTCCTGCTGCGGCTCACCGGCACCGAGGACGCGATCGCGCGCCACGTGGCCGCCCTGCATGACAGGTACGCCCACGACGGGCCCGGCGTCACCGTGCGCCTCGGCGGCGCGCCCGCGGTCATGCTGGACGTCACCGAACAAAGCCGCGCGGACCTCAAGCGCGCCGAGCTGATCACCGCGCCGCTGGTGCTCGGTGTCCTGCTGTATGCGTTCGGCGGAACGGCCGCGGCGCTGCTGCCCATCGTCGTCGGCGGCAGCGCGGTCATCGCCAGCCTCGCCTCGCTGCGGCTGCTCTCCGAGGTCACCCACATTTCGGTGTTCTCGCTAAATCTGACCACCGCGCTCGGTTTCGCCCTCGCCGTGGACTACTGCCTGTTCATCCTGCGGCGTTTCCGCGAGGAGCGGGAGAATGGCCTGGACCGGCCCGCCGCCCTGCACACCAGCCTGCGCACCGCCGGCCGCACGGTGCTTTTCTCCGGTCTGACGGTGGCGCTCTCCCTGACGGGCGCGCTGCTGTTCCCGCTGCCCTACCTGCAGTCGTACGCCTACGCGGGCATCGCGGTGGTGGTGACCTCCGAACTCGCGGCCCTGCTGGTGCTGCCGGCGGCGATCATGCTGCTGGGCGAGCGGGTGGAACGTGGACGTCGCCGCCGGGCCGGGGCGCCTGCGCCCGCCGGCACCGGGGTTGGTGGCGGCCGCGAGTCCGGCGCGGTGTGGGGGGCGATCGCCCGCCGGGTGATGGCCCATCCGCTGCTGTTCGGCGGCGCGGCGGTCGCCCTGATGGTGGTGATGGCGCTGCCGCTGGGCAACCTGCGGGTCGCCCTCGCCGACGACACCGTCCTGCCGACCAGCGCGGACTCGCACATCGTCAACGACGCCATGCGTGAGGACTTCACCGTCTGCCTGCCCTGCCAGATCCCGGTCGTCGCGGCCGGGGTGGACGCCCGCGAGCCGCAGGTCGCCGCGCGCCTGGGCGGCTACGCGGCGCGGCTGTCCCGGGTGCCCGGCGTCGCGCGGGTGGACACTGTGGCCGGCAGCTTCACCGACGGCCGTCTCATCGCCCCACCGCCACCGGACGGCGGGGCGTTCGTCGGCGTGCACGGCGGCGCCTGGCTCTCCCTGTGGCCTACCGAGCCCGACCCGCTCTCGGCGGGCACCCAGCGCACCGTCGACCTCGTCCGCGCCATCCCGGCGCCCTACCCGGTCGAGATCGGTGGCCTGGCCCCGCACCTGGTCGAGACCCGGGACACGGTGATGCGCGGCCTGCCCGGCGCCATCACCGTGGTGATCATGGCGACGTTCGTGCTGCTGTTCCTGTTCACCGGCAGCATCCTGCTGCCGGTGAAGGCGCTGCTGCTCAACGCGCTCAACCTGGCCGCGGTCATGGGCACGATGGTGCTCGTCTTCCAGGACGGGCACCTCCAGCCCCTGGTCGGGCACTTCCAGGTCTCGGGCACCGTCGAGCTGACCAGCCCGGTGCTGATGTTCTGCGTCGCCTTCGGGCTCAGCATGGACTACGAGATCTTCCTGCTCGCCCGCATCCGCGAGGAGCACCAGCGCGGGGCGGGCAACCGGCGCGCGGTCACCCGTGGCCTGGCCGCGACCGGCCCGCTGCTGACCTGCGCCGCACTCGCCCTGATCGTCGTGATGATCGGCGTCGCGACGTCCCAGATCAGCATCATCAAGATGATCGGGGTCGGCCTGGCGCTGGCCGTGCTCCTGGACGTGACGGTCGTGCGCGCCGTGCTGGTGCCGGCCTTCATGGCTCTCGCCGGCCGGTACAACTGGTGGGCGCCCAGGCCGCTGCGGCTGCTGCACGAGCGGTTCGGCCTGCGCGAGGGCGGCGACGCGTTCAGCGAGGCGCTCACTCCCGCGGCCCCGCCGGCCACCACCGCGCCGGCCACCGGTCCGTCGGCGACCACCACTCGAGCCACGTCCCGGTCGGCCGGCAGCCCGCCGGCCGGCGTCGGGCCAGGCACGGCGAGCACCCGGCCGACCGCCGTCGCCCGCTCGTGGGCGCCCGCGGCGGCGGCCCGCCCGGTAGGCGGTCACGAGTCGGAACCCGGCCCGCAGGGCACCGCCGGTGGCGCGGGGGCGCCGCGCCGGCGTCCCGGGCTCGGCATCTCCGAGCCGGCCCACCCGGCCCCACCGAAGGTCCTCTTCTCCGCTAGCACCTACGGCCGGGCCGAGGACGGCCTGTACGACCCCGACGACCAGGCCGACCACCAGTTCCCCGGCAGGAGCCGCGGCGGCCCGGCGGTCGGCCACGGCGGCGCCGACGCCCGGGCGGACGGCACGCTGGCGGACAGCGCGCGGCCGGACGGCGATGCCGAGCGTGCCCCGGCGGAGGCCGGCCCGGACGAACCGACACGGGACACCCACGTGCCCACCCTCGGCGAGCGGGAGACCACGGAGGGCTGCTGGTCGGCGGACGCCTGGTTCTCTCCGCACAGCGACGCGCCGGGCGAACCGCCACACGAGAGCTGACCGCCAGCCGCCTGACCAGCACCCCTGACGGTGGGCTGCGGCACACCCCCTGGTGGTGGGGGTACCCGATGCAGTATCCCGGACTGACGGCACGCTCTCCCGGAGCGGCCCGTCAGCGCGACGTTCCGGCCACCGCGCGAAGGCGCCGCGGGCCGGGACGCCGCGGCGCCGGGGCCGGGACGTGCCGCGCCGACCGACCCAGAAGGTGGATCATGCGACCAGTGACCGTGAACGAGCCGGCGATCCTCGCCCCGACCGAGGGCACGGTCCTGGACCTGCTGGACCTCGAGGAGATCGACCGCGACCTGTTCCGGGTCCGCGTGGTGTTCGACGACGTGTACGCGCTCTACGGCGGCCAGGTCGCCGCCCAGGCCCTGCTCGCCGCGGGCCGCACCGTGCCCGAGGGGCGGGTGCCGCATTCGCTGCACGGCTACTACCTGCGTCTGGGGGACGCGTCCCGGCCCACCATCTTCCGGGTCGACCGCGACCGCGACGGCCGCTCGTTCTCGGCCCGCCGGGTGGTCGCCGTGCAGGGCGGCGAGGTCATCTTCAACATGTCGGCGTCGTTCCACGTGCCTGAGAAGGGCACGGACATCGACGCCGAGCCGATGCCGGCGGCGGGCCCCCCGGAGACGATGATCGACTACGTGTTCCCGCGACTGTTCTCCTTCGAGGGCCGCACCGAGAAGCCGGTCGAGCCCGGCGAGGACTTCCCGACCCGCTGCTGGGCGCGGTGCACCGCGGCGCTGCCGGACGACCCGCTGACCCACGCGGTCATCCTGACCTACCTGTCCGACAGCATGGCCGGCCTCGCCCCCTTCCACACGCCCACGGCCCGCTCCGGGTCGAGCCTGGACCACGCGGTCTGGTTCCACCGGCCGATCCGGCTCGACGAGTGGGTGCTGATGGACCACGTCCCGCGCACGATCGCCGGCGGCCGCGGCTGGTACACCGGCACCATCCATACCCGGGACGGCCGGCTCGGGGCGAGCCTGACCCAGGAGGCCCTCTTCCGCGCCCCCCGGGAGCGTTCCCGCCGGTAGCCACGGCGCGGCACCGCCACGACCGCCGACAAGGCGGGACAACCAGACATACCGGACCGAGATGTCCGCCTGCCTGCTCCGGGTAGGGCTCCTGCCACGGGAGTTGGGAAATCAGACCACCGGCCGTGCCCGGACGTTCGTGTCCGGGTCGCGAAATGGTCATGTGCGGCTGCGAGCGTGCGGACCGTCCTTGTGAAGGAGGGTCTTCATGGCAGTCAACCGCCGTCAGGTGGTCGTGGGAACCGGCGCGGCCGGCCTGGGCTTCACCCTGTCGGGTGCGGTGAGCTCGGTGTTCGCCGGCACCGCGTCCGCCGCAACACCGAAGAAGTTCGCCGGGTACGGCGAGCTGGTCCCGGATCCGAAGGGCCTGGTCGATCTTCCCTCCGGCTTCCGGTACACCGTGCTGTCCCGAGCCGGGGTCGACTCCCTGACCGGCGGGGGTGTGGTGCCCGGCGCGCCCGACGGGACGTACGCGTTCCCACTCGGCCCGGGCCGCAGCGTTCTCGTCCGCAACCACGAGCTCTCCCCCGGAGGCACGGACCTCGTCCCGCAGCGGCCGGGCATCACCTACGACCCGGCCGCCCCGGGCGGGACGACGACCGTCACCGTCGCCGGTGACCGGCTGCTGTCGGCCGTGCCCAGCCTGGCCGGCACCATCCGCAACTGCGCCGGCGGCAACACCCCGTGGCGCACCTGGCTGTCCTGCGAGGAGACCGAGGACACCCCGGCGACCAACCCCGCGCTCACCAAGCGGCACGGCTACGTCTTCGAGGTCGACCCGTTCGGCCGGCTGCGTGACCGCGAGGCGGTGCCGCTGACCGCGCTCGGCCGGTTCGCGCACGAGGCCGTCGCGGTCGACCCCCAGTCGGGCTGCCTCTACCTGACCGAGGACGCGTCCAAGCCGTACGGCCTGATCTACCGCTTCCTGCCCCGCCGGCCGCTCGGCGGGCCCGGCAGCCTGCGGGCCGGCGGCAAGCTGCAGGCGCTGCAGGTCCCCGGTGTCCCGGACCTGTCCGCCATCAGCGAGCTGCACACCACGGTGCAACTGTCCTGGGTCGACGTCCCCGACCCGGACGCCGCCACGGTGTCGACCCGCAAGCAGTTCGCCGCCGGCAAGGTCACCCAGGTCCCGAAGGCCGAGGGCATCTTCTGGTCCGGGCGCTCCGCCTACGTGGTCTCCAGCTACGCCAAGACCGCGGACGGCGCCGCCCGTGACCACGCCGGCCAGGTCTGGAAGCTCGACCCGAAGAAGGGCACCCTCGAGCTGGTGCTGCTGATCGAGCCGGGCGGCCGGTTCGACGGCCCCGACAACATCACCGTGTCGCCGGGCGGCGGCATCGTGCTGTGCGAGGACGGCGACGGCGAGCAGCACCTGATCGCGCCGTCGGCCGAGGGTGTCCCCTACCCGCTGGCCCGCAACGCCACCAGCGAGAGCGAGTGGGCCGGCGCCACGTTCTCCGCGGACGGCCGCTGGCTCTACGCCAACATCCAGAGCGACGGCCTCACGGTGGCGATCACCGGCCCGTGGTGGCGCGGCTGAGCCGTCCGCCTCGCGACCGCGAGAACGCGAGCGCGAACGACCCCGGGACGTCGAACGCGGCGTCCTGACGCACCGGTGCGCTGACCGGTGCGCCGGCTACCCGGCCGCGATCGGCCGGGTAGCCGGACCGGGGACCCACCTGCCGGCCGCCATGACCCTCGTGACCCGTAGATCGGCGTCGAGCACGACGAGGTCGGCGTCCAGCCCGGGGGCGATCGACCCGCAGCGGTGGGCGAGGCCCAGCACCCGGGCGGGGTTCGTCGCCGCGGCGGCGACCGCCACCTCGAGCGCAAGCCCGGCCGCGACGGCGCGGCGCACCGCCAGGTCCATCGTCAGGGTGCTGCCGGCGAGCGCGCCGGTGGCGGCCAGGCGGGCCTGCCCGTCCCGGACCCGGACCGGGTGGCCGCCCAGCAGGTAGTCGCCGTCGCCGACACCCGCCGCGTCGACCGCGTCGGTGACCAGCACCAGGCGCGCCGGCTCGGCGGCGACCAGGCGCAGCAGCGCCGGGTGCACGTGCACACCGTCGTTGATCAGTTCGCAGGCCACACCGGCGTCGAGCGCCGCCCCGGCCGGGCCGGGCTCGCGGTGATGCAGCGGGCGCATGCCGTTGAACAGGTGGGTGGCGAGCGTCATGCCAGCCGCGAAACCGGAGGCGGCCTCGTCGTAGGTGGCGTCCGTGTGGCCGGCGGCGGCGATCACCCCCGCCGCGAGCGCGGCCTCGGTCACCGCGCCGGCCCCGGGCAGCTCCGGGGCGAGGGTGATCACCCGCAGCGTGCCCGCGCCCGCCGCGACGAGCTCGGCGAACACACCGCGGTCAGGCCCGCGCAGATGCTCACCCGGCTGGGCGCCACGGCGCGCGGGCGCGAGGAACGGCCCCTCCAGATGCGCGCCGACCACATGGCCGTCCGGCCCCGGCCCGGTCGCGGTGAGCGCCGCCACCCAGGACAACTGCTCGGCCAGGCGCTCCACCGGCGCCGCCACCAGCGAGACCAGCGTGCGGGTCGTGCCGTGCGCCCGGTGGAAGGCCACCGCCGCGGCCAGATCGGCCGGTGACGCCGTGACGTCGTGCCCGCCCCCGCCGTGGACGTGCAGGTCGACAAACCCGGGCACCAGCCAGGACCCGCCCAGGTCGACGATGTCCTCGCCGCCCGTCCCCTCGCCGCCCGCCTCCCCACCGACGGGCCCGGCCGTGGGCCCGACCTCGGTGCCGGCCTCGGTGCCGACCTCGGTGATCAGGCCGTTCTCGACGCGCACCCGGCCGGGGTCGAGGACACCGTGCGGCGTCACCACCCGGGCGCCGGCCAGAACGATCATCCCAACCTCCCCCTCGAGCCTCCCCCCGCGGGTCCGGCGTGCCCCGTGGCG
The DNA here is from genome assembly GCF_000018005.1 of Parafrankia sp. EAN1pec. Lineage (GTDB taxonomy): Bacteria > Actinomycetota > Actinomycetes > Frankiales > Frankiaceae > Parafrankia > Parafrankia soli. The sequence continues at coordinate 4,999,673 of NC_009921.1, forward strand.
GTGCGCGGGTGTGGCGGCACGCTCACCGTAGCGGCACCACGCTGCGGGCCGGACGGGCGCCATGCCGACGTAACGGACAGATCGCGCGTCCTGAGTTGAAGAAGCCCGGCGCTGGGCGTCCACTCGAAACACGGACTTCTCGCCCGGCGTGCCGCACGGCCCGGTCCCGCTGACCGGCCGCGCACGCCCGGCGGGACGTCGCCGGACGACCGCCGACGGGAGCTGAATGCCGGACGGACGGGAAGCGACACCGGGCGGGGCCCGCGGCCGCGCCGAGCCGGACGGGCTGCCCGCGCGTCCGGTGTCCCGCGGCGCGTTCCGCGCGATGGCCGCCATCGGGCTGGCCTTCGTCGTGCTGGCCGCGGCAGTCGCGATGGCGCTGCCCGAGCACATCGGCAAACAGGCGGCGCAGGCCGCGGTGACGGCTGCCGCGCTCACCTCCGCGATCTGCTGCCTCGTCACCGCGCGACGGGTGCCCCGGCACGAGCGCCGGTGGCGGCGGTTCGAGGCGGCGGCGATCACGTCAAGCTTCGTGGCGGGAGTGGCCGTCTCAATGGTGGCCAGCGGGGAGACCGTCCCCGATCTCGCCGCGACCGGGGCCGCGCCGCTGCTCGGCTATGCCCTGGGCCTGGCCGGGCTGCTGACCTTCCCCACCGAGCGGGCCCGCGCCATCCCGATCAGCACGAACAAACGTGGCGGGATGGCCTGGTACCTCGAGGCCGTCCTCGATGGGCTGCTCGTCGTCGGATCACTGCTGCTGCTCGTCTACGCGATCCTGGTCGTCCCGCTCGTGCGGTCGACGCAGATCAACCAGGCGTCGCTGGCGTTCGGGGTGGCCGGCGGGGCGGGCAAGCTCATCCTGCTCTCCGCCGTCATCTTCATCCTGATCTTCCGACGGCCGACGGGCTCGGGATCGCTCAGCCTGCTCAGCGCGAGCCTGCTCCTGTTCGCCGTGACCGACGGCGCCGCGCTGAACGCCTACGCGAAGGCCACCGACGGCCCGGACGCGGTCGTGCTGGTCGGCTTCGCCGGCGGCAGCGTGCTGACCGCGCTGGCCGCCGCCGCCTCCCACGACGGCATGATCATCCGGACGAGGCGCAGCCCGCGCGGGGTCTGGGCCCGCGTCGCCGTGCCCTACCTGCCCCTCGGCTGCGTCGGCGCCCTGCTCGCGGCCCAGATCATCACGCACGCCGACATCCCGGTCGCGCAGATCATCGGCATGCTCGCGCTGATGCTGCTCGCGCTCGCCCGCCAGCTCGTGACCACGATCGACAACACGCTGCTGCTGGCCCGCTACGAGGACAGCCGGGCCCGGCTGCACCACCAGGCCTTCCACGACCCGCTGACCGGCCTGGCGAACCGCACGCTTTTCTTTCGCCGGCTGCGCGCGGCCATCGACCGGCACGAGCGCACCGGCCACCCGGTGGCGTTGCTGTTCTGCGACCTGGACGACTTCAAGGTCGTCAACGACAACCTCGGCCACGCCGCCGGCGACCGGGTCCTGCGCACGGCGGCCCACCGGCTGGCCCAGGCGGCGGGCCCGACCGACACGGTGGCCCGCCTCGGCGGCGACGAGTTCGCCGTCCTGTTCGACACCGGGGCCGCGGACCGGGCGGGCGGGCGCACCGAGGAGCTGCGCACGGCCGGCGACCGGATCCGCGCGGCGCTGCGGATCGCCGTGGCCATCGAGGACCGCCGGCACCTGGTGCGCGCCAGCCTCGGCCTGGTGATCGTGGGCACGGAGGCGGGACCGGTCTGCCCCGACGAAGTGCTCCAGCACGCCGACCATGCCATGTACGCGGCGAAACGGCTGGGGAAGGGCAACCTCGTCGTCTACTCCCCGGAGATCGACGACTCCCGGCAGGCCGGGATGGCCGGCTGAGCGGCAGGCTCAGCCGACGGGTGCCGCCCGGAGCGTCAGTTCTCCACCCACCCGTACTTGCGGGCGACGTCGGCGAGCTGGCGGCGGATGTGCAGGATCTGCGCGCCGGTCAGCGACGGCTCGGTCTGCAGCAGGACCTCGGTGACCTCCTGCGTGAACTCCTCGGCCGGCAGGACGTCGCACAGCCCGTCGCCGCCATCGTCGTGGCGGGAGACCACCGGCGCCGGGGCGGTCGTGACGGCCGCCGGCCCGACGACCGAGCCCGTCGCCGAGCCCCGCAGGATCCGGGCCGCCGACGCCTTCCGGCCGCGGTCGCTCTCCTCGACCTCGAACTCCATAACCACGCCCGGCACTACCAGACTCTTCTCGACGAGGAGATCGTTCGCGTGCAGGAAGACATCCTCGCCGCCGTCGCTGGGCGCAAGGAACCCGTAGCCACGCACATGATCAAAACGAAGTACTTTTCCCGTACTCACAACTCACCCACAGCCCCTGAGAAACCCCATGATCTGGCCCACTGCCGACCGCACCCGCCAGTCACCCCAGACGGAACCGTGGCAGTCGCCAGTCATCTTAGGCAGCTCGCGTCGCCGTGACCCGGGTTTTCGCCGCGCCGGCTTGCCCGGCCGCCGCGGCCGGGTCACACTGCGACCCAGTGGCCACGCCCACACCCCGCGCCGCCCGCTCCCACCCGGCGACGCGCGTGGTGATTGGGGAGGGGGAGCATGTTCGGTCGCCGCAGGACCACCGTGGACGAGCATCCATCCGACCACGCGGCGCGCGGGCCGGCACCTGCCGCCTTGGACGGCCCCGGCCCGTACGACGTCTCCGAGCTCGCCTGGCCCGGCGAGGCAGGCGAGGCGGCGCACGAGGCGCCGACCAACCCGCCCGGCGACGAGGCCGGTTCCGGCGACGCCGTCCCGGGTGTCGGAGCGGTACCCGGTGGGGCGGGGCGGCGCGCGCCCGAGATTCTCGACCTCGGCGCGCTGCGCGTCGCGGTGCCGCCGGGAGTGACCGTGCGGATCGCCCGCGGCACGCAGACCGGGCCGGGCACCGACCTCGTCCTGACGGCCGCCGGGCTCACCGTGCGGGTGACCGTGTTCGCCGCGCCGACCAGCGGGCAGCTGTGGGCCAGAGTACGCGCCGAGCTGGCCGCCGGCCACCCGGAGTCGGAGGTCCGCGACGGCCCCCACGGCCCGGAGCTGCTGCTCCCGGGCTGCCGGGTCGTCGGAGTCGACGGCCCGCGCTGGTTCCTGCGGGCGGTCGTGACCCCGGCCGACGCCGACGGGGCCGACGAGATCCTGCGCGGCCTCGTCGTCGTACGCGGCCCCGGTGCCATGCCGGCGGGCACGGCCCTGCCGCTGCTGCCGGTCGGGCCGGCCGGCAGCCGCCCGAACGCCGGAGCCCTCGACGACCTGTGGACCGACGAGCCGCTGACGGCCGGCACCGGAACCCTCGAGGGTCGCCGCGCCGTGCACGAGTACGCGGCGGCCTTCACCGGCGACCTCAGCCGCAACCTGTCGACCTGGGGCTGAAGCCCCGCCGGGCTGTGGGGCATGATGCAGCCGGGGGTGGGTCGTGCCATGCCCGTCTCCCCCGTCTCCCGACCCGACTCGACCTTGATGGCGGCGGTGTGCGCACCGATCAGGACCTGGCCTACGCGACGCTGTCCGACGCGCAGCGTCTCGATCTGCTCCTGCCCACGGGCGGCGGCGATCCGCCTCCGGTCGTCGTCGCGATCCACGGCGGCGGGTTCGCCGTCGGCGACAAGCAGGACATGGCCCGCACCGCGCACGCGCTCGCCGGCGCGGGCTACGCGGTGGCCAGCGTCAACTACCGGCTCTCCGGTGAGGCGGCCTTCCCGGCGGCGGTCGCCGACGTCCGGGCCGCGGTGCGCTGGCTGCGGGCGAACGCGCGCCGCCTCGGGCTGGATCCGGCCCGGATCGGGGTGATCGGCGAGTCGGCCGGCGGCTATCTCGCCGCCATGCTCGGCGCCGCCGGCGACGACCCGCTGCCGGGGGACGTCGACCTGGGCCCTGCCGTCGGCCTGGACCCTGGCGTGGACCTCGGCCCGGCCGGAGCGCGGCCGTCCAGCGCGGTGCGGGCGGTGGTCGACCTGTACGGCCCGGTGGACTTCTCGACCATGGACGCCCAGCTGCGCGCGAATCCGCGCTGCCCGGCCCGGGCCGCCTCGCACGACCGCGCGGACTCCCCCGAGTCGCGTTTCCTCGGCGCGCAGATCACCGCCGCGTCGGAGCTGGTGCGCCTGGCCAGCCCGCTGTCCCACCTGCGCCGTGACCGCCCGCCGCCGCCGTTCCTGATCGAGCACGGCGACACCGACTGCACCGTCCCCTACCAGCAGTCGCAGCAGCTCGCGGACGGCCTGTGCGCCGCCGGCGGGTCGGTCGAGCTCACCCTGCTGCGGGGGGTGGGCCACGGCGGGGCCTTCCCGCTCGCCGAGCGCCTGCCAGGCATCATCCAGTTCCTGGACCGCGCTCTGGACCGCGCTCTGGACCACGCCCCGCGCTGATCCCGGCCGCTACTGACGGGGTCACTGCTGACAGGGTCTCAGGGCAGGGCAGGGCAGGGTCTCAGGGACGGAAGCTGTCGGGGTCGGCGGCGGCCCAGTCGGCCGCCCACGAACGCGGCGCCTCGGCGAGCAGCTCACCGGGTTCGAGCCACTCGTACAGCTCGGCGTAGCTGCGGGTGTCGGTGTGGGTGACGCGGCGCATGAGCATCCCCGGGTGGAGCTGCTCGGGCCCGGTGCAGCCAAGCGAGGCCATCACCTGCACCGCCTGGGCGACGGTCGCCGCCTGGTAGCGGCGGACCCGTTCGCTCTTGTCGGTGACGTCGAGGGCGCGGGCGCGGCGCGGGTCCTGGGTGGCGACCCCCACCGGGCAGGTGTTGGTGTGGCAGCGCTGGGCCTGGATGCAGCCGACCGCCATCATCATCGCCCGGGCCGCGTTCGTGTAGTCCGCGCCCTGCGCGAGCCGCTTGACGACGTCCACCCCGCTGGCGACCTTGCCGGCGGCCCCGATCCGGACCCGGTCGCGCAGGCCCACCCCGACCAGCGCGTTGTGCACGGTGATCAGGCCCTCCGTCAGCGGGGTGCCCACGTGGTCCTCGTACTCCAGCGGCGCCGCGCCGGTGCCGCCCTCCGAGCCGTCCACCACGATGAAGTCCGGGGTGATCCCCTCCTCCACCATCGCCCGGCAGATCGCGAGCAGCTCGCGGCGCGACCCGACGCACAGTTTGAACCCGGCCGGTTTGCCGCCGGCGAGCTCGCGCATCCGCCCGACGAACAGGACGAGCTCGCGCGGGGTGGCGAAGACCCGGTGGAACGACGGGCTGATGCACGCGACCCCCTCGGGGACCCCGCGGGCCCGGGCGATCGACGCGGTGACCTTCGCCGCCGGCAGCACGCCGCCGAGGCCGGGCTTGGCGCCCTGGCTCAGCTTGAGCTCGACCATCCGCACCGTGGGCAGCGCGGCGACGTCCTTGAAGCGGGCCGGGTCGAAGTCACCGTCGGGGGTGCGGGTGCCGAAGTAGCCGCTGCCGATCTCCCAGACCAGGTCGGCGCCGTGGCGCAGGTGGTACTCGGTGAGCCCGCCCTCGCCGGTGTCGTGCGCGAAGCCGCCGGCCGCGGCGCCACGGTTCATCGCCAGCACCGCGTTGGCCGACAGCGACCCGAAGCTCATCGCCGAGACGTTGAGCAGCGCCATGTCGTAGGGCTGGGTGCAGTCCGGCCCGCCGATGCGCACCCGCGGCGGCGCGGAGCCGGGGGCGACCGGCGCGGGCGCCGTGGAGTGCGGGAGGTACTCGTAGCCGACCTCGTTGACGTCGCGCTCGGTACCGAAGGCCTGGTCCCCATGGGTGCCCTTGGCCCGCTGGTAGATCATCGTCCGGGTGGCACGGTCGAACGGGCGGCCGTCGTAGTTGCGCTCGACGAAGTACTGCTGGATCTCCGGACGGATGGTCTCGAGCAGGAACCGGGCATGCCCGAGCACCGGGTGGTAGCGCAGGATGGCGTGCTGGCGCTGGACGACGTCGTGCACGGCCACGGCCAGCAGCGCGCCGGCCACCGCGGCGGCGGCCCACCAGCCGGCCGCGGCCAGCAGCGCCGCACCGACCGCCACTGCCGTCAGCACGGCCAGGACCAGCACGGTGACGAGCGGCAGCATGGCGATCGCGTCCTTCCCCCGCCCCGATGCGTCGGGTCACGGCAGCTGTTCGCACCGCCCCGATCGGCCCGGACCGGGATCCGAGGCGGGCCCGGATCCGACCGTATCCCGCGCTTCGTCCCGGTGGCGCCACCGCCGCCGCCCCAAGATCAGCTCGGACGTCCGCACACGGCCTCACGATCCGGGTCCGGATCGTGAGGCCGGCCGGCGGCTGTCAGCTGTAGCGGAGGTTGTCAGCTCTGCTGGAGCTGCGCGCGCGGTCGGCCCGTCTCACGCGGGGCCGCGACAGCCGGGACGGGCACCTCCCGCGCCCCCCGGCCGGGGATGAACAGGCCCATCAGCACGGCGGCCGCCGCCGCGCCCGCGCCGAGCGCGAACACCGCGTGGAAGCCCGCCAGCGACGGAACCTCCCGGCCGCCGAACGTGATGGTCATGTTGGCCAGCATCACCCCGACGATGGCAGCCGACGAGGAGGTGCCCAGCGAGCGCATCAGGGTGTTCAGACCGTTGGCCGCCGCGGTCTCGGTCGCCGGCACCGCGGCCATGATCAGCGACGGCATGGATGCGTAGGCCAGCGCCACCCCGATCCCGCCGATCACCGCGAGGAGCACGACCTGCCAGACCGAGTGCATCACGAACAGGCCGATCAGGTAGCTGACCCCGATGATCGCGGAACCGAGCACCAGCGTCGTCTTCGACCCCCACATCGCCGACACCCGGGCGGTGAGCGGCGAGGCGAGCATCATGACCACCCCGAACGGGGCGAAGCACAGCCCGGCGACGACCATCGACTTGCCCAGCCCGTAGCCGGTGCCCGCGGACAGCTGCAGGAACTGCGGGATGACCAGCCCCATCCCGTACATCGCGAAGCCGACGACGACCGAGGTCAGGTTGGTCATCAGCACCTGACGGCGGGCACTGACCCGCAGGTCGACCACCGGGGAGGCGTGGCGCAGCTCCCACGGGCCCCACAGGGCCAGCACCGCGAGCGCGGCGAGCACCGTCCCCAGGGTGGTGATGGACGTCCAGCCCCAGGTGCTGCCCTTGGAGATCGCCAGCAGCAGGCAGGTGATCCCGGTGCCGAGCCCGAGCGCCCCGACGACGTCGAAGCGGCCGCGGACGTCGCGCACCGGCGACTCGGGGACGACCCGCCACAGCATGGCGAGCACCAGCACGCTCAGGACGGTGGCCGTCCAGAAGAGCACGTGCCAGCTGAAGTTCTGAGCGATCAGCGCCGAGGTCGGGACACCTAGCGCGCCACCGATGCCGAGCGAGGAGCTCATCAGCCCGAGCGCGGAGCCGAGCCGCTCGGGCGGCAGCTCGTCGCGCATGAGGCTGATCCCGAGCGGGATCAGCCCGGTGGCCAGCCCCTGCAGCCCGCGGCCGACAACCATCTGTGGCAACGACGTGCTCAGCGCGCAGACCAGCGAGCCGGCGCCGAGCAGCCCCACGCTGCCGAGCATGATCCGGCGCTTGCCGTACATGTCACCGAGCCGCCCGGCGACAGGCGTCGCGACGGCACCGGCCAGCAAGGTGATCGTGACGACCCAGGTCGTGTTGGACGCCGAGGAGTCCAACAGGTGCGGGAGCTGCGGAATGATCGGCACGACCAGGGTGTGCATGAACGACGCCACGATGCCCGCCACGGCCAGCGCCGCGGTCAACAGGCTCGGGCGCGGCGCGGTCGGTCCCATCGGTGCCGTCGACGCCGGGCCCGCCCCCGGTTCGGCCGGGTCCGTGCGAGCTCGCGCCATGGCGGTACTCCGATTCGACGAAGGTGGTGCGGGCTCGACGAAGGTGGTGCGCGGCGGCGGCGACGCCGGGACAGACTGCCAGGCCGAACGCCAGCTCAGGTGTTTCCTATATGCATGCTACACACAATATGGTTTATACACATCCTGTCGTCACACCGTTAGACTGGGAGAAAGGTCACGGTCCGCCGCCGCTGGTGCGCGCGGACGTCCAGCGGAGGCCCGGGTGCACGACAGTCTGCGCGACCTGGAGCGGGAGCTGATGCTGCTCGCCAGGCACCACATCGCGCCCAACGCCGCGAGGCGCGGGCGAACGCGTCACCTCGACCGCTCCGCCTATCTCCTCCTCAGCCGCCTCGAGGCCCAGGGCCCGATGACCATCGGCCAGCTCGCCGAGGCCTTCTCCCTCGACGTCTCCACGGTCAACCGCCAGACCGCCGCGGTCCTCCAGGCCGGCCTGGCCGAGCGCATCCCCGACCCCGACGGCGGCCTCGCCCGCAAGCTGAGCATCACCCCCGAGGGAGCCCGCCGCGTCGCCGACGACCGCGCCTTCGTCATCGGCGAGCTGAGCGGCCTGGTCTCCACCTGGTCGGAGGACGAGTTACGCCTGTTCGCCAGCATGCTCGAGCGCTTAAACACAAGCATCGAAACCAAGGACGGCCAGCGCCCCTGGCCACGCTCCGCTTCCGTCCCCGGCCGCTGACCGCAGGGGCGCGCCGGTGGCACCCACTCGAACAGGTGAGACTCCGCCTCTACGACCTGGGCTTGCGCGCCACGCCGATGACGTGCGCGCTCGTTCCGAGCATCGAGGGTTCGGTCTCGGTCAGACGGATGACTCGGAGGAGATCGGCGGGGTCGGCCATTCGCTGCTCGAGGTCCCCCAGCAACCAGGCGAAGCCCTCGACGGCGACAAGGCGGGTGTCCTGGTAGCCGGCGAGATCCAGCTCCCCGCGCAGTTCCTCAGGGTTGTGGAAATACGCCCAGAAGGCGCCGTCGGTGTGGCGTCCCGGATCCTGACTGAGGCCGGTGCGTAGGTTGCGGTCAAAGTCCTCCCAGACCCCATCGCTGTCGAGCAGGCCTTTCTTCGTCGCGTCCAGGACCCAGGCGTGCCGGGTGATGACCTCAACCAGGACAGCACCACCCGGCCGAAGAACACGGCTTGCCTCGCGCAGCGCCGCGGCCCGCTCGTCCGCCTGGACGAGGTGGTAGAGCGGGCCCATGAGCAGCACGACGTCGGCCGTCTGATCGGCAACCGGCAGACTGCGGGCCTCACCCCGCTGGACGCGAAACGGCGCGTGCTGTTGCGACCGACAGCGGGCCTGCGCCATCTCGACGTGGCGGACGACCGGGTCGACGAGGAGCACGTCGTAGCCGCGTTCGGCGAGGTGCGCGGCGTGAGTTCCCGGGCCACCGCCGACATCGACGACGACGAATTCGATCATGACCCAGACCGGGCTTGACACCGGCCCCGGCTGCCGCGCGGGGTGGGCGGAAGGCTCGGGTTGGCTCGGGGGTGCCGCGGGGCGGGACCGAACGTCCGTCCGACTGGGACCTTCGTCGTTGCTCCGGCGACAAACGATTCGGGCCGGGCGAGTTCCGTACCGGCCAGACTCGAGGCACGCAGGCCGGACGGCGCCATCGACCCGGCGGACCGGCACAGGCCCAGCACAGCCACGGGGAAATGTCGCCGTCCGGCGATCGCGCGGTCACCCGAACAGGTGGACGCACCGGACCATCGGAGGACGACACGGTGAGCGAAGACAGCACGGCTGGTACGACTCCGCTGCACCTGCGCGGCCGCGACGCGGTCATCGCCGCCTCCACCGACGCACGGTGGCGTGACGGGGCCCCGCCGGACTACCGCTTCTCCCGCGAGGTGATGCCCGGGGAGCGCACCGTCCACCACACGCCCGGCTCCCTCGCCGACGTCGTCGAGCAGCTCGTGCAGGTGTTCGAGATGGAGCTGTCCTACAAGAGCGATCCCACCCAGTGGGTCAGCATGGTCAGCGACCGGATCCGGGTCAGCATGAACGGAGGACCGGCGGCGGACAGCGCCGAGCTCACCGAGCGGGGCAGCTACAACGTCCTGATCGGCGAGAACCCCTACTACTCGGCCACCGCGGAGACCTTCGAGTCCTCCCATGAGACCTTCCACCGGGCGTTCCCGGGCGGGTTCTTCTGGGAGGTCCTCGAGGTGTACTCACCGCCGCCCGTGATCGCCTTCAAGTGGCGGCACTGGGGCACCTTCGCCGGTCCGTACCAGGGGCACCAGCCGACCGGCGAGCGGATGGAGCTGTTCGGCGTCACGGTCGCCCGCTGCGCGCCGGACCTGCGTCTGCTGGCGGTGGAGAACTTCTACGACAACACCACGTTCCTGGGACGTCTCGCCGGTGCCGACGAGCCGGGGACGGCCGGTCACCCAGGGCGCGCCTAGGCACCACGCCTGTCCCCGTCGCCATCCCGCGTCGCGCCGTCCCCAGCGTGTCTGCGCAGGTAGGAACGCTTCCAGCCGCGATGGGACGAGAATGTCCGCGCCGGGACCGATCCGCGAGGTCCGCGGCGACGAACCCCGGTCGAGTCATTGGTGACGACGCGATGGGGAGTCATGGAAGCCGACCAGATCCAGGCGGCGGCGCTGCGCGCCCTGCCCGGTACCGGGGACGGCGTTTGCGGGCCGACCCCGGAGACGCTACTGGCCCGCACGGGCCGCGGGGACACCGACGCGTTCGGTGCCCTCTACGACCAGCTCGCCGCACGCGTGTACGGACTCGTGCGCCGGGTCGTACGCGACCCGGCGCAGGCCGAGGAGGTCACCCAGGAGGTCTTCGTGGGGGTGTGGCAGGAGGCGCCGCGGTTCGACCCCGCCCGCGGCAGCGTCACCGGGTGGGTCTCGACGATGGCGCACCGCCGCGCGGTCGACCGGGTCCGCTCCGTCGAGGCCCAGCGGGCGCGGGACGTCCGGGTCGCGGCCCGGTCCACCGCACGGCCGCACGACCAGGTCGCCGAGCAGGTCGAGACCAGGCTGGAGCACGAGCGGATCCGCGGCTGCCTGGGCGACCTGACGGCCACCCAGCGCGAGTCGATCACACTCGCCTACTACTCCGGCTACACCTACCGCGAAGTCGCCGAACTGCTCGAACTACCCGTCGGCACGGTCAAGACCCGGATGCGTGACGGGCTGAGCCGGCTGTCGGACTGCATGGGGGGCCGGTCATGACCGCCGACGCACACTCTCTCGTCGCCGCGCGCGCGCTCGACGCCGTCGACCCGGCCGACGCCGCACTCGTCGACGCCCACCTCGAGCAGTGCGAGTTCTGCGCCGACGAGCTCGCCCACCTCTCGGCGGCCACGGAGCATCTCGCGGCGATCGCCGCCGAGCAGCCGCCGCCGGGCCTGCGGGCGGACATCCTCGCCGTGATCGCGATGACGCCGCAGTTCCGCCCGCGCGTTCCCACGGACCAGGCCGCTCCACCCACCGGCCGACCTGATCAGACCGGTCAGCACGACGGATCCGCCCGGCTCGGCCAGGCCGGGCTCGGTCGTGCTCGGCCCACCCCCGGTCTGCCCGGCCGGGGTCGGCGGGGCGGCCCCGCCGGGCGGCGCCGGCGTCCGGGCGCACGTCACGCGCTGGTCGGGGCCACCGCCGCCGCCGTCCTCGCGGCGGGAGCCGCCCTGGGGACCGTCACCATCAACCAGCGGGCCGAGCTCGCTGACACACGCGCCCAGGTCGCCGACGCCCAGGCCCTCGCGGCCTCCGCGCTCACCGTGGCCGACTCGGCACCGGTCGCCGGGGGTGGCCAGCTGACCATGGCGAACGCCGGCAACCTGGCGGTCGTCTCCGCGCGTGACCTGCCGCCGCTCGATGCCGGGAAGGTCTACCAGCTGTGGCTGGTCGGGCCGGCGGGAACGCGCTCCGCCGGGCTGACGGCCGGCAACTCCAGGTCCGCCGACTGGGTCGTCGGCAACGTGGGCGACGCGGAGAAGGTCGCGCTCACCGTCGAACCCGCCGGCGGGTCAGCGCAGCCCACCACGGATCCCGTCGGCGCCGTCGCGCTCAAGGCCCACCAGAGCGCTGGACGCAAACAGGGCTAGGCAGCCGGGCCGACAGGCCGGGACGGGATCAGGCGCCTACCGGTGTCGGCTGGAGTTTGAAGATCGTGCGACGGATGTCGTCGATGGTGGAGTCGAGTCCGGTGATGGCCGCGTTCAGGCGGGCCGCGGTCACGTCACCGACGGCCCGCGTGAGCGACTGCAGGTGCAGGCCGATCGCGAAGAGCCGTTGGATGACGAGATCGTGCAGGTCCCGGGCGATGCGCTCGCGGTCCTCGAAGACCGCGAACCGGGCGCGTTCGCGGTGTGCCTCGGCCAGTTGGAGGGCCAGGGCGGCGTCGTTCGCGAACGCTCCGGCCAGCTCGGGGTCGTTCCCGGCGAACGGGACGCCCTCGGTGCTGTTACCCAGGACCAGCGCGCCGAGGGGCTTGTCCGCGACGACCAGCGGGATGACCAGCGCCTCGCGAAGCCGCGGATCCGGCGGGATCGGCGGCGCCACCGCCATCGGGCCGTCCGGTCCCTTCGCCGCGGACCCGTTTCCGCGTGGTTCCGGCCGGGCGTCGGTGGGTCCGGTCAGGGCGACCGGGCCGCTCCAGGCGTCGGTCGCGTCGAGATCGCCCACGTGCACGGGACGTCCGGCCAGGAACTCGGGACGGTTCTCGGCCGCGTCGAGTGCGAGCGCGAGGCTGTGCAGGATTTCCGGGTCGGAGTGGCGGTGGGGGGCCGAGTCGACCTCGGTGGCGACCAGGTTGCCCGCCTCGTCGGGTAGTGCCACGGCGCCGACGTCCGCCGAGGTGACGCCGCGGGCGAGCGAGGCGAGCAGCATGAAGGCCTGCTGGGACTGGCCGGCCACCAGCGCGCCGGCGGTGATCTCCGCGCTGGCCGCCAGCCACGCGCGGCCGCGCTGGGCCTCCTCGTAGAGCTGCCGCGACCGGCGCTCGGCGCGGTCCCGGTCGATCGCCGCGCCGAGGATGTTCGCCACGGACTGGAGGAAGCGTGACTCCTCCCCGGTGAAGCGGCGCGGCCGTGTGCTGGCCGCGGCCAGCACGCCGAACGGTGACCGGGCCGAGCCGATCCGGGCCGCGAGCGCCGCCTGCGCGCCTCCGGCGTCGGACCACCCGCTGCGCAGGTGTGGACGGGTTCCGAGGTCGTTCGCCACGACGGGCTCGTCGACGCCGAGCGCGAGGTGGACGAGTGAGCTCGCCTCGGCCGCCAGCGTGCCGGTCAGGTAGATCGGGCCGGTGCCGAGCTGCGTGGGCGCGGTCGGCGCCGACGGGTCGGTCAGGCGCGCGAGATGCCCGGGATCGGACGCACCGGCCCCCGGCCCGCCAGCACCACCGGCGGCGCTGGTGGATGAACCGTTGGCGGATCCGTCGGGCAGACCGGCGCGCTCGGGACCGTCGGCCAGGCTCGCACCGTCGGCCAGGCTCGCCCGGTCGCCGTCGGGTTCGCAGCGGATCACGTCGCAGACGGCGACGTCCAGGGTGGTGGTGACCAGACCGACCGCCTCGGCGAGCAGGGTCGGGATGTCGAGATCTGCCAGCGCGCGCTGCCCGAGCCGGGCGAGCCCGGCCTGCTGGCGCTCGGCCCGGCGCAGGTCGGTGATGTCGGACAGGACGAGCGCGGCCATCTCCTCACCGCCCTGGTCGAACGGGATCACCGAGGCGCGCAGCGCCCGGCCGGTGCCCCGCTCGCCCGCCAGCTCGAGGTCGCCGAGCTGTGCCCGACGAGTACGCAGGGCGAGCGCGACCAGGCCCCAGTCGCCGCCGAGGGAGCGTGTCTGCCAGTCAGCGGGGTGCAGCAGCTCGACCAGCCGGTCGAGCGGGTCCCCGGGAAGCAGCTGCGCGCCGACCAGGCGGTCGACGACCGGCGAGCCGCGGCGCAGCCGCAGGTCGCGGTCGTAGACGGCGACGCCCGTCAGCAGCTCTTCGGGGTCGGTGCCTGCGGTGATCAGTTCCAGCAGCGTGGCATGCTCCCCGACCGCCTCGGCGCCGAGCCGGGAGTCGGTGACGTCGAGGATCGTGCCGGTGTTGCCGAGCACCTCACCGGACGGGCCGCGCAGCACGTTCGCGCGGATCTGTACCTGCCGGTAGCCACCGTGGCGGGTGCGGTAGCGGGTCTCGTGGTGGCAGTGGTCGGCGCCGCCGTGCACCACGCCCATGAACAGCGCGGTCGTGTACTCGACCTCGTCGGGGTGGACGTAGTCGAGGAAGCGGGCGCCCAGGCTCGGGCCGACGTCGTAGCCGGTGAGGGTGGTCCAGGCCCGGTTCAGGTAGGTCCAGCGGCCCTCCGCGTCGGTGCGGAACACCACCTCGCTCAGGCTGTCGAGGAGGTTCGCCGCGGACGTCTCCGCGGCCGCCGCCCGGCCCGGACCGCTGCGTGACCAGGGCCGGGTCGTCGGGTCGGCATGGCTTGTCTCGGACGTCACCGGGCCCCCATCCATCACGGCTGCGATCATCACCCGCACCCCGGCCGGGGGCACGGGCGATCTTCCTAGGACTGACACCGTACGCGGTGCGGGTGACCGCCGCTGCTGGAACAACATCCTCCCCGGAGCACTTCGCCGGCCCTCATCCGGGGGACCGTTCCCCCAGCCGCGACCCTGTATCCGCAACCGGCGCAATCCTCGCGCCCGGGCGGGGGCCGCCGACGGATCCCGGCGGCGCCCACCGAAAGCCCGATCCGGCGCGGAGAGATCGCTACCGTGGGTTCCGTGGACACGACACCGCTGACGCACGTCGAGGTCGACGGCCACCCCGCGGGCGTGGACGACCTGCGCCACCTCGCCCTGGCCAACGACGGCCACCTCACGACGATGCAGGTCCGGGCCGGCCGGGTCCGGGGGCTGGCACTGCACCTGCGTCGGCTGGACCGCGCCAACCAGGAGCTCTACGGCACCTACCTGGACGGCGGCCTGGTCCGCGACCGGATCCGGCACGCGCTGGCGACCACCCCGGCCCCGCACGGCCCGGCGGAGAGCGGCGACGCGACCGTGCGGACGGTGGTCTTTCCCACCGGAACGGGGTCGGTCTCGATCCTGGTCTCGATCGGCCCGCCGGCCGAGCCCGCCGCCGGCCCGCTGCGGCTGTGCTCGCTGCGCTACCAGCGGCCATTCCCGCACATCAAGCACGTCGGCAGCTTCGGGCAGATCCACTTCGGCCGGCTGGCCCGCGGGCGCGGCTTCGACGACGCGCTGCTCGTCACCGGGGAGGGCCTGGTCTGCGAGACCACCGTCGCCAACATCGGTTTCGTCACCGCGGCGCCGGCCAGGGTGATCTGGCCGGACGGCCCGTCGCTGGTCGGCGTCACCATGGCGCTGCTCGACGAGCGGCTGCGCCCCGGGGCCACCGCCGAGCCCGTCGCACATCAAGTCCCCGCCGCGGCGACCGCGGCCGCGGTGACGGCGCCCGCCACCGCCACCATCACGCCCGCCGCCGCGGCCGGAGAGGAGCGCGGCCCGCTCCTCGAGTCCCGGCGGGAGCCGGTACGGCTGGCGGACGTCGGCCACTTCCGGGCCGCCTTCGTCGCCAACGCGCGGGGGATCGTGCCCGTCGACCGGATCGACACGACACCGGTCCCGGTGGACGAGGCGGTGCTGGCCGCGCTGCGCCGCGCCTACGCCTCGGTGCCCTGGGACGAGATCTGACCGTCGGCCGCCGGGCGATGATGGGGGTATGACGGGCAACACGTCCACCGGGGTCGTCGGCTGGCTCGACGCGACCGGCGGGATCAGCGGCGACATGCTCCTCGGTGCCTGCCTGGACGCCGGGGTCGACCTGGCCGTGCTGCGGGCCGCCGTCGCGGCGCTGCGCCTGCCCGACGAGGTGCGGCTGGACGCGCGGACCGTGCAGCGCGGGGGGCTGCGGGCGTCCCAGGTTCTGGTGCGGTGCGCGCCGAGCCCGCACGCGCGCGGGCTCGCCGACGTCCTTGGGCTGCTGGATGCCGCCGACCTCGACCCGGTCGTACGGGCCCGGGCCGCGGACGTGTTCCGCGCGCTGGGGGCCGCCGAGGCGCGGGTGCACGGTCGTCCCATCGAGCAGGTGCACTTCCACGAGGTCGGCGCGCTCGACAGCCTGGCGGACGTCGTCGGCGCCGTCGCCGGCCTGCACGCGCTCGGGATCGACCGGCTCGTGTGCAGCCCGATCTCGCTGGGCGGCGGGCGGATCAGCGCGGCGCACGGGGCCATCCCGTTGCCCGGGCCGGCCGTCCTGGAGCTGCTGCGGGCGGCCGGGGCGCCGGCGTCGGGCGGCCCGGTGGAGACCGAGCTGGCGACGCCGACCGGGGTGGCGCTCGCCGTCACGCTCGCCGAGGAGTTCGGTCCGATGCCGCTCATGCGCACCACGTCGATCGGGCTGGGTGCCGGCGGGCGGGATCTCGACGGGCATCCGAACGTGACCCGGCTGGTCGTCGGCCGGGCCGACCTGGCGGGGCCGGCGGCGGCGCACGGGGCCCGCCACGGCGACAGCGTCGTGCTGGAGACGAACGTCGACGACCTGGACCCGCGGCTGTGGCCGTCGACGCTGCGGGCGCTGCTCGCCGGCGGCGCGGCGGACGCCTGGCTGACCCCGATTCTGATGAAGAAGGGCCGGCCCGCGCACGTCCTGTCGGTGCTGTGCGAGCCCGCCGCGGCCGACCGGCTGCGACAGGTGATCTTCAGCCACACGACGTCGATCGGGGTCCGCGAGCACACGGTGACGAAGTCCGCGCTGGCCCGCCGCGAGCTGCGGGTGGCGGTGGCGGGCGGGGAGGTGCGGGTGAAGGTCGCCTCGTCGCGTGGTGCCGTCGTCAACGCCTCGGTGGAGTACGACGACGTGGTCGCGGTGGCGGCGGCGGCCGGGCTGCCCCCGAAGGTGGTCCTGGACCTGGCCCGGGCGGAGGCCGCGCAGGCCCACTCCCCCGCAGCCCCCGGGAACGAGTTTCCGACGGTCGAGCACCCCGGGGCCCACGGGCACGGCCGGCCGGGTCAGCCGGGCCGTCCGCCGGGCTGACGTCCCGGCGGCTCGCCCGGCCCTGCCGATCCGTCCGAACTGATCATCCGGCCCGGCGGATCGCCGATCGCGAGGTCGGCGATCCGCCGCGGGGCGCCAGGTCAGACGGGGCTCAGCGGTGCTGGCCCGAGGTTCCGTGCTGGCGGGGCTGCGTGGGCCGGCGGCGGGCCGGCCGGGTGCGCGGGCCGTCGTGGGGCCGCGGCCGCACGGCGGCTGCGGGGACGGGAGCGGGAGCCGCGGGCTCCAGATCCATGTCCTCCGGCGCCGCCGGCGCGAAGCGCCCGAAGTCCGGCGCGTGGAAGGGGTGGTTCGTCGGCGGCGGAGGCGCCTGCCGACGCAGCGGCCGTACCGGCTCCGCTGCCGAGAAGAGAGGGAGCGAGATCGTGTCGATGAGAGGTCACGCTTTCGGATGGGGTCGCCGTGACGAACGGCGAGACGGGCAGAAAAAGATCATGAAGTGTCACCGTCGGGCGGACACGCCCTCCGGTGGCGACGCGTCCCTTCGGGACCGCCTGTGTTCCCGCGTGCGGGAACCGTCCCTCGGCGGGCAGGCGCCTGTTCGCGCCCGCACGGCCTCAGAGGTGGGACATCCCCTCGAACGGGCTCGGTATGCGTTCCTGCCGGGACCCGAAGTCGACGAGGACGGCGGCCGTACCCTCGACCCGGGTTACCCGGCCGAGCCCGTACGCGTCGTGTACGACCCGGTCGCCCTCAGCGAACTGAGGACACGGCGGGATCACGGGAGCCTTGAACGGACTGGTGGGCAGATGGCGTCTGGGCACCGCTGACTGGCTCATCACCGCAAGTATGCAACGGCAGGGCGAGACAGGCAGCTCGCAGGGTCCGCCACGCGGGCGGTTGACGCTCCGCCGGGGCCATGCCCGGGCCTGATCTGGGGGTACATTGCCGCACCATCCGTCCATTAGCCCCGGCTTACCCGGGATGTACTGACACCGGACGTGATCGTGCAGGCAGTCCGCTGTACTCGACGGTACGCCCCCGCGGGCCGGAGCGTCGAGGACCGTACCCTCGAGACGGAAGCGCCGCCTGACGGGGCCGCTCAGGAGGCCTGCCTGCCGCGGCGCCAGTACCCGCAGAAGGAGATGTCCTCAGCGGGGGGCGGAACCGGACCAGCTCCACGAGCTGCGTCCGCGTTCCTGGTTCGCGGTGTTGCGGCGCACGGTCAAGGAGTTCAAGGACGACGAGCTGCCGGACCGGGCGGCCACGCTCACCTACTACGGTGTTCTGGCGATCTTCCCGGCGCTGCTGGTCCTGGTGTCGCTGCTCGGCATGGTCGGGAGGTCCGGCGTGGAAGGTCCTGCCGCCGAGACTGGCCGTGACGGTGATGCTCATGGTGCTGCTCGCGGCGAGCGCGGTCATCGTCGTGTTCTCCGGCGGCCTCGCCGACCAGGCGGGGAAGGCGCTCGGCCTGGGCAGCGCGGCGTTGACGGCCTGGTCCTACGAAGTGGCCGATGCCGGTCCCACTCATGATCTTGACGACGATGCGGCAGGCGGCGTCGATCGCGGTGCCCTGATCGACGAGCTCACGGACGCGGGCGGCGATCCGCAGCTGACAGCGGGAGTAAGGTCGCGTACTCGATGGCCGAGTCCTTCGCGCTGAAGCTCCGTCCGGACCTGGCTTTCTCCGACGGCACCCCATTCGACGCCGCGGCGGTGAAGTTCAACTGGGACCGGCTCAAGGACCCGGCCAGCGCCTCGCCCAGCGCGACGGAAGCGGCGATGGTCGCCTCGGCCGAGGTAGTCGACGACGTCACCCTGAAAGTCACGATGACCACTCCCGTGACCGCGTACACGCAGGCGATCGTCGGCTCGGCGATGAACTGGATCGCCTCACCGGCGGCCCTGCAGAAGGGTCAGCAGGCCTTCGACGAGAGCCCTGTCGGCGCCGGCCCCTTCACTCTGCAGAGCTGGACCAGGCAGGCCGAGATCAGGCTCGTCAAGAACCCCCGCTACTGGGACGCACCCAAGCCCTACCTCGCCGGCATCACGATGCGCGCGGTGCTCGACGCCGACCAGCGTTACAACACCCTGATCAGTGACGGCGCCGATGTTGCCGTCGAGACGAACTGGATCAACCTGGCCAAGGCCGAGAAGGCGGGTCTGCCGACCGACCTCCTGCCGCTCAGCGGTGGCTACTTCATCGCCCTGAACACGCGCAGAGAGCCGTTCAACGATATTCGCGCCCGACAGGCCGTGGCCGCGGCACTCGACATCGATGCGCTGAACCTCGCCGTCTACAACGGCGAAGGCCAGGTGGCTGACACGCTGTTCACCAAGAACTCCCCCTTCTACTCGGACAAGCCACTGACGACCGTGGACCAGGCGAAGGCCCAGAAACTCTTCGACGAGCTGGCCGCCGAGGGCAAGCCCGTGTCCTTCACGTTCTCCACCTATCCGTCCAGCGAGAACAGGGCGATCGCGGAGAACGTCCAGGCCCAGCTCGACAGCTTCAAGAACGTCAAGGTCGAGGTCGCGACCGTCGACTACTCGCAGGTCGGCGCGATGCGCACGACCCACGACTTCGACGCGATCGTATCCGCCGCGGCCTTCCAGGACCCCGAGCCGCGGCTGTTGGCGAACTTCACCGGGAACTCGCCGGCGAACATGCCCGGCCCCGTGGACCCGGAGCTCGACAAGAATCTGCTGGCCGGCCGGACCGGAACGTCGTTGGAGCAGCGTAAGGCGGCCTACGACGCGGCGCAGGCGCGGTTGACCGAGGCGATGCCGGCCATCTTCCTCACCCGGTCGGCGCCTGCCGTCATCACGGGCAAGAACGTGGGCGGCATCGTGCAGTACGGCGCGGGTTCCCTGCTACCCGAGGATCTGTGAATCGCGAAGTAGCCCAGGACCCCCGTCGCGGCGTCCAGGAAAACGCCGTGTTTCTCTGACCCGGCGTCACCTCGACGCGCCAGAACCGCCAGCGGATCATCCGCGCATGCGTCCCACGTGACGATCAGGTGCCAGGCACATTCCTGTGCCTGGCACCTGTTTCCCGTCGAAAATCTCTCCGTTCGATCTTTCCCCAGGATCTCGAGATCTCAGCACCCGGACTGAGTCGTCAGGTCGACGTCCGGGGCGGGCGGCTACTTCTGGATCCAGAGTTCCTCGGGCAGGAGCGAGCCGAGGCCGTACTGCACGAGGCCGCCGACGTCCTTGCCGGCGATGGCGCCCGGCTCCGCTCGCGTGAAGAAGACCACCGGGGCCAGCTCGGTGAGGCGCTGCTGGACCGTGTCGTAGGCCTTCTCGCGGTCCTGTTCCGATGTACCTGTCCGCCCCGCCAGCAGGGCGTCGTTGAGCGCCTTGTCGGCGATCCCGGACAGGTTCGCCGGCGAGTCGCCGCTGAAGGCCGTCCACAGCCGTGGTTCGGGGTCCTGGAAGAACGCTGACGACGTGGTCGCGTCGAAGTCATGCGTCGTGCGCAGCGAGACGACGTCGGCAACCTCGATAATCTTGACCTGGACCTTGACGTTTTTGAACGTGCCGAGCTGGGCCTGGATGTTCTCCGCCGTCGTCCTACTCTCCGAGGTGGGGGCGGTGGAGACGGCGAAGGACACCGGCTTGCCTTCCGCGGCCAGCTCGTCGAACAGTCGCTGGGCGGTGGCCTTGTCCGCCTTGCGCAGCGGCGTGTCCGAGTAGAAGGGCGAGGCCTTGCTGAACAGCGTGTCGACGGGTGTGCCGGTTCCGTTGTAGGCGGCGAGGTTCAGCGCGTCCAGGTCAAGTGCCCCGGCGACGGCCTGCCGTGCGCGGACGTCGTCGAACGGCGCCCTGCGGGTGTTCATCGCCATGAAGAGGCCGCCGCTGAGCTCCAGCACGGTGTTCGGCAGGCCGGCCTTGTCGGCCTTGTCGAAGTTGACGGGATTCGACTCGACGGCGACGTCCGCGCCCCCGGTCTGCAGGGTGTTGTAACGCTGGTTGGAGTCGAGCGCGGCCTGGAAGGTGAGGGTGTCCAGGTACGGCTTGGGGGCGTCCCAGTAGCGGGGGTTCTTGACCAGCTCCATGGCGGCCTGGCGGGTCCAGCTCTTCAGCGTGAACGGGCCGGCGCCGATCGGGGCGGCGTCGAAGGCCGCGGTGCCCTTCCGCAGCGCCGCGGGCGAGGCGATCCAGTTCAGTGACGAGGTGACGACGGACTGGGCATACTTGGGCACCTGGGTGACCATCGTGGCGGTCAGCGTGACGTCGTCCACCACCTCGGACGAGGCGATCATCGACGCCTCCGAGCGGTGGGGAGAGCCGGTGGCCGGATCCTTGACCCGATCCCAGTTGAACTTCACCGCTTCGGCATTGAGCGGAGTGCCGTCGGAGAAGACCAGCCCGGGCCGCAGCTTCAGGGTGAAGGTGCGGCCGTTGTCCGTCGTGGTGAAGGACTCGGCCATCTGGTAGCGGATCTCGCCCGCCTCGTCGTTGGTCATCAACGTTCCGTACAGGGCGTTACCCACGACACCTGTGCTCGCATAGGCGTTGCCGATCGTCCCCGGGTCCAGGCTGCGGAGATCGCTCAGTGTCAGGATTCGCCCGTGGCCGCCCGCCACTGGCTTGCCGGAGGCACCCGCGGACGGGCTGGCGGAATCGCCACCTCCGCCACAGGCCCCTAAAAGAAGGGCGGCGCAACATGTAACAGCCGTGGCCAGTAATCGTGTCCTGCGACGCATTGTCGGACCTTCCGTCGGCGTTCAAAGGTGGCATGGAAGTGGAATGAGAAAATAGAGGGCTGCCGGTGGGTGATTCCTTCTCGCGGTCGCGGCGAGCTTTTCAGAGTGTGATCCGCGAAGCGGAACCACGGCACAGGACAATCCGACAGCATTACTGACCGACAGACCCCGGACCCCGATTGCAGCCGCGCAACAGCGAGCGCCACGCGGCGCAGCGTCCCCTCGAGGACGAGCACGGTTGGTTCGCCAGCCACATCCCCTGGCTGACGAGCGCTGTCAGGAAGTGAGATCGGCTTGGCCGACGCCCCTCACCCGTTGAGGACGGGATCAAAGCACCCGGGACTGGGCGACGTCAACCGCCTGCGCCTGCGGTCAGCCGGCTGACCTCAGGCGCAGGCAGGCGTCGCGGAGCCAGCTCGGCCGCCCCATCGTCGCGAACGGGCGACCGGTGGGCAGCCACAAACGGTGACAGAGAAGTCACAGGACCACCCCGTTCCATCTTGACAGTATGCGAGCATCGCCCGCATACTCACCGACTAATGAGCGACCACTAGTCGCATAAGGAGGGGGTGTGCGGCCACGATTACCGCCTCGACCGTCCGGTGCCCGCTGGCACGGTCCTGACCGCCGGCCCAGGAGGCCGGCACAATCCCGCGACCGGCGCTGCCGCTGCACCCCCAGCCGCATGAGCCGGCCGGCCCGCTCCGTCGCCGATCGGCCCACCCGGGATGTCGGGCAGCTCGGCCGATGCCCCTCCCACCTCGGCGCCGCGCAATCGCACTGAGAACGACGCGCCCACCATCCGCACGACCGACCAGACAAGCGTCATGCCTTCTCCCGACGCGGGCCCTCTGATTCGCGCCGCCGAAGTATCGCTGGCTGGCCCCGAAGGGTTCCCGCCGCACGGTCCTCGTGGTCGGCGGCGCGACCGGCATGGGTGCAGACGTGAAGGGAAGGATGCGGCAGCCATGCTCGCCGACAGTCCCGAGACCGCTCGCAGACTGATCACCCACCGGTTCCCGGTCGAGGACGCAGTCGAGGCGTTCCGGGTCGCCGCCGACCGCAAGGCCGGAGCGCTGCGGGTGGTGGTCGAACCGTGACCTCCGTGGGCATCGTGACGGGCGCTGGCCGCGGGATGGGCGCCGCGTGCGCCGCGCAGCTCGCCGACCAGGTCGACGTCCTCCTCCTCGTCGACCTGAACGAGGAGCTCATGACCGAGACGGCGACGGCCCTGACGGGAGCCGGCCGTCGGGCCACGGTCGAACTGTTCTCGTTGGACATCGCCGACGCCGGCGGTGTCGCACGGCTGGCCGCCCGCGTCTCCGAGCTGGGCACGCTGCGTTCCGTCGCGCACGTCGCCGGCATCTCCCCCACGATGGCGGACTGGCGCCGAGTGCTGGACGTCGACCTCGTGGGCAGCGCGAGGCTCACCGACACCCTGTTGCCACTCGCGACCGCGGGCACGGCGATCGTGTGCTTCGCGTCGCTCGCGCCGCTGCTCACCGCGGCCACCGTGGATCCAGTCCTGGACGCGGTGCTGGCCGACCCGCTCGCCGCGGATTTCCTGGACCGGCTCCGGGCGGCTGCCGGACCTGCGATCGAGGACTCCGGAGCGGCCTACACCCTCTCGGACGCGGCGAGCTTCGTCAACGGGATCGACATTCTCGTCGCCGGAGGCGTTCGTGCCGCCCTCCTCGGAACACCCGGCCGATAGCCCGCGACGGAGAGGTGACACGTGTAACGTACGGCCACAGTTACACGTGTAAATCGATCATGCCCGCGGACCGCCAGGGCCGTGGGACGAGGAAGGGTGGTCGAGCTGTGCCGCTCGAGGACCGACGGGGCGAAGGGCTGCCGGGCCCGGCCGCGGTGCCGGAGCCGGCCCGGCCCACCAGCGCGGATGTGGCCCGGCGCGCCGGTGTGTCGCGGGCAACGGTCTCCCACGTCCTCAACGGCACCGACCACCCGGTCAGTGAGCAGACCCGGCAGCGGGTCCTGGCGGCGGCGCGGGAGCTTCAGTACGCCCCGAACGCGTCGGCGCGGGCGCTGCGCGCCGGGCGCAGCAACATCGTCCTGGTGCCCATGTCGCGGTCGACGACCGTCCCCGGCCAGGACAGGTTCCTCGAGAACCTCGACCGGGAGCTCGCGAAGCGTGACCTGGTCCTGCTGATGCACGGCGACCGCACCACTACCGGGATGAGCGGAGCCTACGCATGGGCCGAGCTTCGGCCCGCCGCGGTGTACGTCAACGTGTCCCGCGGTACCCGGACCGCCGTGGAGCTGCTGCGGCGTGCGGGCGTGCGGGCGATTCTGCTCACCGGCGTCCCGAGCGTGACCTACGCGCCCACCGTGCCCCTCGATCCCGCCGCGGTGGCCAGCCTCGCGACACGGCACCTGCTCACCCGGGGCTGCCGGCGCCTGGCCTGCCTGGTGCCCCATGGGGCACTGGCGGAGGTGCCCGAGCGGCGTTACGACGCGGTCCTGCAGGTCGCGACAACCGAGAACGTGCCGGTCGAACGGGTCGACTGCGAGTTGTCCCCGGACAGCATCGCGGCCGTGGTGGACCGATGGCGCGATCCGGAGCACCGACCGGACGCCGTGTACGCCAACAGCGACCAGTTCGCCATCCTGCTCATCGACAAGCTGCGCGATGCCGGCCTGGAGGTTCCCCGGGACATCGCGGTGGTCGGTTCCGGCGACCACCCGCTGGGCGCCGCGCTGCGGCCCGCGATCACCACCACCACCTTCGACGTGCCGGCGATAGCGCGGGTGGTCGCGTCCTCGATCCGACGGCTACTCGACGGACAGGACCTGGACCCGGACATGGCGGTCGCCCTGCGACCACACCTGATCAGCAGGGAGTCCGGATGAGGATCTTTCCCGCGCGCGACCAGTGCGTCCCGGGACCGACGATGAAAGGACCCACCCTGTGACGGACGATCTGTACTGGGACCCGTTCGACAAGGAGATCGACGTCAACCCGCACCCGCTGTGGAAGCGGATGCGCGACGAGGCGCCGGTCTACCACAACGAGAAGTTCGACTTCTACGCGCTCTCCCGCTTCACCGACGTCGACACGGCCCACCTCGATCCCGCGACCTACAGCTCCAAGTACGGCACGGTCCTCGAGCTCATGAAGTCGGAACCATGGGACACCGGCCAGATAATCTTCATGGACCCGCCCACGCACACCACCCTGCGCGTCCTGGTCTCCCGGGCCTTCACCCCGCGCCGCGTCGGCGGTCTCGAGGGCGTCATCCGCGACCTGTGCGCCGAGCTGCTCGACCCCCAGGTCGGCGGCGGCGGGTTCGACTTCGTGCAGGACTTCGCCGCCCAGCTCCCCTCGCTGGTCATCTCCCAGCTCATCGGCGTCGACCCCGCCGACCGGGAGGACGTCCGCAAGATGATCGACGGGACGTTCTACCTGGACCCGGAGAAGGGCATGTTCAACGAGACGGCCATGGCGGCCACCGCCAAGTTCCACGGCTACCTCAACGGGCAGATCCAGGAGCGGGTCAAGAACCCCCGGGACGACATGATGACCGCGCTCACCCAGGCGGAGATCACCACCGACGACGGCACCCGCCGGCTCAGCCTCAGCGAGGCCACGGACTTCACTGCGCTGCTCGTCTCGGCGGGCACGGAGACCGTCGCCCGGCTGCTCGGCTGGGCCTGCGTCCTGCTGGCCGCCCACCCCGACCAGCGGGCCGACCTGGCCGCCGACCCGTCGCTGCTGGGCGGCGCCGTCGAGGAGACGCTGCGCTACGAGGCGCCGTCCCCCGTCCAGGGCCGCGTCACCACCCGCGACGTCGAGCTGCACGGCACCGAGATCCCCGCCAAGTCCAAGGTCCTGCTGCTCACCGGCTCGGCCGGGCGTGACGACCGCAAGTACGACGACCCGGACCGCTACGACATCCGGCGCAGGTTCGACAGCCATGTCTCCTTCGGGCACGGCGTGCACTTCTGCCTCGGTGCCGCGCTCGCCCGCATGGAGGGACGCATCGCCCTGGAGGAGACCCTGCGCCGCTTCCCGACCTGGGACGTCGACCACGGCAACACGGTGCGCCTGCACACCAGCACCGTGCGCGGCTACGAGGAGCTGCCGATCATCGTCTAGGTGTCGCGCCGGGCCCCACGCCTTCGGCGATGCCCGACCCAGGTCAGGGCATCGCCGTAGTCGGGAGACCCGCCAGGTTGTTCTCCGCCTGACGCCACCCCCTTGCCTGCACCCCTGCCGCCTCGTCTACGCCGGTAGCCCGGCCGCCTCCACGGTGTCGCCCAGCGCCGCGCCCTTGGCGAAGCCGTAGTAGGCGGAGAACTGTAGAACGATCTCGTCCATCTCCACCTTCGTGAGGTCGCCGGAGTGCAGGGCGGAGGTGACGTGCGTCTTCAACGGCATGGGCGAGTCGTCGATGGCGACGCAGGCGACGGTGATGATGCGGCGCTCGCGACGGGTGAGGCCCGGCCGCTGCCAGACATGACCGAACACGAAGTTGAGGATTCCGGCGTGACGGTAGGGTGTCTCGGGCCGCGGCGCCGGCGTCAGATTCACGTCGATGAACTCCTTGACCCCTCGCTCCAGCCGCTGTTCCCAGTCGTTGGGCCCGAGCCCGCCGTTGTCGAGCGACGGCCACGGGGCCACTGACCTGCCCTGTTCCTGCTGGATGCGAGCCCACTGCCGGACTATCACGCCCTCGAGATGAGAGGCCTTGGGCCACCCGCAGTACACGGCGAAATGGAGGACGAACTCCAGCATGGCCTCGAGCTCGATGTCACTGCTGTTGAGCGCCGCGTAGACGTGGGCGTCGATCGGCTCGGGCGCGTCAGCAGCGGCCACACAGGTCAGGGTGACCCACCGCCGGTCGCGCCGGCTCAGACCGGGCCGGCGCCACACCTCCCCGAACACGAAGTCGCGGGTCGCCACCTCGAAGGGCGTCGCCACATCAGGTGGTTCGACGGTCATGACCTCACGGAAGCATTGCTCTGCGGCTGTGTTGCCCACGGGATGAGCCCTCCGATCACGCACAGTCGTCCAGTTGAAGGCCGAGAAATCTGATCGGATCTGCGGGGCCACGACAGATCGCATACGCTCCCACGCATTCCACACGCCACTGACAGCCCCGAAGTTCATGCTTTTCGCAGAGCAGGTCGATGAACGACAGCAGGACGGCGCCGGTCTGGTTCCTCAGGCTGCTCGAAGCCGTCTGGAGCGGGTGACGTACGGTCAGATCACACAACATTGCGATCCGGCCGACGGGGTGGGATTCACGAACAGGCGACACCGTCGCCGCATAGAGACATTGCTATAGCAAAACGCAGATTGCTGTCAAGGGGCCTGATCCGCTACGGTCGCTCCATGGCCCGTGCCGCACCCGCCTCCGCCCGCGCCGCGGACATCGTCTCGTTCCTCACCGCGCACCCGTCCCGCGGCTTCACGATCAGCGAGCTGGTCGGGCACCTGGGGATGAACATCGCCTCCGCGCACGCCACCCTCGCGGTGCTGACCGACTGCGGGTTCGTGGTACGCGACCCCGCCCACCGCACCTATGTCCTGGGACCGGCACTCGCGGTGACCGGCTTCGCCGCCCTCGAACAGCACCCGGCGATCGAGGCCGCCATCGAGCAGGCCGACATACTCGCGGACGAACTCGGCACCGAGACGGGAGTGAGCGCGATCGCGGGGAGAGACGTCATCTTCCTGGCACGGCGCGGACCGCAACCACCCACCCCGAGCCTGGGCTACCCCGGCGACCGCTCGCCCCTACTCGCACCGATCGGCGCCGTGTTCATGGCCTGGGCCGACGACACGGCCATCAGCACCTGGCTCGAACGCGCCGCCCTCCCCCCGGCACTCGCCGACTTCTACCGCAACATCCTCACCGAGACCCGCGCCCGAGGCTTCAGCGTCCCCCTGCCCGCGATCTCCGCACCCGCGGTGATGAAGGCGATGAGCCGAGTGCGCAACGAACCAACCGACGACGACGCCGAACAGCACCTCGCCAAGGCAATGAGCCAGACCGACGAAATGCTGCTCTCCCTCGACACGCTGACCGACTCCGACGAAATCACCTTCAAGACCGTCGCAGCGCCGATCTTCGACCCCATCGGACGCGTCCTGCTCTCACTCAGCATCACCGGCCCCGGCCAACCAGTCCCCGTCACCACCGTCCTGGACCTCGGCCGACGGCTCACCAGCGCCGCGACCATCGCCACCCGTCAGGCACGCGGCCGCCCACCCACCCAGAGCCAGGAAGGCAGACCCCCAGGACGCCGCTGACGGCGAGGGGAGAGGGTCCAGCCTCGCCGACGGGCGTCGTTACCTAGGCCTTCGGGGATACCTGGGCCTTCGGGCCGTTTCCCAGAGCGCTCAAGGTGTTTCGGGCGAGTTCGACCAGAGCGGCCGGTTCCGGAACACCGGCGGCCCGGGCGACGTCAAGAACGATGCCGACGTCCTTGCGCAGCAGCGGCTCAGCCTGACGCAGCCCCGTGGTGTCGAAGCCGGAAGCGGCCAGGATCGCGCTGGCGCGGGTACCGCCGCTGCCGTGTGCCAACACCTGGGCCGCCGCGGCGCGATCCATGCCCAGTCGCTGCGCGAACGAGAACGTCTCGAGGGCAAGGCCCACCTGTGCGGTGAAGACGAAGTTGTTCACCAGCTTCGCCACCTGACCGCTTCCGAGCGGACCGAGATGAATCACCGGGCAGGCGAAGGTCTCGAGGACGGGGCGGCACCGCGCGACGGCGTCGTCCTCACCACCGACCATGACCAGCAGCCTGCGCTGCGCGGCCGCATCGCCTCCGCCGCTGACCGGCGCGTCGATGATCGAGATCTCCTGCTTCGCCGCCTCGGTGGCAAGGCGCTGGCAGGTCTCCGGACGGATCGTGGAGTGGATGACGACGACTCCCCCGGCCGCCATACCGGCCAGGACACCGTCGGCCCGTAGCAGCACGTCCTCCACGTCGGCATCCGCGACCACACAGATGCCGACCACGTCACTCGACTCGCCGACCTCCGCAGGCGTGGAAGCTACGGCGGCGACCCCCGCGAGCGGCTCCACGGACGCCGCGCGGCGAGCCCAGATCGTCAGAGGGTAGCCCTCGTCCGCGATGCGCCGGGCCATCGGCCCGCCCTGGCTGCCCAGCCCGATGAAACCGACTCTCGTTCCCCCGACGCCCGGCGGAACGAGGGAAATCGGCGGAGTGTCCACAAGTACCCCCTGGGTGATCTCCGACGGGTCGGAGCGCATCTGTCGTCGGGTCGGTGCCCGGATCGGGAACGACCGCTACTTCTGGATCCAGATCTGGTCGGGCAGCAGAGATCCGAGTCCGTACTGGATGAGGCCGCCCACGTTCTTTCCCGCGATGGCGCTGGGTTCGGCTCGAGTGAGGAAGACCACCGGGGACAGCTCGGTGAGTCGCTGCTGCACCGTCTTGTAGGCGGCTGCGCGTTCCTGTTCCGACGTACCGGTCCGGCCGGCGAGGAGGGCGTCGTTGAGTTCCTGGTCGTTGATCCCGGACAGGTTCGCGGCCGAACTGGCGGCGAAGGCCGTCCACAGGCGTGGCTCGGGGTCCTGGAAGAACGCCGACGAGGTGGCCGCGTCGAAGTCGTGGGTCGTGCGTAGCGCGGCGAGTTCGGTCACTTCGATGACCTTGACGTTGACTTTGACGTTTTTGAAAGCGCCGAGCTGGGCCTGAATGTTCTCGGCTGTGTTTCTGTTCTCGGTGGTGGGAGCGCTGGAGTAGGTGAAGGTCACCGGCTTGCCTTCGGCGGCGAGTTCGTCGAAGAGCCGTTGGGCGGTCGCCTTGTCCGTCGTGCGCAGTGGTGTGTCCGAGTGGAACGGCGAGGTGTCGCTGAACAGGGTGTCGACAGGTTCGCCCTTGCCGTTGTAGACGGCGAGGTTCAGCGCGTCCATGTCGAGGGCGGCGGCGACGGCCTGGCGGGCGCGGACGTCGTCGAAGGGTGCCCGGCGGGTGTTCAGCGCGATGAAGGTGCCACCGCTGAGGGCCATGACGGTGGTGGGCAGGCCGGCGTCGGTGGCCTTTTCGATGTTGACCGGGTTCGACTCGATGGCCACGTCCGCGCCACCGGTGAGCACCGTGTTGAAGCGCTGGCCGGTGTCGGAGGTGGTGCGCAGGGTGAGACGGTCGAGGTAGGGCCTGGGTGCGTCCCAGTAGCGGGGGTTCCTGGCCAGTTCGATGGCTGCCTGGCGGGTCCAGCTCGTCAGGGTGAACGGCCCGGCACCGACCGGGGCCGCGTCGAAGGCCTGCGCGCCCTTTTGCAGAGCCGCGGGTGAGGCGATCCAGTTCAGGGTGGAGGTGATGACCGAGTGGGCGTACTTCGGTGCGGGCGCCACCATGGTGATCTTCAGTGTGGTGCTGTCGACGACCTCGGTCGAGGAGATCATCGATGCTTCGGACAGGTTGGTCGCGCGGGTGGCCGGATCCTTGAGGCGGTCCCAGTCGAACTTCACCGCTTCGGCGTCCAGCGGGGTGCCGTCGGAGAACGTCAGGCCGGGGCGCAGTTTCAGGGTGAAGGTCGCGCCGCCGTCGGTGGTGGTGAACGACTCGGCCATCGTGTACTGGATCTCACCGGCATCGTCGGTCGTCATCAAGGTGCCGTACAGGGCGTTACCGAGGGCGCCGGTGGTCGCGTAGGCGTTGCCGAGCGTCGCCGGGTCCAGGCTACGGGGGTCGCTGAGCATCAGGATGCGGCCATGACCACCCGCGACCGGCTCGCCGGTGGCACCGCCCGTCGGCGACGCGGGATCAGCACCACCACAGGCCCCCAGAGCCAGAACCGCACCGCACACAACGGCCGTAACGATTAATCGAGACCTACTGAACATCATGAACTTTTCCCTCGCGATTGATATCAGGAACGTTTTCGGGTCTTCTACTGCGCGGTTTCCGCACCTGCGCCACGGCGCCGACTTCCGCTGTAAAGCAGCGCCGATATCTTCTCCGCCAGTGACTGGGCCTGTTCTCTGAGTTCCGGGATCGCCGTCGTCTCGAACAGGCCGCCCCGGCGCGGGGGGCCCATCGTGAAGGCGTTGCTGTGGGGTCGCCCGTCGCGAGCGATCAGCCGCCCGCTCGGATCCGTCTCCAGCCCGAGGTGTAGCGGTTCGACTCTCGCGAAGCCCGAGGTGAGGAGCTGGGCTGTCAGCCTGTCCGGGGAGCGCGAGACGTCGGCCGGCGGGCCGGCGCAGTCGACGATCCAGTGGAACCGCCGCTCACGAAGCTGGCCGTCATACAGGAGACCACCTCGCGCCACCGACAGCTGCGGGGGCCCGGTCAGGCGTCATGGAGTGCTCGCAGGACGGTGTCGGCGAGCTCCGGGCGGCAGATGAGCAGGTCGGGGAGGTAGGGGTTGGGCTCGTTGTAGCGGAGGGGTCCGCCGTCGAGGCGGGAGGTGTGCAGGCCCGCGGCGTGGGCGACGGCGACGGGGGCGGCGGAGTCCCATTCGTACTGGCCGCCGGAGTGGGCGTAGACGTCGACGTCGCCGCGGACGACCGCCATCGCCTTGGCGCCGGCGGAACCCATGGGGACCAGGGCCGCGTCCAGGCGGGCGACAAGCTGGTCGACGCAGGCGGGTGGGCGGGTGCGCGAGACGGCGAGACGGATCGGGCCGGAGGTCGGGGCGGCGAGGGCCGGTGGTTCGCCGGTGTGCAGCACGAGGCCGGCGGCGGGCAGTCCGACCGCCCCCGCGGTGGGTGTCCCGTTGACGGCGAGGGCGACGTGGACGGCCCAGTCGTCTCGCGGCGGCTCGCCGTACTCGCGGGTCCCGTCGAGCGGGTCGATGATCCAGACCCGGCCCCGGGTGAGGCGGACGGGATCGTCGGCGCTTTCCTCGGACAGAACGGCGTCGCCCGGACGTGTCTGCGCGAGCAGGCGCAGCAGCAGCTCGTTGGACTGCCGATCCCCCTGGGCCCCACCCTGCCCGCGGATATCGAGGAGGAGGGACCCCGCCTGCTCGGCGAGGGCCGCGGCGAGTGCGTGATCGTCCATGCTGTTCATGCTCCGGCGGGCGGGGTCGGGCGAGGCGCGGGCGGGGCGAGCACACCGGCCTGACGCAGGTGGTCGACGACCAGGTCGGCGGCGGCCGCGGCCGGGTGGGCGCCGCTGGCGTCAAGGCGCAGTTCGGGGTTCTCGGGGGGCTCGTACGGGGAGTCGATGCCGGTGAAGTGGACCAGTTCTCCTCGCCGGGCCTTGGCGTAGAGCCCCTTGCGGTCCCGGGACTCGGCCACCGCCAGGGGCGCGTCCACGTGGACCTCGACGAACTCTCCCTCGCCGAGCAGGTCACGGGCCAGCGCACGTTCGGCGCGGAACGGGGAGATGAACGAGGCCAGCACGATGACGCCCGCGTCGACCATGAGCCGGGCCACCTCCGCCACGCGGCGGATGTTCTCGACCCGGTCTGCGTCGGTGAATCCGAGATCCTTGTTGAGGCCGTGCCGGACGTTGTCACCGTCCAACAGATAGGTGTGGTAGCCCTGCTCGTGGAGCCGCTTCTCGACCAGGTTCGCGATGGTCGACTTCCCGGCACCGGACAGGCCGCTGAACCAGACGACCGCCGGGCGCTGCCCTTTCAGCCGGGCGCGGGCGTCCTTGTCCACCTCGACCGCCTGCCAGTGCACGTTGTCGGCGCGCCGCAGCGCGAAGTGCAGCAGACCGGCAGCCACGGTGGCCTGGGTGAAGCGGTCGATGAGGATGAACCCGCCCAGGTCACGGTTGGCGGTGTAGGGGTCGAACGGGATCTGCCGGTCGAGGTTGATGTTGCACACGCCGATCTCGTTGAGATCGAGGGTGCGGGCGGCGGTGTGCTCGAGGGTGTTGACGTTGACCTTGTACTTCGGCTGCGTGACCGTCGCCCCGACAGTGCGGCTCCCGATCTTGAGCAGGTAGGGACGGCCGGGGAGCATGGGTTCCTCGGCCATCCAGACGAGGTGGCATTCGAACTGGTCCGCGACGGCGGGCGGGTCGATCGCGGTGGCGAGGACGTCGCCGCGGCTGACGTCGATCTCGTCCGTGAGAGTGAGAGTGACCGACTGGCCCGCGGCCGCCTCGTCGAGGTCGCCGTCGGCGGTGACGATCCGCGCGACGGTGCTTTCCTGACCGGACGGCAGCACTCGAACGCGGTCTCCAGGGCGCACGGCACCGCCGGCGATCTGCCCGGAGAAGCCACGGAAGTCCAGGTCGGGGCGGTTGACCCACTGCACGGGCAGGCGAAACGGGCCGGTGTGCAGGTCGTCGGCGATCTCGACGGACTCCAGGTGACCGACGAGAGTGGGGCCGCTGTACCAGGGAGTGTTCGGCGACAGTGCGGTGATGTTGTCCCCGGCCAGCGCCGACAACGGGATCGCGACGATGTCGCTCAGTCCGATCTCGGCCGCGAACGCCCGGTAGTCCGCCTCGATGCCGGCGAACACGTCCCGGGAGTAGCCGACGAGGTCCAGCTTGTTGATCGCCAGGACTATGTTGCGGATCCCGAGTAAGGAGACGAGATGGCTGTGCCGCCGGGTCTGGGTGAGCACACCCTTGCGGGCGTCGACGAGAATCACCGCCAGATCCGCGGTGGACGCCCCGGTGACCATGTTCCGGGTGTACTGCTCGTGCCCCGGGGTGTCCGCGACGATGAACTTCCGCCGCTCGGTGGAGAAGAACCGGTACGCCACGTCGATCGTGATGCCCTGTTCCCTCTCGGCGGCCAACCCGTCCACCAGCAGCGCGAAATCCAGGCCGTCGCCCTGCGTACCGACCTTCTTCGAATCGGTCTCCAGCGCGGCGAGGTGGTCCGAGAACACCAGCTTCGAGTCGTAGAGCAGCCGCCCGATCAGCGTGGACTTCCCGTCGTCCACACTGCCGCAGGTGATGAACCGCAGCATCGACTTGTGCTCGTGCGCCGACAGGTATGCCTCGATGTCGTCCGCGACGAGGTCGCTGGCCGCGTGCGCCATCAGAAGTACCCCTCCTGCTTCTTCTTCTCCATCGACCCGGACGAGTCATGGTCGATCACCCGGCCCTGGCGTTCCGAGCTCGTCGTCAGCAACATCTCCTGGATGATCTGCGGGAGAGTACCGGCGGTGCTCTCCACCGCGCCGGTCAGCGGGTAGCACCCCAGCGTGCGGAAACGGACGCTGCGTCGGGCCGGCACCTCGCCGGGACGCAGCGGCATGCGGTCGTCGTCGACCATGATCAGCGCGCCGTCCCGTTCGACGACGGGGCGGTGCGCGGCGAAGTAGAGGGGAACGATCGGGATCCGCTCGCGGTGGATGTACTGCCACACGTCCAGTTCGGTCCAGTTGGACAGCGGGAACACGCGGACGCTCTGCCCGGGCTGCGTGCGCGCGTTGTAGAGACGCCACAGCTCCGGCCGCTGTGCCTTGGGATCCCACCGGTGCTGGGCGGACCGGATGGAGAACACCCGCTCCTTCGCCCGGGACTTCTCCTCGTCGCGGCGCGCACCCCCGAACGCCAGGTCGAAGCCGTACCTGTCCAGCGCCTGCTTGAGACCCTCGGTCTTCCACAGGTCGGTATGCGTCGCCGAACCGTGGTCGAACGGATTGATCCCCCGCTTGACGCACTCCGGGTTCTGGTGCACCAGCAGCTCGACGCCGAGCTGGTCGACGACACTGTCGCGGAACTCGTACATCTCCCGGAACTTCCAGGTCGTGTCCACGTGCAGCAGGGAGAACGGCGGCTTCGACGGGTAGAACGCCTTCATCGCCAGGTGCAGCATCACCGAGCTGTCCTTGCCGACCGAGTACAGCATCACCGGCCGCTCGCTCTCGGACACCGCCTCCCGGAAGATCTGGATGCTCTCCGCCTCCAGCCGCTGCAGATGCGTCATCCTCGGCATCAGTGGAGTTCTCATGAATGGACTTCTTTCCATCAAGGGACGCACCCCCGGATACCGCGGTGGGAGACTAGGTGAGGCGCAGGGCGATCCGGATCGAGTCTCGGCCGGGTGTCCTGCGGGTCAGAAGCGCGAAGGCATCCTCGAAATGTTCGAGGGGGAAGGTGTCGCCGAGCAGCTCGCCGGTCGGTACCTTGCCCGCGTTGATGAGGTCGACGGCCGCCTCGGTGTCGAGGCCGGCGCCGGGGTGCAGGGTGATCCGTCGGGTGGGGATCCAGTCGCTGTGGAAGCCTTCGAGGGGGCGGTCCTTCATCCCGGCGATGACGACGTGCCCACCCTTGCGGACGAGGTCCATAGCGAGGTTGATGGTGACCGGATTACCGGCGGCGGCGTCGATGACGACGTCGGCCAGGCGGCCGTCGGTGAGCTCGCGGACCCGTTCGAGGGGGTCCTCGGAGTCGACGTCGACGGTGTGGTCGGCGCCGACGCGCAGTGCCCAGTCGAGGCGGAAGCGGTCCCTGGCCGTGCCGGTGACGATGATGGTCGAGGCGCCGGCCGCACGGGCGGCGACGATGGTCGCCATCCCCATGTGGCCTGGCCCCTCGATGACGACGACGTCGCCCTTCCTGACCGGCGCCACCCAGGTGACCGCGCAGCTCAGCGGTTCGAAGACCGTGAGCTGGTCGGCGGGGAGGTCCTCGCGCAGGCGGTAGACCTGGGAGCCGGGCAGCAGTTCGAGGTGTTCGGCGAAGCCGCCGTACAGGCCCGAGCCCTCGTCCACCGAGAAGTCGTGGCCGTAGATCCGGTACCCCTCGGGCGTGACGAGGAGCTCACGGACGGCGACCCGGTCGCCTTCCGCCACCCCCCACGCCTCGGCCGTGGCCGAATCGATCTTCTCGACGC
Organism: Parafrankia sp. EAN1pec; assembly: GCF_000018005.1. Taxonomy (GTDB): domain Bacteria; phylum Actinomycetota; class Actinomycetes; order Frankiales; family Frankiaceae; genus Parafrankia; species Parafrankia soli. The sequence goes on from NC_009921.1 coordinate 5,034,948, forward strand.
GGCCGACGATCTCGTGGCCGGCGATGGAGGGGAAGGCACCGCCCCAGGAGGTGTGGACGTGGCCGCGGAAGTGGTCGATGTCGCTGTGGCACAGGCCGGTGGCCTCGACGCGCAGGACGGCGCCGCCGGGCTGGGGGTCGGGGACGGGGAGGTCGCGTTCCTCCCAGGTCTCGTCGCCGTTGAAGACGATGGCACGGCTCACGTCAGGACCTCCTCGAGCAGCCCGCTCGCGCGTTCCACCGCGCGCCGGGTGGCGCTGATGTGCCCTTCGGCCTCGATGGCGGGGCCGACGAGTTCGAGTTCGAAGGCGCCGGTGTATCCGGCGTCGATCGCGGCCTCGACGAACGACGCGAGGTCGAGGTCTCCGTCACCGGGGACGACGCGGCCGCCGGGGGAGGGCTTCGAGGGTGTGCCGTAGACGGCGTCGCAGATCTGGACCGCTGCCAGGCGTGGTCCGGCCCGGCGGACGGTGTCCTCGACGTCGCGTTCCGTCCAGCAGTTCCCGATGTCGGCGATCAGGCCGATCCCGGCGCGGTCGGCGACGTCGATGCCGTCGCGCAGGGTGTGGACGAAGGACTGGTCGGTGCGCAGTGAGGGCTCGATCGCCAGCCGGACCCCGCGGGACTCGGCGTAGGACGCGCAGGGTTCGACCGCTCGTGCCAGCGCCGCCGCGAGTTCGTCGAACGAACGGCCGTCGCGCCGTCCCGGGGTGAAGTAGGTACAGCCGCCCACCTGGGCTGCGAGGTCCACGGCGCTGTTGATCCGCTCGCGGGTCGCGTCCCAGCTTTCGGGGGCGGAGAGGTCGAAGTTGCCGGTGATCACGGTGGTGGCCGTCAGGGAACGTGCCCGCAACGCGTCGACCGCGGCGGCGCGCCCGTAGTCGTCGGGTTTGGCGACGACGAGGCCCACGTGACGCAGGCCGAGCTCGTCCCACAGCGCGAGCTCGTCGGCGAAGGGCTGCGGGTAGGTGCACATCTCGCTGACCGAGAGCCGGGGATGGGTCATGGCAGCATGTCCCGGAGGTCACGGATCTCGGCTTCGAGCCAGCGGACCTCGCTGAAGTTCTCCCGGCCGCTGCGCTCGAGCAGCAGTTCGTGGGCCCCGAGCCTGATCCGCAGGGCCTCGGGATCCTTCGGTTCCCGGGAGAGCACCATGTCGATCAGGTGCAGTGCCTCGACCGGCCGCCCGGCGTCCAGGTGGGCCCGGGCCCGGTCGACCAGCGGGCCGGTCCCACCGGCCATGTCCAGCAGGTCGGCCCAGACGGCGGAGGCGGGCACGTCGTAGAGCTCTGTGGTCGACTCGTAGCGGAACCAGCCGGTGTGCTCCTCCCAGATCGCCCGGACGATCCAGGGCACCTTGCCGTGCCCCTGCGGGATGGCCAGCTCGGGCGGCAGCGTGATCTGGCCCATCAGGGTCCACAGGTCGACGCCCGCGTTCATGCCCTCGATGGTGCGGTCGCGCAGGTACTCGGTGGCGTCGCGCAGCTGGGTGAGGCGGCGGCGGATCTCCTCGGCCCCGCGCACCGGCTCGCCGTGCCCGGTGATGAGGACCTCGGGTTCGAGCCCGATGACCCGGTCGACGGAGTGGATGTACGACAGCGAGCCGCGGATCTTGTCGCCGCGGATCGTGTACAGGTTGGGGACGTGGCCGAACAGAGGTCCGGTAAGGTTGCCGGTGAACACGGTGCGCTCGTCGGGGAGCCACACGACCAGGGAGTCCGTCGTCTCGCCGCCCGGAGTCGAGTAGAGCTCGAAGCGGCGCCCGCCCAGGGTGAAGGCGTGGTTGTCCAGGAAGGTGGTGGTGACCACGGCCTCGGGCGGCTGGTAGGTGCGGTCGACGCCCGTGACATCGCGCTTCCACAGGTGGGTGCTGCGGCTGGAGTAGAACGGCTGCAGCCGTCGCCAGTACTCGCGGACGTCCGCGTGGTTGGCCTGGGCGATCGTCTCGACGCCCGGCGCGGCGATCTGGGACCAGCCGCCCACATGGTCGGGGTGGCCCTGGGTGAAGACGATGACCCGCAGCGGGCCGGAACTCACCCGGCCGAAGCGGGCCTTGATCTGCTCCGCCTCGGTGTACATGCCGGTGTTGATCAGCACGTCGCCGTCGGGGGTGGTGACCAGGTAGCTGTTGGAGATGCCCTTCGAGGTGAAGATGTGGTCGTTGACGGGGACGGCGTCCTGCTGGCCCTCCCCCTCCTTGACGATGAGGGCGTTCAGGGGCTGTTTCACCGGGCGCCGCCCTTTCCCGCCTCGGCCGCGACGGCGAAGGCGTCGGTGTAGAAGGCGAACCGTTCCCGCAGCTCGTCCGCGGCGAGACCGAAGTCGCCTTCCAGGTCGTAGACCACTCGGCCGCGCTTTCCGCGCGGGTGGGAGGCTATGTAGGCGCGGATGTCGGCGACGCTCTCGTCGGTCACCGGCAGGCCGGCCCGCTCGAGCACGTGCGTCGCGGACCGGACGTCGTCGGCGATGATGTCGGCGAACTGCAGCTCGACGAGCTGCCCGTTCGGTACCAGCTCCCGGTCGCGCATATATCTACGCAGCATCTGCTCGACGCGGTTCACCCAGTACTCGACGTGCGCGTCGATGTCCGGCTGCTTCTGGCTGTTCTTGAGCGCGAGGCCGCGCATGGTGAGCAGGGACTGCAACGTCGCCACGGGATCCCGGTGGATCATCACGACCGTGACGTCCGGGTAGACGGCCAGCAGCGGGACCAGCTGCTCGCTGTGCTGGTTCGACTTGACCATCCAGCGCCGCTCGTCCGGGAACTGGTGCGCGATGGTCTTCAGCACGTCGCGCATGTACCGGTAGTGCGGTGTCTGGTCGTGGCTCAGGTAGTGGTCACGGAAACCGGGCACCTGGGCCAGCCACTCCCACTGGTAGCTGGCGAAGTCGGGGAGCTGCAGCTCGTTCTCGCCGCACGCGTGGTCGGGCGAGTGCTCGTGCATCGCGGCCATGATCTCGTTCTTGCTGACGTTGCGCCATCGCGCCTCAGAACGGGCCCAGCGGGGGTCCGGGGCGCCAGGCTCGGATGTCTCGGTCGGTCGCGGTGCGGGTTGGGCCGCCAGGTAGACCGGAAGGTGACGGAGCCTGCGGTCCGCGGCGACCAGGTTCTCCAGGTGGGTGCTGCCCGAGCGGGGCAGCGCGACGACGTTGATCGGCCGCGTGATCCGCACGTCGAGCGCATCGGGGTGGCGCGTCCAGTAGTCCTGGATGAGCAGGCGGTTGACCGCGGCCTTGACACAGTGGTCGACGAAGATCGCCTTGTGGGCCCGCCACACGTTGTCGTCGGCCGCCACCTCGGCCAGCAACCGGCCGAGCCGTTCGGTGAAGTCCATGGGCCCGAAGTCGTCCAGGCCGGTCTGGGTTCTCGCGATCCGGAGAACGCGGTCGACGCTCATGTCGACCGGACGCCGCTCGGCCGACTCCAGAGCTGTTCTCTCCTCGGGACTGCGGGTGTCCTCACGCATGCCCTCGACGCGGAGCACTTTCACGGCCACTGCGGAAGCTCCCCGATGTTGGTCTTGCCGGCGTTCGCCATCCACCCGCCGTCGACGACCACGAGATCGCCCGTGTGGAAACGCGACCAGTCGCTCATGAAGTAGACGCCGATGCCCTCGAAGTCGTCCGGGGTACCCATCCGGCCCGAGGGGTTGTAGGCGAGGATGCGGTCGGACAACGGGCTGCCCACCGGGATCTGGACTGTCTCGCTCGTCGTGTGCCCGGGGCACACGACGTTGCAGCGGACGCCGTAGCGGCCCGCCTCGACGGCGATGCCCCGCGACATGGCGACCATGGCGCCCTTGGAGGCGTTGTAGTGCTGCATGCCGGGGCTGCCGGTCAACGCTGAGAGGCTGGCGCAGAACAGCAGCGACCCACCGGCGTCACCGGCGTCGTACCGGGCCTTCATGTGCCGCGCACCCTCGCGCACGGTGAGGTAGGCACCGTGCTGGTTCACCGCCAGCAGGCTGTGCCACGCCCCGGTGGTCATGTCGAGGAAGCTGCGCTCGTTGCGCATCACCCCCGCGTTGGCGATGACGCCGTCGACCCGGCCCATCTCCTCGACCGCCTCAGCCATCGCCCGCACCACGCGGTCCTCGTCGCTGACGTCGACCTCCTGCGCCAGGACCCGATGGCCGAACCCGGACAGCACCCCCGCCGCCTCGGCGTTCTTCTCCGCCCGGCGGCCCCAGATGACGACGTCACCGCCAGCCCGGGCAACACCCCGGGCGAAGGCCAGACCGATCCCGGCGTTCCCCCCGCTGATCAGGACCACACGTCCCGTTAAGTCGAACACGATATATTGCTATAGCAAAACATAAATCGCTGTCAAGCCTCCACTCGACTGCGACTGCTCCCGGGAGGGCGGATGTTGTGATCGAAGGGGATGCCCTCGCACACCGCCTGACCACGCCGGACGGTCACGTTCCGCAACCGCTCCCGGACCCGGTCCGGTCCCGTGCCGGCTTCGCGGGGTGGACTGCCAGGGCCCGCCAGGGCCTCCCTGCCGGGCGCCGACCGGCCTAGCCTGCGCTGTGACGCAGCCGTGGAAGCGACGACATGAACACCGACGCACGGCGTTCGTGCCGGTGTTCGGACAGGACAGACATGGAGCATCGATCTCTCGGCCGTACCGGTGTCTCGGTCAGCAAGCTGTGCCTCGGAGCCATGATGTTCGGGCGTTGGGGAACCGAGGATCACGACGAAAGCATCCGGATCATCCATCGTGCGCTCGATGCCGGCATCACCTTCATCGACACCGCGGACGTCTACTCGCGGGGCGAGTCGGAGACCATCGTCGGGAAGGCGCTGGCCGGTGGTCGGCGCGAGGACGTCATCCTCGCCAGCAAGGTCCACATGCCGATGGGCGACGATCCCAACCAGCGGGGCAACTCGCGCCGCTGGATCATCCGCGAGGTCGAGGACTCGCTGCGGCGGCTCGGGACCGACTGGATCGACCTGTACCAGATCCATCGCTACGACCCCGGCACCGATCTCGACGAGACGCTCGGCGCGCTCACCGACCTGGTCCGGGCCGGAAAGGTCCGCTACGTCGGCCACTCGACGTTTCCGGTCTCCGCGATCGTCGAGGCCCAGTGGACGGCGCGGGAGCGCGGCCGGGAGCGTTTCGTCTGCGAGCAGCCGCCGTACTCGATCCTCACCCGCCGGATCGAGGTCGACGTCCTGCCGACCTGTGCCCGGTACGGGATGGGTGTGATCCCGTACAGCCCGCTCGCCGGGGGCTGGCTCTCGGGCCGTTACAGCGCCGGCGCGGACGCCGCGGCGCCGGCGTCCGAGGCGCGGCGGCGGCTCAGCGACCGCTTCGATCTGACGCTGCCGGCCAACCGGCGCAAGCTGGACGCCGCCGAGCAACTCGCCAAGGTGGCCGCCGAGGCGGGGATCAGCCTCATCGAGCTGGCGATCGCCTTCGTCCTACGCCATCCCGCGGTGACCGCGGCGATCATCGGCCCGCGGACGATGGACCATCTGGAATCCCAGCTGACCGCCACCGACATCGAGCTCTCCGACGACGTCCTGGACCGCATCGACGAGATCGTGCCCCCCGGTACGACCATCAACCCCGCCGACGACGGATGGGTCAGCCCGGCCCTGGCTGCTCCGGCACGCCGCCGACCGGCGCGCTGAGCGCGGACGGCGTCACGACATCCAGGCCGGGTCGACGAGCACTGAGGGATCAACGGAGCGGGTGGTCGCGGCGCCGGCCGGCCTGATGCGCCGCAGGAACTCCTCGACCAGGGCGAGCATGTCCCGGGCCAGGTCCGGAGAGAGGTCCGGGGAGAGCACGGCCGGCAGCTGGGCGCCGGCCGTGCCGACGAAGCTCCGGTTGCTGAGGCGGAGCATCGACTCGAACACCGGGATGCCGAGGCTGCCGGCCCGGTCGATGTGCGGGCGCAGGAAGCTCGTCGGCCGGCCGCGGTAGTACTGCACCATGGTGAGTACGACGCCGAGCAGGCGCGGCTCGAGCCGTTTCACCGCCGGGCGGATTCCGAACTGCAGCTCCGCCACCCGGTTGTACTCCCAGACGAACCGGCCCAGCTTGCCCATCAGGTGCTCGATGCCCGTCGTCGACTGGTTGTCGGGCCGGGACGGGACGAGCAGGTGGTCGCAGGCGGCCACCGCGGCCCGGGTGATCACCCCGAAGTTCGACGGGCAGTCGATCAGGACGAGGTCGTAGTCGTTCGGCGAGAAGGAGGCCAGGCCGGTCGCCAGCCGCTGGTAGACGTCGAAGTAGTGGCGGGTGGACCGGTGCGCCTGCGCGCCGCCGAGCCGGGCGACGAGGTCCATCTCGATGTCGCCGAGCGCCAGGTGCGAGGCGAGCAGGTCCAACGTCCCGCCGCGGGCGGCGATGGCGGCGGCCACGACCGGCGGGGTGGTCACGTACCCGGCCAGCGGCGGCGGGATAGCCTCCGGCCGCCACGACTCGAACCAGGCCTTGACCGTCCTGCGCTGGTCGGCGAGCTCCGTGTGCCAGGTGTCGGCGCGGTAGAAGTTGAGGGTGAGGTTCGCCTGCGGGTCCAGGTCGATCAGCAGGACCCGCCGGCCCAGGCTGGCGATGGCCGCGCCGATGTTGGCGGTCAGCGTGGTCTTACCCACGCCGCCCTTGTAGCTGGCGATCGCCACGACCTTCACCGCGTCCTCGCTCCCAGTCGCGCGCTCCGTTCGATGACGGACCGGCCTTCCGCTCGGCCGTACTGTCGGGCTCCCCCGTCCGGCTTACGAGCAGATTACGGCGATCGACGGGACCGGCCCACCCAGACCGGGGCAGAGGGGACGCCTACCCGGCCCGATGGTGTGGGCCGGGCCGAGAAGTCCCTGCTCAGGCGAGGTCCCGGACGTCCCGCCGGCCGCCGCGCGATGCCGACCAGCGTCGTGTCGTACGGGCTGACCCGTTCCAGCGTGCGCGACGCGCGGCCCGTAGGCGTCGGGACCGCCGTCGTGGGGGCGCCGTACCTGCTGTGGCTACTCGCCTCCGGGAAGGGCGCCGGCCACATCTCCTGATCGCCGCCGCGGGTCAGGGGCCCGCGGCCCGGGCACACCCCGCCCGACGATCCGCTGGTCGGGCAGCCGTGGCACGGGGGCCCGCGACCCGCCGCGGGCCCCCGTCGGCGCCCACGCCGCCAGCGCCCCGAGAAGGAGCAGCGCGGCGAGAAAGTAGCAGTTCCCGGCCAGCAGCTGCCAGCCGTGGTGGGAGAACTCGGCGTCGCCCGTGTTCGGGACCCACCAGATCGGAGCGGCCATGAGCAGCCCGTAGCCGGCCACCGCGGCGCCCCGTCCCCACCGCGGCCGACCGGGGGCCGCGAACATCCAGAGAAGCGCGGGGACCGCCCACACCCAGTGATGGCTCCACGAGATCGGCGACACCAGCAGGCCGGTCAGAGCGCAGGTGACGTCCCCGGGCAGCCGCGCACCCGAGCGGAACAGCCGCGCCGCCGTCGCCAGACCGACGGCGGCGACCACCGCGGCCAGCGGGAGATAGAGCGGGCGCGCGTTGTCCGCGCCGGACATGAGGCGGGCCAGGACGCCGAGCAGTGACTGGTTGCCGGCAAACGGGACGCCACCCACGTGGCCGGTGTCGAGGAACGTCTCGGACCAGTACGTCGCCGACGAGCCGGGGCTCGCCGCGAAGCCGACGCCGATCGTCACGCCGAACGTCGCCACCGCGGTCAGGGCGGCGCGGTGGCGGCCGGTGAGAAGCAGATGCGGCACGAAGATCAGTGGGGTGAGCTTGATCCCGGCGGCGATCCCGATGAGCACACCCCGCGGCAGCGGCCCGCGCCGGCCGAACAGGTCCAGCGCGACGAGCAGCCCCAGCGCGATGTTGATCTGGCCCAGGTCGAAGTTCCGCCGGATCGGCTCGGCCAGCATCGCCAGGCCGACGACCGGGCCGACGGCGCGGACCCCGGGCCAGCGGCCGGCCGGGGACGGCCGGGTCGCCGCCAGCGAGGTGGCGCAGAAGAAGTACAGCGAGACCAACAGGAGCAGCGTCCAGACCAGTTGCGCGACCGGCCGCGGCGGCAGTGCGAGCGGCGTGAACACCGCCGCCGCGAAGGGTGTGTAGGTGAACGGCAGCCCCGAGGCGGGTTCCACCGCCGAGTAGAGGTCCCCGCCGTGCAGCAGGACGTTCCCGCCCAACCGGTAGACGACGAGGTCGGTCAGCCGGCTGGTCACCGCGAAGGTGAGGAAAAGAACCGCGAAACCGAGCCCGGTGGCGGTTCCCGTTGTTCGAGCGGCAGCCTGAAGGCGCCGCGGTTGTGGCGCCAGGTTCAAGGACGCACTTCCATCCACCGAAAGCCGAACGTGCTGCGGGCTCCCATTACCCGCGACGCACCGGACGTCAACGGGCCGACGCCGGGAAAACGAGGTCCGCGGGCGCGGGCGCGGGATCCGTGCGGGCTCAGACGTTACCGCACCGCCGCGGCCCCGCCGCCACCGCTGCGGCCCCACCGCTCAGGGCCCACCGGGCCGGCCTGGCCCGCCGGCGGACAGCGCTGCCCGCATCGCATTCACCGATTCCGGTCGACGCCCCGGATTCCGATAGGGGATTGCTCCGCGCCGGGCGGGGAGATACCCGGCGCCGAGCTGGGCGCACTTCACCCAGGGCCGCGCCAGCCTCCCCGGGGCCTTCGCCCGCCGCGGTCACCGCGACCGGCTCGTTCTGCTCCCCCCCGGCGAGCGTGTCTCGCTGTGACTGCAGGTCGTCAGCTCTCGGCAGCGCCAGCCATGCGGCGGCGGGACCACCGGCCGGGCAGCCAGGACCGGCGCCGCCTCGCCGGCAGGGACGCCTTCATCTCCTTGGGCCAGGCACGGGTGTCACGGGGTTCGACGTAGGGCTCGAGATCCTCCGGGTGGCCCACCGAGATCGCCCGTCCCCGGGCGATCTCGGTGTCGAACTCCAGGCCGAGCAGGATCGCCAGGTTCGACAGCCACAGCCACACCAGAAAGACGATCACTCCGGCGAGTGCCCCGTAGGTCTTGTTGTACGAGCCGAAGTTCGACACGTAGAAGGCGAACGCCGCGGACGCCGCCAGCCAGATCAGGACGGCCAGCAGGCTGCCGGGCGTCATCCAGCGGAAGCCGCGGACCCGGGCGTTGGGGGTGCTCCAGTACAGCAGCGCGATCATGACCACGACGAACAGGACCAGGACCGGCCACTTCGCCACCGACCACAGAGTGATCATCGCGTCGTCGAGGCCGATCATCCGGCCGACCTGCCGCGCCAGCCCGCCGCTGAACACGACGATCACGGCGCTCCCGGCCAGCAGGACCATCAGCAGCACCGTGACGGCCAGCCGGAGCGGGGCGACCTTCCAGACGGGACGTCCCTCGGGCATGTCGTAGATGGCGTTGGCGGCTCGGATGAAGGCCGCGATGTACCCGGATGCCGACCACAGGGCCGCCGCGAGACCCAGCACGGCGAGCAGCCCGCTCGTGCCGGGGGCGTCCCGCAGCCCGGTGACGGCGTCGTGCACGATGTCGCGGGCCGACCCCGGTGTCAGTTCCTGCAGGTTCTCCAGGACGCTGTCGGTCGCCTGCCGCCCGACGACGCCGAGCAGCGAGACCAGTACGAGAAGCGCGGGGAAGATCGCGAGTACCCCGTAGTAGGTGAGCGCGGCGGCCCGGTCCGGGAGATCGTCCCGGCGGAACTCACGGACTGTGCGCACCAGCACCCAGAACCACGAGCGCAGCCCGAGCCGGACCGGTGCGGTGGCCGTGCCCCCCGCCGCACCGCCGCTGGCCGTACCGCCGCTGGCCGCGGGACCTGTCGTGTCATCCGCCGGGCGCGGCGTGGGCACCTCGTCCGCCGGCTCGCCGCCCCGTCTGTCCCCCACACCGGCGCGCTTCCCGCGCATCCCCACCATGACGATGTTGTTGCCGCCCGGACGGGTCGCAAATCCCGCCGAGCCGGGCCAGATCGCCGACCGGTGCGGCGACCGCCTCGACCCGGGCGAGACAAGCCCCACTGCGGACGGATCAGACAGACCGGCGCCGTGGACGGGTAGTCGACATACTGGGCCGCATGCGCCAAGCGTTCGCCCACGACGCCGTGATCGACATGAGCCCCGACGCCGACGTGGCGGCGCCCGGCGCCGCGGTCACCGTCGCGCTCTGCGGGCACTGGGAGCATCAGCCTCCCTGCCCCCTCGCCGCGCACCACACACACGCGACGCGGACGGGCCACCGCGGGGTACGGCTGCGGATCCTCTTCGCCACCGAACCGGAGCAGGAGCACACGGTTCGGCGCCGGATCGAGGCGGCGCTGGCCACCGGTCGGCTGCACGGACCCGACGGCCCCACCCGCTGGCAGCTGCGCACCAGCCAGCGCGGCGAACTGGCCGCCTCGGAGTCCGCGCACGCTGAACGGCTGACCCACGGCTGACCCACCACCGGGGCCCGCCCGCACGAGCCGGCTCAGTAGGCGAGGAACAGGATCTCGTCCCGCGAGTACTGGTGGTCCGGGTGCTTCTCGGCGAGATGCGCCTGCGTCTTCTCGACCAGGTCGTCCTCGTCCTCGCCCTCGATGAACGCTCCGCACGGGCAGCTGAGACGCCGCTTCACCGCTCCTCCTCTCCGGCGGGCGCGTCGCGCCCGTCACCGCCGTTGCTGTCGCACCTATTGTCGCTTCCGGGCGGGTCACGTGTGCTGTCCGCGGACCGGCTCGCGCCGGAACAGCTGGTGAACCACGGCCGTCCCGGCGGGACGGCCCAGCGGACGTGGGTGCCTCAGTACTGCAGGGCCGTCGCCAGATCTCGCCCGATGCGGCCGACCGCGCCGACGTCGAGCTCGTAGAGGACGTGCCGCCCGTGGCGCTCCATCCGCACCAGCCCCAGCTCGCGCAGGGCACGCAGATGGCGGGAGACCTGGGGGCGGGTCATCGTCAGCCGGTCCGCCAGGTCTGCGGTGGTCATGGCCTGCCGCGCGATCAGCCGGCACAGCCGCACCCGGCTCGGATCGGTGAGTGCCAGCAGACGGGCGCGGGCCAGGGTGACGCCGACCTCCGGCGCCTCGACCGGGAAGTGGACGACGGGGGGCAGGCCTGGCTCGTTCTTCACCAGCAGGTGCGGGGCACCGTAGCGGGTGGGGATTAGCAGCAGTGGGGTCCGGGCCGGGTTGATCACCGCGTGGTGCACCTTGTCGAAGACGACCCGGGCGGGGCCGGCCGACGGCGTGATGAGACGCGCGCTCGATGGGCTGAGCGAGACCAGGGCCGGCGCGGGCCCACCGTCGGCGAGACGGCGCCGCACCAGGTGGGCGGCCCGGTCGAGCACGGGCGCGGTCTGCGCCCAGAGCCCGCCGAAGAACACCCGTCCGCACAGGTCGAGAAAGCGGAGGATGTCCGCGCGCAGCGCCTCCGGGTCGCGCAGCAGGTCCTCGGCCAGGCCGAGGTGCGGCTCCGGCAGCCGGGCGGCGGCATGACGCAGCACGGCGGCCTGCCCCGGGTCGTGGCAGACCTGGCTGAAATCGAAGCCGCGGTACCCGCTGGCGCAGGCGTATGCGGTGAGCTCGGCGAACCGGTCGATCCCGAGGCCGGCCAGCGGCGCGGCGGCCGGGGATGGACCGTCGAGCCCCGGGTAGAAGGCGCGCCACCGCAGCGCCGTCCACAGCGGCGCGAAGCGGCCCAGCCCGGCGCGGAAGGCGGGCGGGGCGGTGCGGGTGACCTGGTCGGCCCAGGCCGCGTGCTCGGTGTGGTGCGCGGACCCGGTCAGCACATGCAGGCAGGCGGCCAGCTCCGCGAGCGGCGAGACGGCGACGCTGAACCGGCCGGGGGCGGCGCCGTCCAACACGATCACGACCGACATGGGCTGACTGTACGGAGGCTGGTCGATCAGTCCGTGCCATCCGTGGACACCGTCGTGAACTCCGCCCGTGCCGCCGCCAGCAGGCCCGGCTCGGTGAGCAGGCCGGTGACCACCCAGGCCAGCCCTGCCGCCGCGACCTGGGTGCGGTCGTGGGCGAACGCCGTGGCCGCCGCCTCGCGCAGTGCGTCGGAGTGACCGGGCGTACCGACCTCGGCGATCTGGATGTACGGGTGGATGACCGGCAGCAGCTGGGAGAGGTTGCCGATGTCGGAGGAGCCGGCGGGGCCGCGCGGGTCACCGGGCGCGATGTCCACACCCAGCGCGCGCACCGCCGCCGCGAACCGCTCGGCGAGCACCGTGTTGTCGCGGCGCTCCGCATACAGCGGGCCGGTCTCGGTGACCTCCGCCGCCGTCCCGGTGGCGAGCGCCGCGCCCGCGGCCGCCGCGCGGACCCGCTCGACCAGTTCCTCGACCGAGGCTGCCGTGCCGTCCCGGACGTACAGGTCCACCGCGGCGTGGGCCGGGACGACGTTCGGGGCCTGGCCGCCGTCCGAGATGATGCCGTGCAGCCGGGCGCTCGGCGGGACGAACTGGCGCATCGTGTCGAGTGCGTTGAGGAACAGCTGGGCTCCCGCCAGCGCGCTGCGCCCCGACCAGGGCGAGAGGGCCGCGTGCGCGCTCGTCCCCGCGAACGCGACCCGCAGGTGGGCCGCGGCCAGCCCGGGCCGGCCGGTCAGCGACCGGTCGCCGGGATGGAACATCACCGCCGCGTCGACGCCGTCGAAGACCCCGGCCTCGGCGAGCCGGATCTTGCCCGCGCCGCCCATCTCCTCACCGGGCGTGCCGATGACGGCGATAGTGCCGGGGTGGGCGGGCAGCGCGCGGACGGCCGCGATCGCCGCGCCCGCACCCCCGGCCGCGATGAGGTTGTGCCCGCAGCCGTGCCCGACACCAGGCAGCGCGTCGTACTCTGCGAGGACGGCGACGCACGGGCCGGGCTCCGCCCCCTCGTGCACGGCCACGAAGGCGGTGTCCAGGCCGCCCGCCGGCACCCGGACGGTGAAACCGGACTCCCCGAGCCAGCCGGTCAGCACGTCCCGGGCGTGAAACTCGGCGAACTTCAGCTCCGGCCGGGCGTGGATGGCCAGGCTCACCGCGTCCATCCGGGGCCGCAGCACGGCCAGCGCGGCCGAGATGCTCTCCAGCACGGACTCGATCGCGGGCCCGGCCTGCCCGGTGCGCGCGGTGGGTGAGGCAGACGTGGCGGGCATGAGGACTCCCCTCGTCGGGCACGAGCCGACACGCCACGGGTGGTGACGATTCGTCGTGCTCGTCGAGACTGCGCCCGCCCGGACCCGGCCAGCCCCACGTTGCCGCGGCCCCGGTAACCCCGGCGCGGGACGGCTCAGCCGTGGCCGGCGTGCACCGCCGGGTGCGGGGCGCCCAGGGCAGCGCCCGTTCGAGCTGGCCGGCGACCCGCAGCAGCAGGTCCTCCCCGGCCGTGCGCGGCGACGAGCTGCACCCCGATCGGCAGCCCGTCGGCGCTCTCCCCGAGCGGCAGGCTGATCGCGGGCTGGCCGGCGATGTTGAACACGGCGGTGAAGGGCCCGTGGTCGAACAGGGTCCGCAGCCAGCCCTCGACGGTGTGGCCGTCCTCGTCGTAGTCGAGCGTGCCGTGCGGCGCGGGCGGCCGTGCCAGGGCTGGCGTGACCAGCAGGTCGGTGTCCGCGAAGAACCGGGCGACCGCCCGACTCACCCGTCCGGCCGCGTTCAGCCCGGCCACCCGGAAGCGGGCCATGAGCTCGTGGTCCTCCTGGGCCGGCACACCCGGGCCGAGGGCGCGGCTGCCGCAGTAGAAGGGAACTCCCCGGGCCATCGGGCCGATGGGTTTCCGGCCTGCAGCGGGGCCGCGGGCCCGCTGGGACGGCGCTACCCGGAGTACGTCACCCGGAGTACTTCGTCAGCACGCGGAACGTCAGGAAAACACCGGGTGGAAATCCCGGGAAAACGTCGCCGGTATGCGCTCGCCGGTATTCCGGGCCGGGGGCGCGGTGTTCGGACGGCCGTTCATCGAGCGGGCACCGGCGCGACAGCGGGCGTTCGACCCCACGTCCCCAGCGTCGGCAAGTGCGGCCCGACTGCCCTGACCCCGCGCGGAAACCTGCTGGTCACGATGCTCGTACAGGCTCGCGGGAGACGCCGCGGGCGGTCGCCGGGACAGGTACTCCCGCGGAGTTTCGCAGGGAAACCTGACGGTCACCCTTTGGAGCCCCACCCGGCACCACGGTGCATAAGAACCGTACGTGCCGTTCGCAACTTCCGTCTCGTGTGCGATGGTTTGTGTCGAGAGGTTCCGGAACTGTTATTGACGGGCTGAAAAGGTGATCGGTGTGGTCGACGGACGTCCGGCGCAGGAGGCTCGGCGGGCCGGAGGCCGGGCGGAACGGGCCATCCGGATCACCACCGTGATCGCGGTGGCCACGGTCGCGGCCGTGGCGGGTTTCGTCTCCTACCGCCACATGCGCGGCGTCGCCCTGCAATACGGCGAGGACGCGATGACCTCGGCCGTTCTCCCGTTCAGCGTGGACGGGCTGATCGTGGCCGCGTCGATGACGATGCTGGCCGACCGGCGGGCCGGCCGGCGGCGTTCCTGGCTGTCCTACACACTGCTGATGCTGGGGGCGTGCGCGTCACTGGCGGCGAACGTCCTGCACGCCGAGCCGACCACCGCAGCCCGGATCATCGCCGGCTGGCCTCCGCTGGCGCTGCTCGGCTCGTACGAGCTGCTCATGCGCCAGATCCACCCGACCAGCCGGCGGACAGCCCGCCAGCAGGCCGCCGCCGCCGCGGCGCCGGCCGACGTCCCGGCTGTCGCTCCCCAGGCTGATGGCCCAGCTGCCGGTGGGCAGCCAGGCGGTGGGCAGCCGGTTCCGGCGCCGGGGTCCATTCCGCCGCAGCGGCAGCGGATGCCCGCCGTCGGCGGCGACTTCCCGGCTGGCACCCCCGCTCCCACCGCGACAGCTCCCGCCGCAGCCGACAACGCTGTGGCCGACAACGCGGTGGCGGTGGTCGACCTCTCGGTGACCGCACCCATGGTCACGCCCGCCCCCGCGACGGCCCAGGCCCTCGACCCGGCACCCGGGCGGACGCCTGCGCCGGGCCCGGCCGTCCCGACAGGTGCCTCGACAACCGTCCCGACAGGCGGGCCGGCGTCCACGGCCGGGGCCGGCTCCGCCGGCGGAGTGGACACCGCGGACTCCTCGGTGAAGCGTGAGGCGATCATTCGCGCGCTGGACGAGACCGGCGGTTCGGCGACCGCGGCGGTCACCCTGCTCGGCCGGTGGGGCATCACGGTGAGCAAGAGCTGGGTGTACCAGGTGCGCAAGGAGACCCGGCACGCCGACGTGCAGACCGGGCCGCTGGTCATGCCCACGCACCGTGCCCACCCCGCCAGCCGTGGGCGGCGGCGCGGCATGGCGCCCGACCGGCCGCTCGTGGCACCGACGACGACCAGGGGCTGACGCCCGCCCTTCGCCGGCCCCGTGCCCCGCGGTATCTAGAGGGCGCGCAGCAGCACGCGCAACGCCTGGTCGAACTGCTCCCGCTGCTCGACGGTGAGGTGGTTCGCCAGCCGCGCGATGTTGGCGGCGTGCCCGGTGAGCGCGTCGTCGATGACAGCGAGGCCCTTGTCTGTCAGCCCGACCCGGAAGCTGCGCCGGTCGTCGGGATCCAGGTTGCGCTTCACCAGGCCGGCGGCCTCCAGCCGGTCGAGCCGGTTCGTGATGCCGGCCCGCGACATCATCAGCGACGCGGAGAGCTGCGAGGGGATCAGCACGCACGGCGGGCCGGTGCGGCGCAGCGTGGAGAGCACGTCGAACTCGCCGGGAGTCAGGCCGTGCTTGTCCAGCTCGTCGTCCATGCTCGCGGTGAGCCCGGCGATGAACATCTTCATCCGGGCGAACATCCCCATCGCGCTCAGATCAAGGTCGGGGCGCTCGCTCTGCCACTGCTCGACGATGCCGTCGATCCGGTCGGGCTCCGCCCCACTGATGCACGCGTCCGTACCGCCGTCCATGCACCGAGCTTATTTGATCATCGATGGTTCGACCAGAAATAATTCGAGCCTGTACTATCAGGCCGCGTACTATTCGACAGCGAACCAGATGCCGGGCCACTCCCGGTGACCACATCGACTGACAGCAACCACCGGACACGAGGAGATCTTCCGTGACCGTTTCCACCGACGTCGTCGGCGACGGGCACCCGCCCGCCGCGGTCGGGTCACCAGGGGCGAGTAGCCAGCTCGACCCGCGACGCTGGCTGGCGCTCAGCATCATCGCGGTCGCCCAGCTCATGGTCGTGCTCGACGCGTCGATCGTGACGATCGCCCTCCCGCACGCCCAGAGCGACCTGGGCATCTCCACCGCCAACCGGCAGTGGGTCATGACCGCCTACACCCTGGCGTTCGGCGGCCTGCTCCTGCTCGGCGGGCGCATCGCCGACTTCCTCGGACGCAAGAGGATCTTCATCTGGGGGCTGGTCGGCTTCGCGGCCGCCTCGGCGCTGGGCGGCGCCGCCCCCAACGCCGAGTTCCTTTTCGCGGCCCGGGCCCTGCAGGGTGCCTGCGCGGCGCTCCTCGCCCCGGCGGCACTCTCCCTGATCACCGTCACGTTCACCGAGGGCAAGGAGCGCGCCCGCGCGTTCGGCGTCTACGGCGGGATCTCCGGTGGCGGCGCGGCGATCGGGCTCATCGTCGGCGGGCTGCTCACCGAGTACGCGTCCTGGCGCTGGTGCCTGTTGGTCAACGTCCCGATCGCCCTCGCCACCGCCGCGGCCGCGCTGCCCATCGTGCGGGAGAGCAAGGCCGAGGGCACGCCGAGCTACGACATCCCCGGCGCGGTGACCGTCACCACCGGCCTGCTCGCGCTCGTGTACGGGTTCACCGTCGCGGCCGACGACGGCTGGGGCTCGGCGACCACGATCGGCCTGCTCGCCGGCGCGGTGGCGCTGCTCGCGGTGTTCGTCGTGATCGAGATGCGCACGGCCGCCCCGCTGCTGCCGATGCGCGTGCCATTGGAGCGCAACCGAGGCGGCTCCTTCCTGGCGTCGCTACTCATCGGCGGCGGCCTGTTCGCGATGTTCCTGTTCCTCACCTTCTACTTCCAGTCGACGCTCGGGTACAGCGCGCTGCGCAGCGGCTTCGCCTTCCTCCCGTTCAGCGCGGGCATCATCCTCTCGGCCGGTCTGGCCAGCCAGTTCCTCCCCCGGGTGGGGCCGACGATACTAATGATCATCGGCACCGCGCTGGCTGCCGGCGGGCTGGTCCTGCTTAGCCAGATCGGGGCGGACTCCAGCTACGCGGGCCACGTCCTGCCCGCCGAGGTCCTGATCAGCCTCGGGATGGGCCTCGCGTTCGTCCCGATGTCCAGCGTCTCCCTGCTGGGGGTCGCCGACCACGACGCCGGTGTGGCGAGCGCGCTGGTCAACACCACCCAGCAGGTCGGCGGGTCACTCGGCGTCGCGCTGCTGAACACCGTGTACGCGACGGCGGTCTCGGACTACCTGGGCTCGCACGGCACCGGCGCGGCCGCGCAGCGGCAGGCGGCCATCGAGGGCTACACCACGTCGTTCGTATGGAGCGCCGTGCTCGTGGGGATCGCCCTGGTCGCGGTGATCCTGCTGGTCCGTGCGGGCCGGGACGACGTCCCCGCGGTCGACGGAGTGCCCGTCCACGCCGGATGATCACGCCCACGGGCTCAGGCCACGCCCCAGGTCGCGGACCTCCTGGTTCGCGGCGAGCAGGCCCTCGTGCAGCCGCCGCAGCACGGTCCGCGCCGCGACCGGGTCGGCCGCCGCAGCGTCCTCGGCCGCGGCGGCGGCCCGCTCGAGTTCGGCGAGCCGCCGCTGCATCCCCTCGTGGAGGTCGCGGGCCATCCGGCGGCGCTGCGCGGCCTGCGCGTCGGCCTCGCGCAGGTGCGCCTCCCGCGTCTCGACCAGCCGGGCCCGGACGGCGACCTGCAGCTGGGCGTTCTCCAGCGCGAGGCGCCCGGCCCGCAGCGCCGCGTCTGTGAACGCACCGTGATGACCGAGCGCGGGATCACCCGTCACCACGGCGAGCGGCTCGCCGTCCCGGGTGCGGACGTCGCGCGTCCAGCGGGGACCGCGCGGTTCCACCGGGGCGACGGCCGGCCGGCCGTCCACGTCGACATACCCCGCGCCGCCGGGCAACCGGAAGTGCACCTCGACCGTCGGGTCGTGCAGAACGGCACGCAGCGCGTCGCGGACGCTGCGCACGGTCGCCGGCGCGGCGAGACGGAGCACCCGGTCGGCGGCGGTGGCCACGCCGAGCGCGCGGCGGCCGGTGGCGACCACCAGCATCGCCGGGAACACCGACAGAACAGCGCCCTGCGACGCGACCGCCCCCAGCACCCGGCTCAGGTCATCGGCCTCGATGGCCGGTGCCAGCAGGGCCGCGCCGGCCATCACCACGCCCACCGCGAGCAGTACCAGCGGCGCGACGGCGCGCTCCGGGCCGCGCACCCGCCGGAGCCGTCGGATCAGCAGGACCGCGAAACCGACCGCGAGCAGCGGGTTGACCACCTGGTACGCGTCGCTGATCGCACCGAAGACGTCCTCGTCGGCCAGGGGCGCGGGCCACCAGACGTCCGGGGCGTACCCGTTCCACTCGGGCCGCGAGGCGAGGATGCTCCACAGCATCAGCGGCCCGAGCACGATCGCCGCCAGCACCACGATCGCCCGGTCGGCCCGCCCGATGAACCGCCCGTCGGGGTAGAGCAGCAGCGCGGTGCCGAACAGCAGGTAGAACTGGCAGCTGCCGGCGATGCCCAGCAGCGGCAGTACGCCGGTGTCCCAGCTCATCGTCCATGTCGTGAGCCAGGCGAGACCGGCCCCGGCGAGCAGGACGCCGGTGCGCCGCAGCAGCGCCGACCCGGCCAGCAGGACGCCGGCGGTGGTCAGCGAGCCGGCGACGAGAATGTTCAACGCCGCCAGCGCGGGCTCGTGACGCAGGTAGGGCCAGCCGGCGCAGAGCGTCCCCGCGGCGACCGCGGCACCGGCGCCCACCGCCGGCAGCAGCGGACGCGCCACCGCCCACCCCCGCCGGACCAACCGTGCCAACGGGTACACCACGTACCCCGGGCGCGGCGTCAGCGCGCACCGCCGACGGGGACGCTGACAAGTACCGTCGTCCCGGCACCGGGCGGGCTGGTCAGCAGCATGCTCCCACCCGCGGCGTCGGCCCGGTCCCGCAGGCCGGCCAGGCCCCCGGCGGTGCCGGCCGCGGCGCCGCCGCGGCCGTCGTCGCGGACCTCGGCCTCGAGCCGGGCCTCACCGCCGGTCAGCCGCACCCACACAGCGCCGGCCCCGGAGTGCTTCGCCACGTTCGCCAGCGCCTCGCAGACCGCGAAGTACACCGTGCGCTCGGCGAGGTCGCCGTAGGGGGCGGTGCCGGTGAGCTCGACGCGCAGGTCCACGGGCAGCCCCAGGCGGCCGGCCGCGTCCCGGACCGCCCCGGCCAGGCCGGCGGTACGCAGGATCTCCGGGTCCAGGCCGCGGGCGACGTTGCGGACCTCCGCGTTCGCCGCCAGCAGCCCCGCCCGGATGTCCCGGAACACCGATGCCGTGCTGTCCGGGTCGTCGTCGGTGGACCACTCCGCCGCGCTCGCCGACATCGCCAGCGCGAGCAGGCGCTGCTGCACACCGTCGTGCAGGTCACGCGCGATGCGGTTGCGCTCGGCGGCCTCGGCCTCCTCGACGCGCCGCTGGGCAGCCCGGGTCTCCACCAGCTCCGCCTGGATGGCGACCTGGAGCTGCGCGTTCTGCAGCGCCAGCCGCGCGGCCCGCAGCGCGGCCTCGGTGAACGGCACGTGCCGAAGCAGCAGCGGCCCGCCGGTCACCACCGCGAGCCGCTCCCCCGAGGTCGCCGTCACCTCCTGGCGCCAGGCCTGCGGCCGCCCGTCCGGGTCGGCCGCCTCCCCGTCGACGTCGACGAAACGATGCTCCTCGGGCAGCCAGAAGAAGACGTCCACCGTGCCGTCGCGCAGCACGCTGCGCAGCGCGTCCCGGACGGCGCCGACCGTCGCCGGGCCGCCGCCGAGACGCAGCATGCGATCGGCCGCCGTCGCCGCGGCGACGGCGCGCCGCACCATCGCGACGAGCAGCGCGAGCGGGAACACCGCCAGCGCGGCGCCCTGCGCGGCGATACC
Source organism: Parafrankia sp. EAN1pec (assembly GCF_000018005.1). GTDB lineage: Bacteria > Actinomycetota > Actinomycetes > Frankiales > Frankiaceae > Parafrankia > Parafrankia soli. The sequence continues at coordinate 5,054,988 of NC_009921.1, forward strand.
GTCGGCGACGTGCCCAGGCCGGTGGTTCTCCAGCGTGGGTGACAGCGCCGCCAGGCAGAGCACGACGACGCCCAGCACCGCGAGCGCGGGCGCGATCAGCGAGCGCTCCAGCCCGTAGAGCCGGGCGCAGCGCCGCACGAGCAGGCCGACGAACACCACCGCGAGCACCGGGTTGATGACCGTGTAGAGGTCTCTGACGAACCCGAACACGGCTTCGTCGGGCAGCAGGGACGGCCAGCGGACGTCCGGCGCGAACCCGTTCCACTCCGGTTCGGCCACGATGATCGCCACCACGGCCAGCGGGCCGAACACCACGGTGGTGGCCATGGCCGCCCACCAGTCCGCCCGTCCGGTGAGCCGCCCGTCCGGGTAGAGCAGCACCCCCCAGCCGAGCACGACGAAGAACAGCGCGTTCGCGAACAGGCCGATCGCCGGCAGCGGTCCGACCTCCCGACACAGCAGCCAGGTGGCGGCCCAGCACAGCCCGGCCGCGACGGCGAGCAGAGCGGTGCGGCGGAGCACGGCGAGGCTGGCGAGCAGGATCCCGGAGGTGACGAACCCGCCGGTCACGAAGGCGTTGACCGCGGCCGCCGCGGGCTCGGCACGCCAGTACGGCCATCCGGCGGCGAGGGCGAGACCGCCCGCCACCGCGCCGAGCGCGAGGGCCGCCGACGGTAACCGGTACCGGCCCCAGCGGTCCGTTGCCGGGCCGATCACGATCGTCGACACGGATCCCCTCCGCCGGCCGCCACGTGGCGTGGGCGGCTGTGCAGTTACGCGTTCACAGCGCGGTCACCGAAGCCGCCGCTCTGCGTGGCGATCGTCGCACGCTCACGGACAGCCACGGCCGTCGGGGATCACGCACCGCCCGGCCGGGGGACGGTTGATCGACCAACTGGGGGTCACAGCGATGATCGCCCGGCCCGGCCCGGCCCATCATCGGATTCAGATGCCCGCCCCACCGCATTCGGCTCCTGGACGGCGGTGTGGCGCTCGCGCGCATGCCACCACGAGCGCCCGTTACTCGAAATACTCGCCTCGCGGCGCGGCCACCGCGTCGATGTCTTACGGGAAGCAGCCTGATATAGTCCCGCGACGTCGTCTGGGGATGCTGCCGCCGATGGCAGCCCGGGGGCCCTGGGGGGATTCCTTGACCATATTTTTCCCATCCTTCGGATCCACGGCGATCCCGAAGTGAGATGGAACCGGATGAGCGTTTCATCGAACTGGGGGCGAGCCGGCTCCGCACATCACTACGATGCTTTCATCTCCTACACCGAGGCAGACGTCGCGATCGCCCGGGAACTAGAACGCGCAATCGCCTCGCATGTTTCTCCGGACCCCCGACTGAAGAGCCCGAGAGTCTTCCGGGACCGTACCAAACTAACTACCGCTCCACGGCTCGCCGCGGCCATCGAGCAGGCTCTCGATCGCTCGGAATACTTCGTGCTGGTGGCCTCACCGGACGTCGTCCATTCCAGGTGGGTACGGCTGGAGATCGAGGCGTGGCAGCGGAGGGACTACCGGTTCGAGCGACTCCTTGTCGTCCTGGCCGGGGAGGATCTTCGCACGTCGCTCCCCGGCCCACTCCGTGCGTTCTACTTTCCCGAGCGCGTCGACAGCACCGGGGACGCCCGACACACACCCCTGGAGCTCTCCCCCAACTACCTGTCCGTCAAGCCAGTGATCCGCTCACTGCACAAAAAGCACGGCAGACGCCCCAGCCGCCCGGGCCGACTGTCCCAGAACGCGACCGAAGAAGAGATAGGAGAGTTCGAGAGCCAGAGACAGAAATGCGAGGAATGGGACCAGAATGCCTCGTCCCTAATCACCAGCCATGACGAATTCGCCGCGAGCGCGGGCGAGATCACGGCACGCCTTTATAATGTCGACAAGGATGAGCTCGACCAGGCAAAGATACGCGAGGAGAGGAAGAAGAAGCGGAAGCGGCGCTGGCTGAGAGTCATTTCGGCGACGGCCACGGCAGGTATTCTGAGCCTCGTCGTGATCCTCTTGGCGCTACGGCAGGAGGCGGGCCGGCAGCGTTCGGACGCGGACCAGAAGCGTGCGGTAGCACGCTCCGAGCAGCTTGCCCAGACTGCCCGCGCCCTGCTTGAGACCTCGCCGAACACGGCGAGACAGATCAGCCTGGCCGCCTACGACGTCGCTCCGACAGCCACCGCGCGGAGCGCCATGATGGCGGCCGGCCGGGAGCCGGGAACAATCGATGCCCGGTCGGTGGGGGGACTGCGCCTCAGTCCAGACGGTCGCCTCCTCGCGATCGTCGAGACCGCCACGACCGACAACGTCGTCAGGCTCTGGAATCTTGCCACCCATCGTGTCGCCGCGACGGTCACCGGCCACCGGGGCAAGGTGAACGCGGTCGCCTTCAGCCCCGACGGCCGGCTTTTCGCGACTGCGGGCGACGATCATACGGCCCGGATCTGGTCGGTTGCCGACGCCGTCGCCGCGCGTGAGGTCAACGTTCTCCGGCCGGGCCTCGGGCCGCTCACGGCGCTGGATTTCGGAGCCGCGAACCAGTTGGTGCTTGGTAGCGCCCAGATTCGCTCGGTCGCCTCCGATCCAACGAGCCCCGGCAGAGAGATCGACAGTGCTACGAGTTCGCTGCAGGCCTGGGTTGGCGTCGAGGGGCGAAACCCCGTTGGGGGGCCTGTGCTGACAATGGACGGCGGGAATGTGACCTCAGTCGATGTCGCACCCGAGGGCGGGCGTCTGGTCGTTCACGCAGGCGCCACCATGCTGTGGGACGTCGGTCCGACGAGCATGATCACAGGCGGCCCGCTCACCCTGCCAGGGACGCGCGACACCGACATCTACGCCGATGACCGCCAGGATCTCGACGGGGACGGCTTCGCCGACCGTGTCGCCTGTTTCACCACCGGCGGCCGGGTCGTCGTCTCGGGCCCGCAGGTCTTCGATGTCGGTGCCGGCACCCTGGTTCGGGCCGCGTCTCCGCTGGGTGCATCACAGGACAGCCCGCTGGCAGCGGCCTGTGACAGCGGAGTCGTCAGCGCCGCGCCGGACATCCGGGGTGTCCGTGTCTGGTCAACGCCCGCGAACGACGCAGGTGCGCTGGTCGCCCGGCCGATACCCGATCTGGGCGAGGCACACGGCGCGACCGCAGTCCTGAGTACGGAGGGCGATCTGCTCGCTTTCGCGGAACCGGGCGGCGCGGTCCGCCTTATCGACATCCGTGACCCGGCCCGGCTTGGCCGGGTCCAGATCGAGCAGGCCGAGCCACGGAAGCCGGACCCGGGCATGTCCTACCGATCGGTCAGATCGGGTGAGCGCCATTCGAGCCGGAACGGGACGCTGGCGGTGATAATGGACGACAGTTCCACGACGGTGAGTTTCGGGGTGTGGGACTACTCGGACTCGGCGCATCCGCGCCGCACGGGAACGATCAATCTCCCGTCCAGGTCATCACCGGTGCCACCATCGATCAGCGATGACGGCAGGCGGCTGGCCATGTCGAACACCGTCAACGCGATCGACATCTTCGGGTTGGACGACCAGGATGCACTGGTCCACATCGGCCGATACGAGGCGTTCGGCGCGCAGATCCCGGGGGCCCCGGGCGCACGCTACGCGCCTATTCCCGGAACGTTCAGCGCGAACGGGCGCATCTACGCCGCACCGGTCACGGACGGCCCGCGGTCCATCCAGCTGTGGGAGGTGCACGAGGATCGCCTCACGGCAGTCTCCACCGTCCCGACGGCCGGAGAGGTACTAGCGCTCGACGACGAGGGCGACATGCTGGCCGTCGCGGATACGGACGGCACCGTGCGGCTCTGGGACCTGCGGGACATCCAGGCTCCTGCCCTCTACGTTGAGTTCACTGCCCTGCCCGACAGGCCTGTCACCGAGCTACGGTTCACCGGCGGTGACGACGCCGGAATGCGTGTCGGTGTCACGCAGGACGACACGGTCTCGTGGTGGGCTGTCAGTCAGGATGCTCTGGTTGACGATCTGTGCGCCGAGGTCGGTGACCTGCTGAGCGCCGACGAATGGCGCCGACTCATCGCCGACGTGCCTGCGCGCCGGCCCTGCGCAGCGCCCGGCTGAGGTGCCGTGGTGCTGCGCGCACCGCGGCACGGCGCCGACGGCGGCGCTCGGTCCGCAGGCGCTTACGGAAGCGCTGGTTCAGGTCCCACGCACGGTCCGCCTCCGCAGGTCGCGGATCACTCGCGGAAAAGAGCGCCCTCGCGGCGTCCGTGCCGAGTTCGGCGAGCGGCTCGGCGGCACGCTCGCCGTAGACCTCCCGAGCCTCGCGCACGACCTCGGCGCAGGTGTCGGAGGACAGGACCGTACGGCGCCGACCACCCATCGTCTCGACCGCGTCCCACCATGCCTCGATCAGACGACGGCGGGGCGACGCCTCGGAACGGGCGCGTCGGCGCCGTCGTTCCGCCCTGGTGGCCCACCACGCCCCGGTAACGGCAAGGCCGAGGACGACGACAATCACCGCTATAATCATGGCCCACACCGGGCGGTCGGGCCGGGGAAGCGGGGTACGCGGTGGAGCCACCCGCACACCATTCGCGGGCGGACTGAGCGTGGACGGCGTGGACGAATGCACGCCTGTATCAGGAGTCCCGGCTGACGGTAGCGGCGTCTCGCCGGTACCGGTGGCCGAGCTCGAGCCGAGATCCACCGGAACCCAGCCGACCTCGGCGAACCGCACCTCCGGCCAGACACGGACGTCACCGGCGTGGACAGCACCGTCAGATGCCGAACTGGGCCGGTCGAACCCGATCACCAGCCGGGTCGGGAGGCCGATGGTGTTGGCTGCCAGTGCGAACGCGGTCGCGAACAGCGCGTCGCCACCAACGCGGCTCGCCCCGAGGAACGCCTCGACATCGCCGAGTGAGCTGCCGGAGATCACGGTCCGATCAAGCTTCCGACCCTGGGCCAGCAGATCCGCAAGTACCGAAGCTCGTTTACCTGGGACGGCCGCCAACCGCGATGCCTTCTGCGCGATCGCCGTCAGGTCGCCCGGCGGCGCCACGTTACCCGGCAGAGCGAGAACGGGTTCGGCAATCGGGTCGACCGGCCGTTCGCCGGCCTCACGCAGGGTCGGTGCGGCGCCGAGTATCGACGTGATCTCCACCGTCCGGCCCGGCTCCAGGCGCGCGTCCGCGGAAAGGAGACCGTTCTCGAGGTCGACCGCGAGCGGCGCGCTGGTGCGCCGCCCGGCGCGCAGCCCGGACGCGTCGAGCCGGGTCGGCCAACCAAGGACCGGCAGGTAGGGGCCGCTCAGACGATCGATTGTCAGCGTGTGTCTGGCTACCGGTCCATCCACATCCTCCGGAGCTGGAACAGCGAGGCCCGCCGGGATGTAGCGGGACGCGCTGCTCCAGTTCCTGCCGTCGTAGCGGTCCAGGACGGCGAGACGCATTCGGTCCGGCGGAGCGCCCTCGATCAACGCATCGGTCGCCTCCAGCGTGAACAGCCGGGTCCGGGGCTCGGCCTGCCAGGCTGAAACGAGGGCCAGTAGGTCAACCTGCTGGACGGTCCGCGCCGGCGGCGACCGGTACTCGCGGACGTCGAACGGATCGGGGTCCAGCAAGGTGACCAGGGAGGCCAGACCGAACGAGCCAGCCGCAACGCAGGTGATGGTGAGGACCGCGACCAGGTGCCGCAGGCTTCCTGCCTTCGTTGACGGCCGCCGCCCAGTTCCGTGGGCCCGCCGCTGCGCAGGCGACGCGCCGGCCGCCGGCGGCGCACCCGCCACCGGTGCCGGTCCGGCGGCCCGGTCCCACCGCCCGGCCGACGGTCGGCTGACGGCTGCGATGAGCGCGAACACCGCGACCAGGACGGACGCGGTCGAGACGTGTGAACCAGGGCCGGGGAGGCTGATCAGGGTCGCCGCGACAAAAAGCATTGCGATCGGGGCCACCGGGGTCAGCGTGTCCCGTCCGGTGCCCGCGGCGACGAGCATGGACGCGGACGCGGCGGCGAGCCAGATCAGTGTCACCACCACCGCCAGCAGATCAGCTCGCGGCGGTGCGGGCAGTGTGATCTGTAACAACCGGTCCAACCCATGAGCCAGCGCATCGGGTACGAGACCGGCCGGAAACCATGCTCCGGACGGTCCGAAAACGGTCAGGACGAGGACGGCCAGCCACGCGGCGGTGGACGTCGCGGCCGTCAGCCAAACCTTCCGGGCCGGGGTGCTCACAGCCATGACGGCGGCTATCAACGGCGGCAGGACAGCCGCAAGCCCGACTGGCACAGCGACACGCGCGGTCAGCTCGAAGGCACCGCGGAATCCGGAGGCGGCGACGAGGGCTCCCAGGGCCACCAGGGCGAGGGGCGTGGCCAAGCGGGGCTGGTTGGACTCCGGTGCCCGCGGTGGACGCCCCCGTGAGACGATCCGCAGAGTCCGGAGCCGCTCCAGTCGTCGTAGGGCCGCTACCCTCCAGGTCACGCTCACCCAACCCACCGCGCCTGCCCGGTCAGCGCGCCCAACAGCCGCGGCCATGCCCGGACGACTTCTTCGGTGTCGCCGACGGAGAGAATGAGCAGGCCTGGTTCAGGAGTCATCCGCACCGAGGTCGGCCCACGTCCAACCCGCACGACGATGACCGGCGCACACAGACCAGTCAGGCCGGCTGCCACATCGAGGGCGTCCGGGCTCTCCGTTCCGGTCACCACCACCGCTGTCCCCGCGGTCCACACCGTGGCGCTCTCGCGCACTGTGGCGAGGAACCGCGCGACCCGGCTGCCGGCCGCGGGGTCTCCGGTGACCACCGGATCCGCTTCCGACGCCATGTCGAGAATCCGGCAGTGATCAGCGGGGTCCCCGTAGTGCGTCACCGTACGGCCGGACAGCGTGCCGAGGGCACCGCCAGAGCCAGCGCGCACCGCGCTGGCGGCAATGGACACGGCGCAGGTGAGTCCGTCCTCATACGCCTGATCACCATCAGCATCAGCCGGGTAGGAACTCCGACGATCGTCGAACAGGACCCAGGAGGTCGACGAGACCGAGTCGTCAGCGTTCTCCCGGACAAGCAACCGCCCGGTGCGGGCGCTGGAGGCGGCATGGACCTGGCGGAGGTCGTCGCCCTGTACATAGGCGCGAAGCCCGTGGAACTCCGTCCCATGATCGAGTAGCCGCGCCACCCCGTTCTCGATCATCCCGAGGTCGGAGGTCGGCGTCTGCAGGTCAAGGATCTCCGGATAGACCCGGACGACGGCCTCTCCACCACCCGTGGGCTCGGATCGGAGCAGTAGACCGAACCGGTCGCCCCGGCGCAGCGTCGCGGGGCTCAGCCGGTGCACGCCACGTTGCAGCGCGTGGATGCGTACGTCACACGTCCAGCTCGCACCAGGTGCCAGGGCTGGCAGCCGCACCCGTGTTGCCGCCGGCCCAAGCCGGACCAGTTCGACGTCCGCTCCCTGCGATCGGCTGTCTCGCGGGCTTTGGGCGGACACGGTGATCGTGACCCATTCGCCGCGGGTGGCCGTCGGCGGTGTCGGTGTCAGCGACAGCTCCGCGGTAGGGCGTCCGCGAACCGCGTGAGCCGCAGCGAGAAACAGCAGCAGCCCACCGATGGCGAGAACCGAGATCTCGACCGATCTGAGAAGTCCGGCGACGCCCGCGAGGATGACCACGCCGCCAGCCGCCTGGCGACCGACGGATGTGACGATCACCGACCCCGTGGTGCCCGACCGACGGCTCGAGCCAGGGGTCACCGCCGCCAGCCGGGCGCTGGAACCGAACCCACGATCCGGCTGATCACGTCTTCCGCCTTCGTCTGGTCGAACCGAGCAGACGGTGCGAGGATCACCCGGTGTGCCAGCGCGTCAACCGCCAGTTCCTTGACGTCCGCCGGCGTGACGAATGCCCGGCCCTGCACCGCCGCCAGTACCTGCGCGGCGGACTGCAGGGCCGTCCCGGCCCGCGGGCTCGCGCCCAGCACGACGCCCTCCGCCGACCGGGTCGCCCGGACGATTCTGGCGATGTATTCGGTGACCTCGTGGTCGACGTGCACAGACCGGGCATAGCTTGTCATCCGCAGCACATCCGTCCGGTTCAGCACCACACGGCAGTCCTGCGGTACGAGACCCGCTCGATGGTTACTCAACACGGCAATCTCCGCGGGAAGATCCGGATATTCGATCTTAACCCGGAGCAAGAAGCGATCAAGCTGCGCCTCAGGCAACGGATAGGTCCCCCGCATCTCCACTGGATTCTGGGTCGCGAGCACGAGGAATGGTGGATCGATCGGCCATGAGACTCCGCTCACCGTGACCTGGCGTTCCGCCATCACTTCAAGCAACGCCGACTGGGTCTTCGGTGATGCTCGATTAATCTCGTCGGCCAGCAGAAGATGAGTGAACACCGGACCCTTGCTAAAAGCAACTTTCCTGGTGTCAGGATGGAAGACTTCAGTGCCAGTAATGTCCGACGGAAGAAGGTCGGGCGTGAACTGGACCCGCCGGAACTGCAGGCCCAGCACAGCGGAAAGGCAGCGCACCAGGGTGGTCTTTCCCAGACCAGGCGGCCCCTCCACCAGCAGGTGCCCGCCAGCGAAAAGACATATCAGACCACGTCGAACCGCCGTTCCGTCACCTTTGATCACGCTCGCAACACTATCCGCCGCAGCACTGAAATTCTCCGCGAACATCTCGGCAGAAATCCGCGTCTCCATACTGCTCATAACGCCCTCCGAACGGACCACGGGTCAGCAGGGACGCACCGCGTATCGTGGTTCCATCCCAGTGTCGGGAATGCTGATATAGTTCGTCGGCACATATCCCGTGGCCCCCTGATAGGTAATCTTGTACCAGGCGAATGTGCCAACCCGACCGGGATAGACCGGGTCAGCGTATTCGACGGTGGATTCCGCCACGCAGTGCAGTTCGACCTGATTTCCCATCTGCCCGTCCGGTACCGGAGGAAGCGCCGTCCCGATCGGGGTACCGTGTGGGGCGTCGCGAAGCGGCACCGTATAGGTGGGGTGTCCGTAGTTGCAGAAGTCACACAGCTCCCAGGCCCGGATATCAAAGGAGAAGGTGTTCGCGGCCGATGAGAAAGTCAGGGTCGGCGTGTCGCCGGTGTAGGTGACGTTGAAGCGCGTTGAGGTGCTGCCGGGCGGCAGCGGCCCGCCGTTGCCGGCACCACCGCCACCCCGGGCACCGGCCATCCACGCGAGGTCGGTTGGGCCGCCCTCGCCAGCCGGAAGCTCCCACGAAACATCCACGTAGCCGTTTCCGGCCTCGACGACGACCCGACCAAACGCGGTCTGGTGCGTATACGGCCCATTCCGACGAGTGATCGGAATGCCACCGTTCTCGCCCGGCCGGCGCGCCGAGTCCGTCGAGTCGTCGCCGGTGAGGTCGGGGACTCTCTCGGGCGGGCCGGTGGCCGCGTCGTCCGCTCCGTCCTCACCGGAGGGCCCGGCGTCGCCACCCCGGGCGGGTGAGGTGGCCCGGGCTGGAGGTGTTGCGGATGACGGGCCGGCGCCGCCCGCAGCCGGCCCCGCTGACGGCGTACCAGGCACCGAACGCGTGGGGATCGCGCTGGCCGGTGTTTTCGGATTCGGATTCGGATTCGGCGGAGCGGTGGCGGCAGGTGTTCTGGTCGGCGACGGAGCGATCGGGGGTGCCGCCGGTTCCCCGTACTTGACGATTCGGTGGACGACTCCGTCATACACTGCCACCGCATCCGGCGTAGACATGGCATTGGCCCACACCATCCCGCCGGCCCGGAAGAGCTCGAGGTCGGTGGCGGCGGTCGCCGTCACCGAGATGGGCGATTTGAACTCATGGCGTGCCAGGTCGTATACAGCGAGGCGTCCGCTGCCTTCATCCGGGACGTAGACCAGCCCGTCGGCGACGAGTGGTGCGCCCAGCGGCCCGACCGCGACCGGAATGCTCTCGATCCGAGGCTGTTCGCGACCGGGTTCGAGCACCGCGAGCCGGCGTGAACCTGGCAGGGCGAAAACCAGCAGCGGGCTGTCCCCCGCGGCGGGAAGCAGCGCGGTGCCCTCGTAGTCGGCGCCGAGCTGTATTCGGCGGCTCGTGGCGCCGTCGGCCCGCAGCTGTCCCGCGGTCCCGTCGTTGCCATTAAGAACCCAGGTCTGGCCGGCCACCCGGGCGAACACCAGATGCGGCCCGGGTGCTCCGGCCGGCACTGGCATACCGGCCACGTCGTTCTCGACGAGCGTCAGGGCGCCCAGGTCGGGCAGGGCCACCCAGAGCCGTTCACCGCCTTCCTGGAGCGCCGTGTCACCCGCGCGGCCAGGCAGGGCAACCATCGGACCGGCGGGTCGCAGTGTCCGAGGATCAAGCCGGTAGACAGTCTCGCTGGCAGGATCGAGCACATATGCCCTTTTCCCTGTGGCGAGAATCCTGGCCCCGGCCGATTGCAGGCTTGCGCCCCGGGTCGGGGCCAACAGCCGTGGATCGATGCTGGACAGGTAGGCGTTCGCGGCTACGAGAACAAGATCGTCCGTCTGGACGACCTGAACGGCGTCTCCCGGGCGAGTGATCCCGACCGGAGCGGCATCAACCCGACCCGCCAGGCCGTTGACCCGGACGATCTCGCCCTTCCGAGTACTCACTAGCCATGCGGAACCGCTGTACACGACAGGCTCCGAGGAATCAGCTTCAGCCGGCAGGAAAACCGCCGCGATCAACGCGAGAGCAAGAAGCGCCGCACCGACGCCAATCACATGCGGGATGGCGTCGATATTCGGCGAGCACACCAGACGCTGCGCACCCTTAGTGAACCGCACTCATCCCCCAGCCGTACCGCCGTCGGCATTCCCCGTAAATGCCGGCCGGACAGTCACCGTGGGTCATCCTAACAGCTCCCTATCCGCAACAGGCAGCGGCCGAACATCGACTCCTTCGTCCCCCGGTCCAAGGAGCGGACAACCATGCGATTGTGCCGTTCCAGGAGTTCGAACGGTGGGGTCACCTGCCGCGAGTTCTGGCGAGGCGTCTTTCGGTGCGGCGGGTCTCAGGGTGTTCGGATCCGAGCACGGATCTGCGGCGGCGGAGGGTGTCCTCGAGGAGTCGGACGGCATCGTCGTACCGGCCGAGCCCGCCCAGGTCCCGGGCAAGGTTGTGGGCCACGTGCAGGGTTTCCGGGTGGTCGTCACCGAGGGCGCGGCGAAGCCGGTCGAAGGTGTCACGGTGCAGGTCGTGCGCGGCCTGCAGGTCACCGAGCCGGAACAGGTCAACGGCGAGACTGTTCGCGATGCGCAGAGTATGCGGATGGTCCGGGCCAAGGACCCGACTCGACCTGCTGTGCGAGTCCTGGTGCAGATCACGGGCCGCTTCGAGGTCGCCGAGGACGTAGTGCAGCACCGCGAGGCTGCTGGCGGCCAGCAGTGTGTCGGGGTGGTCCGCCCCGAGTACCCGAAGCGAGGTCTCCAAGGTCCACTGCGCCAGGTCGCGGGCCTGCTCCTGCAGGCCGAGAGCGCGCAGATCTCGGGCGAGGTTGCGGGCCGACGACAGAGTCTGCCAGTGAGTCTCACCCAGCACGGCACGTCGCCCGGCGAGGACCTCCTCATCAAGTTCACGTGCCGCCGCTACCTCCCCGAGACCGTGCAGGTCAAGGGCAAGACTGCCGGCGATCTCCAGCGTCTGCGGGTCATCACCGCCCAGGACGGCACGCGCGGTAGCCAGCGCCGCGGTGTTCCAGTCACGGGCACCGGCCCGGTCCCCGACACCCCGCAGGTCGAGTCCGACCGCGCCCGCTGAACGCAACGTCTCCCGGTTCTGGGCGCCGAGGACCCGCAGGCGCCGCGCATGGGTGTCGCGGTCGACGACCTCGGCTTCGCCGAAGCGCCCTGCCCCGCGTAGCGCCTCGCCCTGGCGGTGCGCGGCGGCGAGCCGATCAAGGTTGTCCAGCCCGCCAAGCCGCGTCCACGTGTCGACCGCCGTGCCCGCCAGACGGACCGCCGCGGCGTGCTGGCCGGTCCTCGTCAGGTAGTCGACGACCGCCAGCACCAGTTCACGCAACGCCGGGCGGCCTCCGCCGTCCACATACCGGAACAGCACCGGCACATGCGCCGCGAGTTCAGCGAACACGGGCCACGTAGCGGGGTCGCCAGCGTCGGCCGGCGCCGCCGCGAGCAGGACGTCCGTGGCCTGCGCGATCGTCCGTTCCCGGTCCACGACGGCGAGTTGGGCGCGCAGCACGGCCTGGGTGAGCCGGTGCAGCTCGAAGGTCCCGCTGGAGACCTGCGCCAGCGCGGACGTGTCGATGCCGCGAAGTACCCGGGTCCTCGCGACGACCGGTGGCAGCTCAGGCAGAACCGCCGCCGTGACGGCGTCCAGTACGTGTGATGCCAGCGGCGCTGGAGCGAGGAACCCCGCGAGACGCAGTGCCTGCGCAACCGGTGGGTCGTTGCGCACGAGCCGGTCCATCGCGGTGGCCACCGAGCCCAGCAGGCCGGCCCGGTAGTCGGACGGGCTGTCGGCGAACGCGGTCGACACAGCTGTCGCGACCAGCTCGAGGTAATCGTCGGCGCTGACCCCGGTCGTGGCGAGGTAGGCCGCGGCCTGGCTGATGGCGAGCGGAAGGTGGCCGAGCACCTCTGCAACGCGTAGGGCGTCGGACTCCGAGAGGTGGTCGGCGCGGCACCGCAGCAGCGACGCCGCCTCGTCGGGTGAGAACGGTACGACAGTGCGTATCTCGCCGAACTCTCCCAACATGCGACTACGGCCCGTTACCAGGACGTCTCCCCGGCCGGCGACGGGCCACCAGTCGGCGAGCAGGTGACGGTCCTCGACGTTGTCGAACACGACCAGCCAGCCGGTCCGGTCACGCAACGATGCCAGTGCCCGCCTGGCCCGCCGTTCAACATCGGGGTCGTCGGGCAACCGGAGCGCGTCGGCCAGCCCGTGGAACGACTCCACCACCGCCGCCGACGCAGCCGCATCCACCCACCAGACCAGTGAGTACCGGGCCGCAAAACAGTAGGCGTACTCGACCGCGAGCTGCGTCTTCCCGACTCCGCCGATCCCGATCACCACCTGGGAGCTGACTCTGTCGACACCCGCTGCCCGAAACCTGTCGTACATGCCCGTAAGCATCGCGTCCCGACCCACGAACCACGTGGGACGGCGCCAACGCACATTCCACATTTTGGGCAGGGACCCAGGAAACGGCACGACAGGTGCTTCGTCGGCATCGTTCCCCGCGCTCGCCCGGCGCGCTGACCCGCCAGGAAATCGACCGTCGAACCTCCGTGGGGTCTCCTCCAGGCCCGCGGCTCGCAGCAGTTTCCGTCGTGCGGCGGCCTCGTCCACCCCGTGGAGCGAGATGTGCCCGATTGCGGCAAGCACCGCGGGCGGGTCGCATTCCGCTACCTTGAACGGCAGCAGCACCTGCCGACTCAACGCCACCGTGCACTCCGCCGTACACCAGCTCGATTCAAAATAGGAGGGCGAGTACAACGCGATGGTCCGCCGAGCCGCCGCCATGGAGCGGCTCATCCAGACGACAATGTTTTCGCCGGGAACCGCGTCCCACGCCTGCAGCACCACGGTCTCACCTGCCGTCTCGAGCTCAGCCGCGACCCACTCCGCCCACAACCGGTCAGACCCCGCGTAGGAAATGAAATAGCCAACACTCACGCCCGCGGCGTCATTCCAACCCTGCAACATTCCCCCGTAAAAAACGATGCGGACGAGGTGGCACTCCTATCGACCGAGGCGCACGCGCGCGTCGCGTATCAGCTGGTCCGTAGCGTGGGCCGAGGGCTCGCCGGGCTCCGTGTCCGGCAGGCCGCTGAGCGGCGTCCGCCTGATATCGGAGACGTCCCAGGTCCGAATCGTCCCGTCGGCGGACGCGGTGGTGACGACCATGTTCGTGGTGCTGGCGTCATCGACGGCCCACACCGCCCCGACAACCGGGCCAGTATGCCCGACCAGCGAGGTCAACCGTGCTCCGGTGTGTGAGTCCCATACCGACGCCGTGTGGTCCGCGGACGAGGTGACGATGCGCTCGCCGTCCGTGGACCAGTCGACCGTACTGATCTCACCTTCATGACCGACGAGTCGGTGCAGCTCCCCGGCTATCCTTCCGTCCGCGGCGCCGAGCACCAGCACCGTGCCGTCTGTCGCGCCAAGGGCGAGCTTCTCCCCGGTCGGGCTCCAGGCAACGGAGGTGAGCACCTTGTCAGTGCGATGCTCGTCCACGGTCGCCTCCGCGGTGTTGATGGTGAGCCGGTTGTCCTCCGCCGCCAATGCGAACTCGGGACGGCTCGGGTGCCATGCCACCGCTCGCAGGAAGTTCGGGTGCGGGCGCCGCTCGTCCCGGTCGAGCCACTCACCGTCGGCACGGTATCTACGGACCACCCGGTCGCGGGCAGCGGTGACCAGTTCGACGCCGTCCGGCGACCACCGGGCGTCCTCCACGCCCTCGCGGGCGTACAGCGTGTTTTCCAGCGCGTAGTCCACGTTGTCGACGCGCCAGATCCGGGCGGTGTTGTCCCGTGACGCGGTCAGCAGCCGGGTGCCTGACGGAGACCACGACACAGACCGAATCGTGTTCCGGTGCGCGGCGGAGAGCGTCCGCGTCCGCGTGCCGTCCGGCCGCAGCACGACGACATCAAAACTGTTGCCGGTAGCGCTGGTCGGGCCCGCGGCAACGGCCACCGCGATTTCACCCGTGACCCGTGACCGGTCCATCGCACTGGCCGGCGCCCCGACCAGGACCAACGCCGTCTCGACCGCGCCGATTTTCCACACCCGAGCGGTCCCGTCGTCCGAGACGGAGATCAGCTGGTCGCCGGCGGCGGACCAGGCCACGTCGCAGACGCCCTGCCGGTGACCGCGCAGAGTGAGGACCCTCCGGCCGGAATGGACGTCCCACACTCCGATGGAGGTATCGGCCGACGCGCTGGCAACCCGATTGCCGAGCGGTGACCACGCGACCCTGCGGACCTGGTCCGTGTGGCCGGACATCCGGCGCAGCTCGACTCCGCCTTCGATCTCGAAAACCTTGATGATGTTGTCCTGCCCCGCGGTCGCAATCCGCCCGCCGCCCGGGCTGAAGCGCACAGACCGAACGGTTACACCGGGATGCGCCGCGATGCGGCGGGGCGCCGGGACATCGGCGTCCCGATCCGAGGGCAGGGTCCACAGATCGACCACCCCGTCCTCGCAGGCCGTCGCGATCCGCGTGACGTCCCCGGTCACGATGTCGGCGTCCCAGATTCGGATGCCGCGTTCCGGGTCCGACCGGCTCCGAGGGCCCCCACCCCGAGAGCCTCCATCAGACTGGCCCCCCTCGGTCGGACCGGCCTCCGCCGTGGCCGCCTCGGATGGCTTGCTGAGAAGCTCGTAGTCCGGGCGACGACTGCGCCGCTCGGTGGACCAGAGCACCGCATGGCCCGAGGCACAGGCGGTCAGCACCTGGTCGCCGGCCGGGCTGAACCGGACTGCCCAGGGACGGTCCGGCAGGCGGAACGACCGGACCTCTCGCCCCGTGTCAAGTGACCACACTCGTGTCGTCTCGTCGGTCGAGGCGGATGCCACCAGATCCGCGGACGGTGACCAGGCAACCGAACGCACCCATCCATCGACCTGCTCAATCTGGTCCTCGCCGTGCGCGAACGCGTTGACGAGGTCGCCGGCGCTCAGATCCCAGATCCGGATGACGCCATCGCGTGAGCCCGTGGCCACCCGCGATCCGTCCGGCGACCAGGCGACTCCCCACATACCCGCGGAACGGCCGACGGAACGGTCTGTCAGCAGCCTGGTGCTCCGCAGCTGAGCCTCGGCTCGGTGCACCGCTGCCCGCCAGCCCTCGAGGCTCGGCGCGGACAGCTGAACAGCCAGTGTCTCGGGGTCCGAGTTGGTTCCCGCGCCGACTAGAAGACGCAGGCCGTCCTCCGGCCGCTCCAGCAGCACCGCCTCCTGGACGAGCCGGCCCAGAACCCGCTGGATTGACAGCCCAGCCAGCTGGACGGCGTCAGCGGAGATGCCAGCCGTGACCAGTGCGTCCGCCAGGTTCGGCCATCCCCACGCCGTCACCGTCTGATCGCCCCGCACGTCCCGGGACGGCAGGAGGTCAGCGAGCAGGAACTGGACACGGGACTGGCCTATGAGGTCCTCGTCCCGCTTACCACCCGCCAGCCAGGCGGCCGCGAGTTCCTCCAGCTCACCGCGGGCCCGCAGGGCCTCACGCTGCCGACCGAGGTGGGCACGCAGCCGCGGCCAGTCGCCGAACAGGCTCTCGTGTGCGACCTCCAGAGCGTTGTCGCCGACGTCCGCGATGCCGAGGACCCGTTCCGCGAGCTCCCCAGCCCGTTGTTCCGTGCCCTGGGCGACAAACAGCGACCGGGTGGTGGTCAGCACTCGGCGCTCGACGAACGGCCTTAGCAGTCCAAGCTCCTCGTCGCCAATTTCCGTGATCATCAACGGCCGCCGGGTAAAGCCCCGGTCCGGGCCGACCGACGCCAGCCTGCTGAGGAGGTCGAGCATGCGATGCTCTGCGGCGCGCCGGTCGACCGTCGCGCCTGAACGGCCGAGGACGGCCCGGCCGATCTGCTCGAGCGCCTCCGCCAGCGCCGCTTCGGCCTGTTCGCGCAGCACGTCCTGCACCCGGCCGGCGCGGTCGTACTCGCCCCGGCGGATCGCGCGCGGCTCCCGGTCCCCGCCCGGGTTGACCCGGTCCCACAGTCGCGCCAAGGCGTACGCCAGCATTGGTAGCGAGCCGCGGGCACCGTCCTCGACGATCGCGCTCAGCGCATCCGTCTCATACGACCAGCCCAGCTGATGGACGGGCTCACTGACCACAGCGAGCAACTCGCGCCGATCCAGAGGACGGACCAGATGGGCCTGCTGCATCAGCGCACGAAACGTCGTCCCGCGAAGCAGGTCGTCGAGATAGTCGGACCGCACCGTGTATACCAGCCAGGCGTTGCGGTACGAAGCCTCGACGAGCGCCTCGGTCAGCACCACGGCCTCCGCCTGCTGGACTGACAGGTCGTCGGACCGTCCGCCGGACGACTCGTTCCACCGCTCATCCGGCCTTTTCTCGGGCCGCCCCCGGACCGGCTCGGATGCCGCCAACACGAGCTCCTCGGCCTGGTCGAGGACAATGAGCACACGTATCTGTCCGCCGGGCGGTCGGGCGGACGCCGCGGCTATGAGTTCGTCCAGCATGGCGGCCAGAGCAACGCGGTCGGCGCGGATGCGCGCCTCGAGTGTCGCCGCGGGGACCGGGGGCAGGCCGACCTCGGCGCGCTGGATCGACAGCGCCTCGGCGAGCCCGCGAACCGCGCCCGTGCTCGGCGTGACCGGGCCGAGGACATGCCAGCGCGCTGTCCGTGCGGCGGACGAGGGCATACCACGCAGCCGAGGCACCAGGCCGGCCAGAACCAGCGACGACTTTCCAACCCCGGAAGGGCCGACGACCGCCATGGCGCCGTGCGCACGCGGCTCGATGGCGGCCGCCAGCCTGCCGATGTCGTCATCCCGGCCGAAGAAGACCGCGGCGTCCCGCTCCCCGAATGCCGCAAGGCCGGGGTAGGGCGAGGTTCGACCGGGCCCGGTCCCGACCCCGCGCGCCTGCAGGAACGCGATCACCGTGGCTAACGCGGCCGCGACGGACTCCTCGTTGTCCGGGCGGACCCGGATTCCCTGCAGGGCTCCGGTCAGCGCACGTCGGGAGGCCTCGCCCACGACGATCTCGAGGAACGGGGCACGCGGCTTGCGTTCACGGAAGATCGCGACCTCGGTTGAACACCACTCGTCAAGCGCTTTCGGGGTCGTGATGGCGATGAACGCCTCGCTCACCAGAAGGTTTCTCCTGATGTCCGGCGCCCATGCCGCCCCCGGAGCAGTCCGGTGCCCCGGCACCCGATAGTTGTAGTAGTCGGTGTAGCCGGCCGCTTCGAGCGCACGCACTACCCGGTCAGCCAGCGCCCCGCCCTCGGCCGCGTGAAAGCTGACAAAAATCCTGCCCATGGCAACCCCCGTATGCCGTGCACGGCGGTCCAGGGCCTGGCCCTGCCGATACCGCGCGGCAGTACCGTACTACGCGTGACCATGTGGCGTGCGTCCCCCTCCAGCGCGCCGGTAAGCCGCCAGCCAAAGATGTGGAGTGCCGTGCCGAAGGCAGATTATTTCCAGGATCCTGACGCGCCCGCCGCCAACAGCCTCACACCGGTAGTGAATGTCGCCATCCGAGACGATGCCGGCCGGCTGCTGCTCATCCGGCGTTCCGATGACGGCTACTGGGCGCTGCCCGGCGGGTTCATGGACTGTGGTGAACGCATCGCCGACGCCGCTGCCCGCGAGGTGCGGGAGGAGACTGGCCTGATGGTGAAAGTGACCGGGATCGTCGGACTCTACACGGACCCGGCGCATGTCACCGCCTTCGACGACGGCGAGGTGCACCAGCAGTGCACCGTGTGTTTCCACGCCACCGTCGTCGGCGGAACTCCGCGGCCAACGGCCGAGGCGGCCTCCGTCGACTACTACGCCGAGGAGCAGCTCACGGCCCTGAAAATCCATCCCGTAATGCGGCTCAGGATCGAGCACTGCTTTACGGAGAACCAGCCACCCTACATCGGATAGCAGGGCACGCTGGAGTGATACCCGCCGGTCGGACAACGGTCGGACGCCCCGACAGATTCACCTTCAGGTCATGACGACGGTGTCCTTGGGCCCGTCGCCGCGGGAGTGAGCGCGTCGCGCACGATCTGGCCGACGGCGGCCGTCTCCAGCAGGAAGCCGTCGTGGCCCGACGCGGACGGGACGAGACGCAGCTCGGTGCCCAGGTGGCGGGCGAGCTCGGCCTGCAGGCGCGGCGGGTAGAGGCGGTCACTGTCGATGCCGGCGACCGTCACCGGGACGGGGCAGGCCCGCAGCGCCGCCGGCACGCCGCCACGGCCGCGGCCGGCGTCCTGGCTCATCATCGCCGCGGTCAGCGTGAGGTAACTGCCGGCGTCGAAACGGTGCGCCAGCTTCGCCCCGTGATGCTCGACGTAGGATGCGGCGGCGTAGCGGCCGTCCGCCTGCACCGCGTTGCCGAACCGGTGGGCCAGCTCGCGCTCGCTGCGGTAGCTGACCTGCCCCATCTGCCGGGCCAGGCCCAGCCCGACGTGCGGCCCGGCCCCGGGCGGGCGGTCGTGGTAGTCACCGCCGTGCCAGTTCGGGTCGGCGCGGATCATCGCGAGCTGGGTGGCGTAGAGCGCGATCTGTTCGGCGGTCGCCGTCGCTCCGCAGGCGATCACGACGGCGCGCCGTACCCGGGCGGGGAACGCCAGCGCCCATTCCAGCGCCCTCATCCCGCCCATCGAGCCGCCGATGACGGCCGCCCACCGGCCCACGCCGAGCTCGTCGGCCAGCAGGGCCTCCGCCCTGACCTGGTCGCCGACGGTGATCTCCGGCCAGCGGCCGCCCCAGGGACGTCCGTCTGATGCGGCGGAGGCCGGGCCCGTCGTGCCCTGACAGCCGCCGAGGACGTTCGGGCAGACGACGAAGAACCGGTCGGTGTCGAGGACTGCGCCCGGCCCCACCAGCCCACCCCACCAGCCCGGGGTCGGATGCCCCGGCCCGGCGCCGCCGGCGGCGTGACTGTCACCGGTGAGCGCGTGCAGCACCAGCACGGCGTTACCCGCGTCGGGCGCGAGCGTGCCCCACGTCTCGTAGGCGATCGTCACCTCGGGCAGCGAACCACCGCGTTCCAGGGTCAGCGGGCCGGCCGACCTGACGAACCGGCGATCTCCCACCGGGTCGCCGGGGCGCCACGCGGCCGACGCCGGCGGCGGCGGCGACGGCGACGGCGACGGCGGTGCCGGTGCCGGCGTCGGCCGCGGACCCGATGGTGGCCGTGGTGGCGGCGCCGGCTGGCTGGCGGGTGCGGCGTCCTGACGCTGGTCGGTCATCCGGACTTCGCGGCCCGGAAGCCTGCGTCGAGGTCGGCGAGGATGTCGTCGATGCCCTCGATGCCCACCGACAGCCGGATCAGGTCGGGGGTGACCCCGGTCGCCGCCTGCTCGGCGTCGGTGAGCTGCGAGTGGGTGGTCGTCGCCGGGTGGATGACCAGCGAACGGACGTCGCCGATGTTGGCGAGGTGGCTGAACAGCTCCAGACCCTCGACGAACTTCCGGCCCGCCGCCGCACCGCCCTCGATACCGAACGCCAGCACGGCGCCCGCGCCGCGGGGCAGGACCCGGCTCGCCCGCTCGTACCACGGCGAACCGGCCAGCTTCGGGTAGGCGACCCAGCTCACCTCGTCGCGCGCCCGCAGCCACTCGGCGACCCGCTGGGCGTTGGCGCTGTGCCGCTCCATCCGCAGTGACAGCGTCTCCAGGCCCTGCAGGAACAGGAAGGAGTTGAGCGGCGCGACGGCCGGGCCGAGGTCGCGCAGGAGCTGCACCCGGGCCTTGGCGATGTAGCTGCCGTGGCCGAGGGCGTCCCAGTAGACCAGGCCGTGGTAGCTCGGGTCGGGGGTGGTGAAGTTCGCGAACCGCCCGCTGGCGCCGTAGTCGAACCGGCCGCTGTCGACGATGATCCCGCCGATCGAGGTGCCGTGGCCGCCGATGAACTTGGTCGCCGAGTGCACGACGATGTCGGCGCCGTGCTCGAACGGCCGGTGCAGGTAGGGCGTCGCCAGGGTGTTGTCGATGATCAGAGGTATCCCGGCCTCGTGCGCGACGGCCGCGACGCCCTCGGTGTCGAAGACGTCCCCGCGCGGGTTGCCGATCGTCTCGCCGTAGAAGGCCCGCGTCTCGGGGCGTACCGCGGCCCGCCAGGCGT
Source organism: Parafrankia sp. EAN1pec (assembly GCF_000018005.1). Lineage (GTDB taxonomy): Bacteria > Actinomycetota > Actinomycetes > Frankiales > Frankiaceae > Parafrankia > Parafrankia soli. The sequence goes on from NC_009921.1 coordinate 5,075,748, forward strand.
CAAGGTCGTCCGGGTTGTCGACGAACGACACCGAGACGCCGAACTTGGGCAGCGTGTAGTGGAACAGGTTGTAGGTACCGCCGTAGAGGTTCGCGGAGCTGACGATGTGGTCGCCGGCCTCGGCCAGGTTGAGGATCGCCAGCGTCTCCGCCGCCTGCCCCGATGCCGTGGCGAGCGCGCCGACCCCGCCTTCGAGGGCGGCGACGCGCTGCTCGAAGACGTCCTGGGTGGGGTTCATGATCCGGGTGTAGATGTTGCCCGGCTCGCCGAGCGCGAACAGCGCGGCCGCGTGGTCGGTGTCGCGGAAGACGAAGCTCGTCGTCTGGTAGATCGGGACGGCTCGCGCACCGGTCGTCGGATCGGGCTGGGCGCCCGCGTGGATCTGCTGCGTCTCGAACGACCAGTTCGACTCGGTCATGGCGGAAGTCCCCCTCTGGCGGTGGTGGCACGGCGGAGCCTGGTTCGGGGTGGTTCTCGGACGGCGGCGTGGACGGGGGGCCTCACGGGGTGCGCCACGCCCATCTCATGGCCTGGCCGGCCCCCCGGCGCACATCCGTTGGTCGCGGCCGGGTGGCCGTTCGGCACCTCGGCCCGGGGCCGGAAGAAGGATGCCCCGCCCGGAGCGGAATGGCGTGGATACACGCCGCGCCGCCACCACTTCGCCGGGTCATGGCCTGGCCGCGCGTCGGCCGAGCGGCCCCGCTCGCAGTGCGGGTCACGGCGGTGCCGGACCACATGTACCGGACGGCGGGCGCCACCGGACGGATGCGTGCGGCCCGTGGGAGCAGCGCGAGCGTGGGAGCGAGGTGTCGCGCTCGCCCGGCGGGAACTAGCCGAGCGGCCGGCCGCCGGTACAGGCGGCCGAGGTGACGCGGAGCAGATCGATGTACTCCCGACGCACCAGCATCAGCGGAGTCGACATGCCCGAACCGAAACACGCCGGATACCGGGCCGACAACACGCGTCCAACGTGTCCCACGCCACACTCCCGTGTGTTATCAACCAAATACCGAACGTCCCGCAGACCCACAACCTCGCCTTTCACGAAAAACTACTTCTCCGATCGGGAAAGCTAGTAAAGTCCCGCCGACGCGTCCCGCCCGGAGCAGGGAGGCTCGCATGCCCGACTCCCCCGCTCGTCCGCGCGCCGCGAGCGCGGGTGCCGCGCGGCTCCCCGTCCTCGACCTGCGCGACTACACCGCGCCGGACGGCCGTGCCGACCGCCGGGACTTCCTCGACGCGCTGCGCGCGGCCTGCCGCGATCCAGGCTTTCTCCAGCTGACCGGGCACGGCGTACCTTCCGGCCTCACGGAGCGGATCATCGCGGTGAGCCGCGCGTTCTTCGACCTGCCGCTCGCCGCCAAACTCGAGATCGAGAACGTCCACTCCCCGCACTTCCGCGGCTACACCTGCCTCGGGCACGAGATCACCCGGGGCAGGCCGGACCTCCGCGAGCAGATCGATATCTCCGACGAGCGGCCGGCCCGCGTCCTCGGGCCGGACGACCCGCCCTACCTGCGTCTGGACGGGCCCAACCAGTGGCCGGCGGCGCTGCCGGAGCTGCGCGTGGCCGCCCTCGTCTACCTGGCCGAGCTTGGGCGCGTCGCGCGGGTGCTGGTGCGCGCGCTCGCCGAATCGCTGGGGCTGCCGCCCGACCACCTGGACCCGACCTTCTCCGCCGAGCCCCGCTCCCACCTGAAGCTGCTGCGCTACCTGCCGACCCCTGCCGGCAGCGCCACCGGACACGACGCTGCCGGACACGACGCCGCCGAGCCCAACGCCGCCGCGGACGGCCAGAACGTCGACCAAGGCATCGGCCAGGGCGTCGGCGCGCACAAGGACGGCGGCTTCCTGACCTTCGTCCTGCAGGACGGCGTCCGCTCAGCCCGCCAGGACGGCGCCCACCCGGCCCCCCGCTCCCCCACGGGCCCGTCCGGCCTGCAGGTCGCCGACGGCGCGGGCGGGTGGATCGAGGCCGCCGCAGTGCCTGGCGCGTTCGTGGTGAACATCGGCGAGATGTTCGAGCTGGCCACCCGGCGTTACTACCGGGCAACCGTCCACCGGGTCGTGAGCCCACCACCAGGCCACGAGCGGGTGTCCGTGGCGTTCTTCTTCGGGCCACGGCTGTCGGCCACCCTCGAACCCATGCCGCTGCCCGATGCCCTCCTCGCGGAGATCCCCGACGCCGAACCACCCGACCCGGAGAACCCGATCTTCGCCCAGCACGGGACGAACACCCTGAAGAGCTGGCTGCGCAGCCATCCCGAGGTGGCCCGCCGCCACTACGCCGACGTGGCACCCCCGGCGGGCGTGGCGCCGACGGCCGGAGGCGGCGCGTGACCGACACCATCGGCGCCTCCCCGGCCCGCCAGAACACCGCCGCGCCGGCAGGCCAGAAGGCCGTCACGCCGGCGCCCCGCGAGAGGGGCGAGCCGGGGCGGCCGGCGGCGGGCACGCCGGACTGGTCGTTCGAGACCCGGCAGATCCACGCCGGGACCCGCCCCGATCCCACGACCGGAGCCCGTGCGGTGCCGATCTACCAGAGCACCTCGTTCGTGTTCCCGGACGCGGCCTACGCCGCCGGTCTGTTCGCCCTCACCGAGACGGGTTTCACCTACACACGGGTGGTGAACCCGACGCAGGACGCCCTCGAGCAGCGCGTCGCCGACCTCGAGGGCGGTGTCGCCGCCCTGGCGACAGCCAGCGGGCAGGCCGCGCAGACCCTGGCCGTCCTCAACCTCGCCTCCGCCGGCGACCACCTGGTGTCGTCCGCGTCGCTCTACGGCGGAACGTACGCCCTGTTCCGCCACACCCTGGCCGACCTGGGCATCGAGACCACGTTCGTCGACGACCCGGACGACCTCGACGCCTGGCGCGCGGCAATCCGACCGAACACCGCGGCGTTCTACGGCGAGACGATCGGCAACCCGCGCGGGAACGTCCTCGACATCGCCGGCGTCGCGGGGGTCGCGCACGAGGCCGGGATACCGCTGCTCGTCGACAACACGCTGGCCTCGCCCTACCTGGCCCGCCCACTCGAGCATGGGGCTGACGTCGTGCTGCACTCGGCCACGAAGTTCATCGGCGGGCACGGGACATCCATCGGCGGGATCATCGTTGACGGCGGCCGGTTTGACTGGGGCAACGGGCGCTACCCGCGGTTCACCGAACCGGACCCGGCTTACGACGGCCTGGTGTTCCTCGACGCCTTCCCCGAGACGGCCTTCATCCTGCGGGCCCGCGCGCGGCTGCTGCGCGACCTCGGCCCCGCGCTGGCGCCGATGAACGCGTTCCTGCTGTTGCAGGGCCTGGAGACGCTGTCGCTGCGGATGGAGCGGCACAGCGCCAACGCGCTGCGCGTCGCCGAGTGGCTGGCCGCGCGCGACGAGGTCGGCTGGGTGGCCTACCCGGGGCTGCGCTCCAGCCCGTGGCACGCCGCAGCGGCGCGTTACCTGCCGCGCGGCACCGGGGCGGTGGTCGCGTTCGGCCTGCGCGGCGGGGCGGCGGCCGGGCCCGCGTTCATCGAGGCGCTGGAGCTGCACAGCCACCTGGCGAACGTCGGCGACGTCCGCTCGCTGGCCATCCACCCGGCGTCCACCACGCACGCGCAGCTGCGCGAGGACGAACGGCTCACCAGCGGGGTATCCGCCGACCTGGTCAGGCTCTGCGTCGGCCTCGAGGGCGTGGACGACATCCTCGCCGACCTCGACGGGGCGTTCCGCGCGATCGCGGGACCCGCCTGAGAGTGGCACCATGCATCATCAGCCCGGCTTCGGCTGGCATGCCAGCCGAAGCCGGGGGGCGGACGGGCCGAGCGGTGTGGCGGCGTCGTGGCCGAGCCCGGCCGGTGCGTCGTGACCGGTGGGGGTGGCCGCGTGCGCCGTCGGATCAGACAGGCGGCTCGGGCCCGTCTGCCGTTGCGTTCGGTACGTTATCCACAAGCACTCTCGGTGAGATCGGTGACCGCCGCGTAGTCCAGGAAAGGGGCTGCGGCAGCGAGGATCGCGTCAAGGCACGTGCCGATGCGCGCCGCCTGAAACTGCATTGCCAGAGCGAGTCCCTCTGCGACGAGTGCCGACACCTGCTGAATGTCGGGTGATTCGCTGCAAATCACCGCGAGGGCTTCACCCATGCGGAGATAAACTCTTTGAGCCGAGACACACCGAGGGCAAGAAAGGCCAGGATCGTCGGGTCCCGCTTACTGTCTCGGCAAGTATCGCACCGACGGACCCGGTAAGCGACTCGCGGGCACCGCATTAAGCGAACGGCATGCGACTTTCCGTTAATCCGCCTCCTGTTCGCAACGAGAAATCTTCCTGGGTGAATGTGGACTTGGTGTGGTCTCGTCTGGTTCGCGCTTGTCGGGGTGGCCCGGACACCCCTATGGTCGAACGTGTGTTCGATCTGATTGTGGGGTGGGTGTCGGCGCCATGAATACCGCGCGGAGTGTGCAGGTCGACGGGGACGGTTCCAGTCCGGTTGACGTGCCGGAGCAGGAGAGAACGTTCGAGGGGCGGGTGCGTGGGCTGCTGGTGCGGATCGGTGCGGCGGTCCGGTCGATAGCGGCGGGGAACGCGGACCTGCTGGGGCTGTTGGCGCAGTTCGCCGACCTGCGGCCCCCGGCGGCCGGCCGGGAGGTTCTGTCCGACGAGTTCGCTCCGGAGGATGTCGCAGCGGTGCGGGGGGTGTCCCCGCAGGCCGCGGCGAGTCAGATGCTGTTCGCGTGCACGGTGGCGCGCCGGCTGCCCGCCGCGGTGGAGGCGTTGAAGGCCGGGGTGCTGGACGTGCAGCGGCCGCGTTCGTTGGAGAACGCGGTCCGTCCGCTCGACGGTCCGCTCGCGGCGCAGGTCGAGGCCCGTGTGCTGGCCGGGGGTGCGCGGCCGACCCGGGGGGCGTTCACGGATGCGTGCCGTCGTGCCGTGCACACGGTGGACCCGGCTGGGGCGGCCGAACGCGCGCGGGCCCGGAAGAAGGAACGGCGGGTGTGGGTCTCGCCGGGGGAGGACGGGACGAGTTGCCTGTCGGCGGTGCTGCCCGCCGACGAGGCGACCGCCTGCTACCAGCGGGTCGACCAGATCGCCCAGGGAATCGCCGCGCACCGAGGCGGCGGGGACACCCGCAGCCGTGACCAGATCCGCGCGGACGTCCTCGTCGATCTCCTGTGTGGGCGGGTCGCGCATGCGGTGCCGCTGCCGTGTGAGGTGCAGGTCGTGGTGCCGGTGACGGTGCTGCTGGGGTTGGCGGAGGATCCCGGGGAGATTCCCGGGTACGGGCCGGTTCCCGCCGCGGTGGCCCGGGAGATGGCCGCACGGCCGGGGTCGACATGGCGGCGGATCCTCGCCGACCCTCAGGGCACGCTCGTCGAGATCGCGGACCGGCGCCTACCGACCGCGGCCCAGGCCCGGCACGTGCGGGCACGGAACCGTAGCTGTGTCTTCCCGGGCTGCGCCCGTACGTCGCGACGCGCGGACATCGACCACACGGTGGCACACGTGAGCGGCGGGCCGACGCTCACCCGGAACCTCGGGCCGATATGCCGCAAGCACCACCGCATGAAGCACTCCGGCCGTTGGCGGCTGACACAACCGCGGGAAGGAACGTTCGTCTGGACGGGTCCGTTCGGGGCGACGCTCGTCACCCACCCACATTCATACATCGAACCGCAGAACAAGGCCGGTACGACGGGAGGGGGTGGTGATGAACCGTCGGGCAACACCGCCTCGGGGTGGAAAATACCCCACGACACACAGCCACCCTTCTAACCCCCACCACACCCAGAACCGGACCAGAATTCGAATCTGGCGCAGCAGAACCACGAGCATCTCGACCTGCTCGGCGATGTCCAGCAGCGGCGCCCGGCCCCCGCGGATGCGCTCCGGAGGGAGATCATGCTTTCCGGTTGCCGAGCCCTGTTCCGCGCCCTGTAGAGCTCGCCGAGTACACGGCCGGGGTCCGCTCGATGAGATCGGTGGCGCAGGAGGTCCGGACGTGGACGACAACCGGAGCGTCACCGAACATGTGCGGAGTGTACAAGATGCTGGGTTCAGGTCAGGGTGCTTCTGGGCCGAACGTCTCGTCATCGCAGCGCGTGCTCGGCTTGGTCGGGAGCCGCGGTTCCGGGATGGCGCAGTGCAGCTCGACGACCGCGCGCGACGGCTCCGCGGAAACTTCGTAGACCGCCATCAGTTTCCCGGTCGGGTCCAGACCGCCGCCCTGGTTGGGGACGTCGAGCGCGCGGTCGGGCTCGGCGTCGTGCAACGTCCCGGTGACTCCCTCGAAGGCGCTCCTGCCCTGGTAGACCTCGCGGAGCGCGACGTACAGGTCGAAGCCGTCGAAGCCGGCGGCGGGCCGACGGCGCGACCACTCGCGGACGGCGTCCGCCCGCTCCAGCAGCTCGCGGCACCCGGCCAGGGCCGGATCCCGCCGGCACGAGCCGGCACGCAGTCCGACCTGCCCGGCGAGCGTGACGGCGTCGTACAGGGACCAGGCGGCCGAGTCAGGGAACTCCGCGAACCTGGGCTGGTCCTCCTCCGGGAGCAGAGCCCGGACCCTGCCGAACTCGCTCTCGGCCGGGCCGAAGTCGGCGATGAGGCCGTTCTCAAGCAGCGTTCGCGCCGAACGGGGCTCCTCCGGGCCAAAAGCCGAATACAGGAGCTTCGGCCTGTCGGCGCGGTCCTTCTCGAGAATCTCCTGGACGGTGTCCCAGGCATCCTCGTCGCGCAGGTCGGAAAGCGCGTCCCCACCCAGTACGTGGACGTTGCTCCGGCACTTCGAGGGCAGCGTCATGAGAAGGGTGAGTAGCTCGGGGAGCTCGGCCGTCCGCCCGGCATAGATGATGAGCCGGGGTGCGTTCTCCACCTCCACCCCGGCTATCTCGGGGTTGTCCCCGCAGATTTTGGCCTGCGGGTCCGGCAGCGCCTCGGGCAGCGGTCTCGGGGTGTCGGGATTCGTCGAGTAGGCGATCACGCGATTGTCGAGCAGGGTCTCGAACGCGGTGCCGCGGAACCGGGACTCGTACTCGGGGCTGGTCAGCTTGCTGGTGTAGGCGTCGTACATGCTCCGGCCCCAGCGGTCCGCCTCGTCGTAGACGATGAACGGCACGACTTGGTCGAGCTGGCCCCGCGGCGCCCAGGACAGGCCCATCTCGGCCTGCCGGTCGTCGGATCCGCCGATCCGGAAGTAGCCGGGCTCCCCGGTGAGGTCCGTCCCGGACTGGGTGGCGGCGATCATCGGCACGCCCGAGAAGGCGCCGGTGGTGCCGGCGAGCCCTGTCCGGCCGATCTCATTGATCATCTTCTCCGAGTCGTCCCGGGTCTGGCCGAGCCCCACGACAACCACCGGCCCGGTACCCCTGGCCGCATCGCTGATCTTGCGTCCGGCCTGGGCTGCGAACTCCGCGTCCCCGCCGAGGTTCGCGACCCACACCCGCATCAGCGGGCCGTCGCGGTGCGCGGCGTTGAACCGCCGCATCGCGGTCAGCGCGGTGAGCAGCTCGACGTTGTCAAGCCCATCGGTCTCCTCCCCGGAGCTCAGGTGGCCGGCCACCACGACTGTCAGATGGTCGGTCGGCGCGCCGCGCTCGCGGTCCGCCCGCTCGGTCGCCTCGTTCTCGGCCACGATCAGCTGCCAGGCCGCCTCGACGCTCCGCTCGGTGGCACTGGGCACCGCCGCTACCGCCGGGCCGCCCCCGCCCGCCAACGCGCCCCCGCCCGCCGCCGCGCCGGCACCGGCGTTCGGGTCGGCGACGGCGAAGGCCCCGTCCGCGCCCGTCCGGACACCGATGCACTGCAACTTCCTCGGGGTGGCCGCGCCCTGGCGCGACCGCATCGCCTCCAACGCCGCTCTGCCGCACGGGCCGCCGGTGCCCGGGCCGGTGGCGGTGCCGCCCCCGTCGCCGGTTCCGATGATGTTCCAGAGCACCAACGTGACCAGCACCGCCAGGAGGGTGGCCGCGCCGACGAGCGTGGCCCACAACCGGCTACGGCTACGGCGGCGGCGGGCGAGGAGGGACACCGAATCGGTCAGCCGGCGCCCGAGGCTCGGTGGCGAGGGCAACCGGTCCGCCATCACCTGCGCCAGGCGACCGACCTCCCGCACGTACGTCCCGCTGCTCGGGCGCAGGGAGCGCAGCGGCCGGGAACCGTGGTGCTGGCGATCGCGCAGCACCCGGAGCATGGCGGCGCGCTCCTCGTCGCCGTTCTCCTCGGCGGCGGCGAGCAGCCCGGCCAGGTCCACCTCGGACCAGTAGATCGGGATTATCCGGCGGCGCACGCCGCGCCGGGACTGCTCGGCGCGTTCCAGGGCCAGGAACTGGGTGAACTCGCGCAGGCACTCGTCACTGGCCACAAACGCGGGAGACACCACCGGCAGCAGGAACAGGACCCTGCCCAGCCCGGTCTCGAGCGTGGATCTCCAGAGGTCACCCGCGACGACGTCGCTGCGGTCCTGGAAGATCTTGATATCCCGGCCGGAGCGCTCGCAGAGCTCGTGTTCCAGATCCGTCCTGAGCCTGGTGAGACGACCGCGACCGGTGTCGTCCGTGTGCGCATAGCTCAGGAAGGCAACCGGCTCCACCATGGCCCGCGGCGCCATTCAACGCCTCCCCCCTCGTGCGAACACGTCAGTATCACCTGCTCGCGCACAGTGGGGGAATAACCGGTGCCGTTCCGCGCCGGCAGAACAGGCCGCGCACGGAACAACGCCGACATCTGGCGGAACCTGCCAGGGACGGCCCCGCCCCTGGCATGGGGAAACGATTTGTCGTACCGGTGGCCGGTATGCGGGCCGGTATGTCGACGCAGCCGGGTCAATGCCCCCGAGAGGGGCCCCGACCAGCACGTTCCCACGGCTCCGACCGCGTCCAGGACAACGTCCGGAGCAGTTCCACCGACGGCACGGGTGTCCGGGAGAAGACATCGGGCGGGCGGCGGGAGAGCACCAGAACTGGCCGCGATCCCGGGACGTCGACGGACACCTCCGACACGTCGGACAGGTCCGGGAGGTCCGGGAGGTCCGGGAGGTCCGGGGTCGCCGCCTCCCCCACCGTCGGCCGCCACGGGGCGAGCAGCCGGTCCAGGCCGGCGAGGCCGGCCAACGCAGCCTCCGCCGCGGTCCCGGCGCCCGCAGCCGCCGGATGCCCGACCCACGCGCGCCGCATGGAGGCCGGCGCCGCCCGACCGGCCACGGCGGTGACTCCAACGGTGGCTGCGGTGACGGCCACGGCGGGCGGCTCGACGGGCGGGGACGGGGGCGGCGGGTCCACCGGCACGGCCACCCGGTCCCGCCCGTCGCGCGTCGCGGGCGACCCCGCAGCCGGGCCGGCCCCGGCCGCACTCACCGCGGGCAGCGCCGCCTGCTCGGCCCGGCTGGACTGCGCGGCGGTCAGCGCGTCCCCCGGGACGACGTTCATCCCGGCCGCCGCAGCGACGATCGCGACGACCCCGGCGGCCGGAACCAGTCGGCGGCCCGCCGCCGGCACTCGACGACGCAGACCCGGCCGGCCCTGCGCGCCGTCCCCAGCGGCACCTCCGCTGGCCGGAGCGTCCCCGCCCGTCGGAGCGCCCGCAGCCGCCGGAGTGGCCGGGCCCACCGGAGCGCCCAGGCCCGTGACGACCTCGAGGACCCGGTCGGCGTCCGGTCGCGGGTCGATGCCGGCCGGCACGTCACCGGAGACCAGCCAGCGCAGCAGGTCCGCCGCACCCGGGCGCAGCTCCGGCCGCTTGCGCAGCGCCGTGGTCACCACCGAGCGCAGGTCGGCGGGGATGCCGTCGATGTCGGCGTCTCCCTGCACCGTACGCAGCACGAGCGCCTGCAGCGGCCCGTCACCGAACGGCGCCCGCCCGGTCGCCGCGAACGCGACCGTCAGCGCCCAGCCGAAGACGTCGGCGGCCGGGCCCGGCCGGTTGTCACCGGCGATCAGCTCGGGCGCCATGTAGCCGACGCTGCCCAGCACCACGCCGGAGGCCGTCATCGTCCCTGGCAGGCCCGCGGCGATGCCGAAGTCGATCACCTTCGGGCCGTCCGCGGCGAGGATGACGTTGCTGGGTTTGAGGTCGCGGTGCACCACGTCGACGTCGTGGATCGCGCGCAGCGCCTCGGCGAGACCGGTCGCGAGGGTGCGCAGGGCCTCCTGCCCGGCGGGGCCGTCCGCCGTGACGGCGCCGAGCAGGGTGGGGCCGTAGACATATTCGGTGGCGATCCACGGCGGGTCACCGGCCGGTTCGGCGTCCAGGAGGCGGGCGACCCGCGGGCTGTCGATGACGGCGATCGCGGCGGCCTCCCGGGTGAACCGGCGGCGGAAGCCCTCGTCGTCGAGGTACTCGTCGCGCAGCACCTTGACGGCGGCCTGGCAACCGGCGCCGTCCACGCCGAGGTACACAACGCCCATGCCGCCGCTGCCCAGCCGGGCCGCCAGCCGGTAGGGCCCCACGACGAGCGGGTCACCGGCCCGCAGCGGCTTCAACGCCACCAGCTCCGCCGACCGCCAGGTTCCTGGGCCGCTGCGTCGGACGGGTTCACGGTCACCACCGGATCACTCGTGATCGGACATCGGACATCGGACGGACGTGCCCGACGGGCTCGGCACCCGGTTGGCGGCCCACCGCCGCGCGCACGGCGACCACCGGGCTCGAGCCCGTCCATAGGTAGATACGCGGTGACCACCCGGCTACCCACGCGCCACATCAGCGCAGCCACCCGAACGGCCCCGAGCCAGGTTCGGAGTCGGGTTCAGGACCGGGTTCCGGGCACCGGCACCGAAGGCCGGTGGGCGGGCCGCCCGGTCGCGGATACTCCGGGAATGGGGCGCACCTATGACCGGATCGACGACCGACTGCGGTCGTTCATCGAGGATCAGAAGATCTTCTTCGTGGCGTCGGCGCCGCTCTCCGCCGACGGCCACGTCAACCTCTCGCCGAAGGGCCGTGACGGCTCGCTCACCGTGCTCGACGAGCGGACGGTCGCCTACCTCGACTTCGGCGGCAGCCACGCGGAGACGATCGCGCACCTGCGCGAGAACGGCCGGATCACCCTCATGTGGTGCGCCTTCGACGGGCCACCGAAGATCGTCCGGGTGCACGGGACCGGTGAGCCGGTGTTCCGCGACGACCCGCGGTGGCCGGAGCTGATCGCCCGCTTCCCGCCCGGCCAGGCGGCCGCGGGCGGGCTTCGGGCGATCATCCTGATCTCCGCGCGGCGGATCAGCGACAGCTGCGGCTACGCCGTCCCCTTCATGGACTACCGGGACGAGCGCCCGCTGCACGCCCAGTACTTCGACCGCAGGACGGACCCCGAGTTCGGCGCCTACTGCGATCGGGCCCCGTACAACGGCGCGAGCATCGACGGCCTGCCCGCCCTCCCGCTGCCCCTGCCGCCCCGCACCGGCTGAGCCGCTCTCCTACCGACCGAGCCACCGGCTGAGCCGGCCCGCGCCTGCCCGGCCTGCGGCGACATCGCAGGTCCTGTCACCTGCGAACGGAAAGCACCGTACGATCCCGGCGTGTCGGTTTCGCCTCCCGCCGCGCCGCGAGGCCGCGCAGACGACGGGTCTCCCGCCTCCCTCTCGACGGCCCCGCCCGTCGCCCCGGCCGGCGGGCGGGCAGCCTCGCTCACCCATGCCCGGCTGCCACTGCTGTTCTCCGCCGTCGGGCTGGAGAGCACGACGGCGGTGGTCGCACCGTTCATCGCCGGGACGCTGGGAGCCGCGCCGATCGCGCTCGCCGGGATCGAGGCGGCGGGGCGCGCCGGCGGCAGCGCGGCCCGTGCCGGCGCGACGAAGCTCGCCGACCGCCGGCCCGGGCTGCGCGGGCCGTTCACCATCGCCGGGAACGCCGGGCTGGCGCTGGCCGCCGCCTTCCTGGCCGGAAGCAACGCCGTCTGGCAGGCCGGGGCGTGCCGGTCGGGGTCGTGGGTGGCACGCGGCCTGGGCACCCCGCCGCTGCTGGAGGTGGCGAGCTCGACCTCGGCGCCGAACGAGCTCGGCGCCCGGCTCGGTCTCGAGCGCTCCGTCGGGGCTCTCGGCGCCGCCTTCGGCGCGCTCGCTGCGGCGCTGCTGCTGGCGTTCGTCGAGGTGCGGACGGTGATCCTGCTCGCGCTGGTCCCGGTGGTCGCCGCGGTCGCCGTGAGCACGCACGGCACCCTGAGCGGGCGGGACGCCCTCGACCACGGCTCCCCGGCCCAGACCCGGCCCGATCTCTCGCTGCTGCGCCAGCCGCCGCTGCGCCGGCTCGCCCTGGGCATCACCTGCTACGAGGCGTCCAACATCGCGGCCGTGCTCCTGCTGCTGCGCGCCAGCAAGCTGCTGCCCGACGGCACCGGACGGCTCAGCCAGTTACAGGCGGTCGCCGTGCTCTACGGCCTGTTCCACCTGTCCTCGGCCGCCGCGGCGGTGTGGGGCGGCCGGCTCGCCGACCGGTTCGGGGCCGGTCGGGTGATCGCGACCGGCGCTGCCTGCCTGCTCGGCGCGTACGCGGGCTTCGCCTTCGCCGGCGAGGGTGACCTGACCGCGATGACCGTCTGTTTCCTCCTCGCCGGCACGGCCGCGGGCGCGGTCGACGCCGCCGAGTACACCGGCGCCGGGCGGCTCACCCCGCCGGAGACGCACCGGGCCGTGTTCGGCGCGCTGTCCGGGCTGCAGAGCGCCGGCCGGGTCGTCGCGACGATCACCGCCGGCGGGCTGTGGACCCTCGTCGGGCCCGAGGCCGGGCTGCTGGTCTGCGGCCCGCTGCTCGTCCTGTGCGTCGCCCTGTTCACCAGGGGCACCGACCGACCGCGTTGACGGCCGCCCGCGGGGCCCGCTCGTCGGGGAGCGTCACGGTGTAGGCGTCGAGTGCCTCCAGGGCCGTCCTGATCACCGGATGGTCCAGGTCGTAGCCGAGCAGCCGCAACGCGATGATCGAGTAGACGGCGGGTGGCTGGATGTCAGAAGACGGTTGAGAGCGGGTCGCGGCCGGGGGACGGCTCGTCCCAGGCGATCCGGTAGTCGTACATGGCGGCCATCTGGCGCAGGCCGACCTTCATCGCCACCGGGACGATGTGGTCGCGCATCCAGCGGGCGGGGGCGTTCGGCGGCGGGGTGCGCGGCCGGTTGCGCCGGGCCAGCCGGTGGACGTGCGCCACCCGCTCGGCGCGGGCCGCCCGGTAGGCGGCGAAGCCGATGGGGGCCGTCGGGGCGTCGCGCAGGCAGCGGCCAAGCACGATCGCGTCCTCGATCGCCATGGACGCCCCCTGGCCGGCGTGCGGGAGCATGGCGTGGGCGGCGTCCCCGAGCAGGCAGACGTTGCGGCGGTACCAGGTCCCGACCGGCTCCAGGACCGACAGCGGGAGCCGCTCGAGCCGGTCGGTCGCGTCCACGACCGACCGCAGGTGGGCGGGGGCGTGCTCGAGCTGGGTGAGCAGCCGGCGTCGCACCTGCTCCTGGCCGGCGTCGGTGCGCGGTGAGGGCCACGGGTCGGCGGACACCATCGACATCGCCCACATCACCTCACCGCCCGCCGTGCCGTAGTGGATGAACGTCCCGGTGCCGACGACGGTGAACTCGAGCATGCCGGTCTTGTACGAGCGGCCGACGCGGTCCGCGAACCCGCCGACGGTCACCAGGCCGGCGAAGGTCGGCCAGGGCGTCTCGGGCGCGACGTGGCGGCGCACCCGGGAGCGCAGGCCGTCGCAGCCGAGCAGGAAGTCGCCCACGGCGCTGGAGCCGTCGGCGAAGTAGGCGCGGACGCTGGCCTCGCCCCGGTCGTCGACCGAGTCGAACCTGCTCGCCGGAACGACCGGGATCCCGCGCCGGTCGAGTTCCCGCAGCAGCACCCGCCGCAGCTCGCTGCGGCGGATCACCCGGGCGGGCGCCTCGATCGTGCCGAGGTGGCGGCCATGGACGTCGACGAAATGGTTTCCCGCCGAGGGGTGCCCGGCCTCGTCGAGGCCCTGGACACCGAGAAGCTCCAGGCCGCGCAGGCCGTTCGGGGCGACGCCGAGCAGCAGGCTGCCGGCGGACTCCGGGTCGGCGTCGGCCTCGAAGACCGTGGGAAGAATGCCGGCCCGGGCCAGCGCTATCGCCGCCGCGGGTCCCGCGATGCCCCCACCGATCACCAGCGCCCGCCGACCAGCCATACCCATACGCTTAATTATCCGCACGAATAGGCGACCACTCGGACGGGGCGGGGTGGGGCCCCGCCGCGATGGTCAGGGCGGCGGGGGTGCGGCCCCGCCGCGGGGGTCAGGGCGGCGGGGGTGCGGCCCCGCCGCGGGGGTCAGGGCGGCGGGGCCGCTCTGCGCGGCAACGGCCGTCGGGTCAGGGACGGCCGTCATCAGGAATTCGCCGCCGGCCGGGGCCGGCCCGCGAACAGATCGCCGCAGCGCTCTCGGCACCGCCTCGCGGGGGGCCCGACAGGCCCCGGGCGGTACGCCGATCGGGGCGTGTTTTCCCTGGTGGCAGGGGTTTCTCGGGTCCCGGGGAGGGACTAGTCCCGGGCTATACGGACACCGCCCGTCCGGGCCAGGGGCACCACGATCGCGGGGGGCCCGCGGTGCCGTCAGCTCCACCCGCGCCACGACGGCGAACGGGTCAGCGTCGGCCCCGGCACCGGCGGCGGAGGGAGCGGCCGGCGGGGCGGCAGGACCGGCCCCGATCCGTAGGCCGAGCGGGTCGCGGGCGCGGCGGGCACCGTCCCGGGCCGGTTCAGCAGGCTCTCGGCCTGGCGCTCGGTCAGCACCCGCAGCAGGCTCCCCCGGCGCAGCTCGATCCGGGGCGCGGGCGGCCGCCCGGCGGCAGCGTCGGATCGGCCCCGCCGGTTGTCCCGGCTCCCGCTGCCGTCGCGGCTCCCCCGGCCGTCGCGGCCGTCGCCGCCCGAGCCGCTGGACTGGCTGGACCAGCTCGGCCCGGTCGGCCGAACGAGCCGCGCCGGCGACGTCGCGGTGGGCCCGTGAAACGAGCTCCCCCGGTCGTCCACGGCCAACTGCCCGATCACCCGCACCCAGGTGCCCGCGAGCCGCGCAGGGTCGCCGTGGGTCGCGATGAGCTCCCGGCTGACCCGGTCCCACCCGACGACACTGAAGCCGCCGCCACGGTCGTCCCCGAACTCCAGGACCGTGATCATGCCGGTGCGTTCCAGCTGCCGGACCCGGACGACCCGGCCGACGACGGTGATCTCCTCCCCCCGGCGGGCGAGCAGACCGGCCCGGTCGAGGGCGGAGAGCACCCCGGGCCCACCGACGGGCACCGGGGCCGGCCGCAGCGGCCGGGTGCGCAGGTAACGCGCCGCGCTCACCGTGCTGACCACACCCACGGCGCCGCCCGGACGCGGGTGCCGTGTCACCGCCTCGTGCCCGCCCACCGGCACCGGACCAGCCGGCCGCGCCGGCTGCACAGGTCGCACCGGATGTGGCTGATGTGGCTGATGTGGCTGATGCTGCCGTCGCGGCGGAGCCGCCGGGAGCACCGGGCCGGCCGGAAGCGCTGAACGGTCCACGGGTGCCGCGCGGCCCGCGGGCGCCGGGCCGGCCGTGAGTGCCGGGCCGGTCACCCCGGCGCAGCCGGCCCCGCCCACCGCGCCCGACCGGTACGGGGCGAGCGCGTCGGCGTCGAGCACCGCCGGCACGTCCTGGAAGTCGACCAGGCAGGCGTCCCGCAGCCGGCGCGCGGCGGCCGCGACCCCGGGCATCCGCTCGAGGCGTGCGAACAGGGCCGAGGCGGACGGGTCGGCGAAGTCCGCGGCCGAGAAGATCAGGTTCTCGCCGGTGTTGAACTCACGCCACAGGCCCGGATTCCGGGCGAGGGCGGCGAGCGACACCGTGATCACCTCTTCGGCGAAGCGGTCGAGCGTGACGTCGTACTGGTTCGAGCGGTCCGGATGCTGGTAGTTGCGGTGGCCCCGCTCGGAGGCGCCGAGCCCGCTCAGCCCCGGCAGGTACATCCCGTCGTAGTCGACGAGCCGTACGGACCTGTCCGGCAGCACGAGGATGTTGCCGTGCTGCAGGTCGCCGTGCGCGGCACCGCGGCGGCGCAGCTCGGCGACGGCGAAGCCCAGGCCGAGCCGGGCCCGGTCGAGGTGCGCGGGCCGGTCCAGGTTCTCCTGGACCCAGTCGTCGAGCCGCGCGCCGTCGATCCACTCCATCCGCACGATCGGCCAGCAGTGGCCGCGCACCCGGATTCCGGCCGGCTGGTAGTCCACGCCGACCAGGAAGTCCAGCGCGGCCGAGCGGACGAACTCGGCGATGCAGGCGTAGCGCAGCTCCAGGTTGTCGCTGTGCCGGTGGAAGCAGCGCACGGCGTAGCGCCGGCCGCCCAGGCTTACGTCGAAGGTCAGGGCGAACCCGCCGGTGGCGACCGCCGGCATGCCCAGCGGGGTCAGCCGCGGCACGCTCTCCCGCAGCTGGTCGTCCAGGAAGGCCAGCCGCGGGATCTGGACGGCCTGCTGGTAGTCGAGCAGGGTTGGCAGCTTCATTCACATGCCCTCGGGCCGGCGCAGGCTCACGCTTGCACCACGCAGATCGTCGTGTCGTCGTCGGCGAGGTACCCGTGGTGCCGGTAGGCGGCGACGGCTCGGGAGAACCGGCCGGCGGTCTGCGCGAGCCAGCCGGGCGACGGCATCCGGCCGCGGGTCTCGGCCGCGTGCAGCAGGAGCCGGGCGAGCGCGTCGGTGGCGAGGACGAGCACGTCGCCAGGCCGCAGCTCACCGGTCAGCAGGGTCGGCTCCGGGGCGGACGGGCCGTGGCTGCCGACCAGCTCCGCGAACCGGGTGAAGTCGCTGGACCGCCCGACCGGGCCCACCGAGCGCGTCTCCCCGTCGCGTAGGTGGAACACGCACGAGTCACCGACGCACGTCGCTGTCCAACTCTGGTTCGCGACGTCGACGGAAAGCCCGAGGAAAGACGCGTCTGCGCCCGACTGCAGCTTCGCCCGCGCGAACCAGGGCAGCCCCGGCCGGCTCACCTGCGCCCACCAGCGCTCGCGCAGCGCACGCAGGACGTCGGGAGCGAGCGGGTCGAGCCCGTCGTGGGCGTAGGCGTCGACCAGCAGCCGGCTCCACACCTCCGGTCGGGCCGAGGTCGACGCCCCGTCGGCCACGGCGAACCGGCCGAGCTCCGGCCGGATCGCGCAGCTGTCCTCGTTCTCCGCCGGCGACCGGCCGAGCCTCGCCACCGAGTGGGCCGTGGCCGCCAGAGCAACGGCCGCTCCCGAGGGCATGGGCGTGGGTTTCGGCGCGGGCGGCGGTGCCGGCTGCGACAGTGCCGGCTGCGACAGTGCCGGCTGCGACAGTGCCGGCTGCGACAGTGCCGGCTGCGACAGTGCCGGCTGCGACAGTGCCGGCTGCGACAGTGCCGGCTGCGACAGTGCCGGCTGCGACAGTGCCGGCTGCGACGGTGCCGGCGAGGCGGTCGCCGGGCGCGCGGACGTCGCCGTGGCGGGCAGCGGGGTCATCCCGCCGACCGCGGCCCGACGGTGAGGTCACGCAGGCCGGTCGGCGTGACCGCGCGGGTCCCGATGTCGAGGAACTCGATCAACGCGGTGACGTCGGCGTTGTAGAGGAATCCCCGCGAGCCCGTGCCGGCGGGATATCCCAGGCTGCCGGCCGCCGCCACCATCGTGGGGGGCAGCGCGCTCGACATGTCGAACAGCGCGCGGGCGAAGTCGTCGGGCAGATCGGCCCGGTCGTCGGGAAAGGTGACAGCGTTGCGCGCCGTGGCCGACAGGTGGGCGTTGAACAGCAGCGCGTCGCCGTCCGCCGTGCCGGCGGCCCGCACCCGGGCGGCGGCGATCCGCGGGTCACCGTCCGTGCTCTGACCGTCGGTGACGTTGACCACGATCGGCGGGAAGCTGGAGGCGTGCCCCCGGCACCACTCGTCGACGATCCAGGCGGCCGTCGTCAGCGCCTCCGCCATCGGGGTCCAGCCGTCCGCGACCGGGTCGACCCAGGCCGGGATTGGCGTCTGCACCTCGACCAGGCCCCCGGCGCCGTCGGAGATCCGGCGCAGCACATGGTCGACCCGGTTCGGGTTCAGCGCGACCTCGCTGATGGGCAGCAGCGGCCGGCTCGCGCTCGAGCCGTACAGGACGGGCGACACACCGCGCCCATAGCCCAGAATTCCTACCTCGAAATAGTCGTAGACGCGGTCGTCACCTTTACTGCAGAGCAGCACGGCGTTGCCGAGAAGCCGATTGACGGCGAGCGCGAGCTGGTCTGCCTTGCTCATCGCGCCACCGGCCCAGGTCTCGGCCATCGACGTCGAGTGATCGATGACGAGCAGCAGACAGGCCGGCTGCTTGCGATTGATCTCGGCGGAGTACATGTCCTTATCGTTTCATATCGCCTGGCCATTCCGACGCTCCGGTGGCGCTCGACAACAGTCCGCGCCCGGCCCGGTAACACCTTTTGATGAATGCGCGCCGGAATCTCGTCCGGGCTGCCCGACAACAACGGGCCGCGCCAGCGCGGGAGCGGTGCCCGCGGGCTCGGCGCGGCCTGCGGCGCCGCCGCCGGAGCACCGGTCAGCGCGGCGCTCCGGGGTGGTCCGCCGATCCCGGCACGCCCGGCGCCGGCTCGCGGGCCGCCTTACCTGCCGGGGCCGCCTCGTCGGTCGGGGCCGCCTCGTCGGTCGGGGGCGTCGCGTCGGTCGGGGGCGTCGCGTCGGTCGGGGGCGTCGCGTCGGTCGGGGGCGTCGCGTCGGTCGGGGGCGTCGCGCCGGCTGTCGGGTCCCGTCCCGGCGGGGTTCCCCGCAGGACCGCCAGGGCGTGCTCGTAGGCGTCGTGGGTGGGCAGCAGCCTGCGAACGTTCAGCGGCGCCAGGTCCTCGCGGTTCGTCCGGCCACAGCGGGGGCAGGTCTGCTGGCTCAGGGGCAGCAGCACGCCACAGCCACCGTCACCTGCTCCGCAGCGGCGCCAGTCGTCCCCTACCTCGATGCGCGATCGCTGGTGGGCGAGGCGCCCGGCACCGCCGCGCCCGAGGGCCCTGGCCAGCCGCCGGGCCGGGCGCGGCCAGCCGCCCCGGGCCGCCTGGTCGCCCGCCGTGCTTGTCGGGCCCACCGTGCTCGCCGGGGCGCCCGGCGGCGTGGTCTCTCGCATGCGCGTCCTCGCTCCTCTGTCGGGCGATGGCGGTGATGTCCCGGCCTCGCTCACCGGCCTCCCGCACCGGCTTCGGTCACCGGCCGCACCGGCCCCGGCCGCCGGCGGCGTCCCGGCCGGCGAGGGACCGCCCGGCAGCCGCCAGCGGCCGCCGGCGCGGGACGCCGCCGGTCAGAGATACGCCCGGCGTCAGCGGAAAGCGACACTACGGATCGATGGTGATATCGACAATCCGTCGGTGCCAGCCAATGGCCCGAACGTCTCACGCGTTCGGGTCGCACGTCCTCATCTCGGCACCCGGGCGCGGGGTGGAATGACCCGCCGCCGCGGGGTCGGAGTACTGCCCGTTACCCCGTTTAGCGTAGCCCGATGGCGCCATCCCTATTTTGAGCCCATACCCGACGTGGGGCACGATTCGCCCGTGGTCGCTCCGTCGGCTTCTTCTCCGGCCGGGGTGCGCGGTCCCGACCGGGCCCGATATCCGCCGGGCGCCGCCCGATGACTTCCGCGCGCGGGCCGAGCCGGTTCTCCCGCCCGTGTTCCCTCCACCGGACGGACCGAGAACCTCCGAAAAGGTCACGGGAAATCGCCCCGGCGCGGCGCCCAGCCGCCCCGCCTGCGCACGTCAGGAGTGTTCGGATGGACAGCACCCGCCCAGAGCAGGGCCACTCCGGGGCGACCGCGGACCAGGCCCGCGACGCGTGGCGGGCCCGGCTCGCCGAGTTGTCGCCACCCGCCCAGATCGAGGCGCTGCTCGACCTCGTCGTCGACCACGTGGTCGTGGTCACCGGCAGCCACGGCGGCTCGGCGGGCGTCGACCGCGGTGCCCCCTGGCGCGCGCTGGGGGTCTACCGGCGCATCGCGGACGTCCTGCGAGCGAAGCTCACCGCGGCGACCGGGGTGCGGCTGCCGGCGACGGTGCTCTTCGAGCGCCCCACACCGAAGGCGGTGGCCTCGTTCCTGCACGCCGAGATCCTGGGCGTGCGCGAGGAGGCAGCCGACACCGCGCCCGCGCCCACGCCGGCCGCACCGGCAGAGGGGGGCGGGCGCGGCGCCGATCCCGTGGTCGTGGTGGGCATGGGCTGCCGGCTGCCCGGCGCCGACTCGCCGGAGGCCCTGTGGGAGCTGGTGGCGCAGGGCCGTGACGTCGTCGCCGGCCTGCCGACGGACCGCGGCTGGGACCTGGACGGCCTGTACCACCCGGACCCCGAGCACCCGGGCACCGCCTACACCCGCCAGGGCGGCTTCCTCCCCGGGGTCAGCCTGTTCGACGCCGGCTTCTTCGGGATCGGACCCCGCGAGGCCACCGCGATGGACCCGCAGCAGCGGCTCATGCTCGAGGTCTCCTGGGAGGCGTTCGAGCACGCGGGCATCGACCCGCACCGGCTGCGCGGCAGCCGCACCGGGGTGTTCACCGGTGTCTCCCTGCAGGACTACGGCCCGCCCTGGCACGACGCCCCCGCCGAACTGCAGGGTCACCTGCTGACCGGCAACGCGCTGGGCGTGGTCGCCGGCCGGGTCTCCTACACCTTCGGCTTCGAGGGCCCCGCGCTGACGGTGGACACCCAGTGCTCCGCCTCGCTCGTCGCCGTCCACCTGGCGACCGCGGCCCTGTACGCCGGGGAGTGCGACCTCGCCCTCGCCGGCGGCGTCACCGTGATGAGCACGCCGTCCATGCTGATGGAGTTCAGCCGCAAGCGCGGGCTGGCGCCCGACGGCCGGTGCAAGGCGTTCTCCGCCGACGCCGACGGCACCGGATGGGCCGAGGGCGCCACCGTGGTCGTCCTCACCCGGCTCTCCCACGCCCGCGCGCGGCAGCTGCCGGTGCTGGCCGTCGTCGCGGGCAGCGCCGTGAACCAGGACGGCGCCAGCAACGGCCTGACCGCCCCCAACGGCCTGTCCCAGCAGCGGCTCATCCAGCAGGCCCTGGCCAACGCCGGCCTGAGCGCCGGCGACGTCGACGCGGTCGAGGCGCACGGCACCGGCACCCCGCTCGGCGACCCCATCGAGGCCCGCGCGCTGCTCGCTACCTACGGCGCCGGCCGGTCCCCGGACCGGCCGCTGTACCTGGGCTCCCTCAAGTCCAACATCGGCCATGCCCAGGCCGCCGCGGGCACCGCCGGCATGATCAAGATGATCGAGGCACTGCGCCACGAGACGCTGCCCGCCAGCCTGCACATCACCGTCCCCACCCCCCACGTGGACTGGGCGACCGGCGCCGTCACCCTCCTGACACAGCCCACGGCGTGGCCCGCCACCGCGCGGCCGCGCCGCGCCGCCGTCTCCGCCTTCGGCGTCTCGGGCACCAACGCCCACCTCATCATCGAGGAACCCCCCGGCCCGGCCCGCATCCCCGCGCAGGCCACGCCTGCCGCCGCGCCCGCCGGCGCCACCGAGGACCGGGACGCCGTCCGCGGCGGGGACACTCCCGAGTGGGCGGCCAACCTGCCCACAACGGTGATCCTCTCCGCCCGCGGTGACGAGGCGCTGCGCGCGCACGCCGCCCGCCTCGCCGACCACCTCGCCGGCCATCCGGACGTCACCGTCGACGACGCCGCCCACACCCTGGGCGCGCGGGCCCAGTTCCCCACGCGCGCCGCCGTCGTCCTGGACGGGCCGCCGACGGAACGGGCGTCCCACCTGGTTCGGGCGCTGACCACGCTGGCCGCCGGGCGGGCGGCGCCCGCTCTCATCCGCGGCAGCACCCCCGTGGACCTAGCCGGCGCCCGGATCGCGATGGTGTTCACCGGCCAGGGCAGCCAGCTCCACGGCATGGGACGGCGGCTGCACGCCGCCTACCCGGCCTTCGCCCGCGCGCTCGACGCCGCGTGCGACCGCTTCGAGCCGCATCTCGACGAGCCGCTGCGCGACGTCATGTTCGCCGCCCCGGACACCCCGCCCGCCGTCCTGCTGGACCAGACGCTGTACACCCAGTGCGCGCTCTTCGCCTACCAGAGCGCCCTGTTCCGGCTGTTGGAGAGCTTCGGGGTCACCCCGCACCTGCTGCTCGGCCACTCCGTGGGCGAGCTCACCGCGGCGCACATCGCCGGCGTCTGGACCCTGTCTGACACGGCCGCGCTGGTCGCCGCCCGCGGCCGTCTCATGCAGAGCTGTGTGCCCGGCGCCATGGCCGCCGTCGGCGCGACCGAGGACGAGGTCCGTCGGTGCCTCGACGAGTACGGGGGCCGGGTCGACATCGCCGCCGTCAACGGCCCCACCGCCGTCGTCGTGGCCGGTGACTCCGACGCCGTCGGCGCGCTCGCGGCGCACTGGGCCGAGCAGGGGCGCCCGACCCGCGGCCTCGCCGTCAGTCACGCCTTCCACTCCGCGCACATGGATCCCGTCCTCGACCGCTTCGCCGCCGTCGCCCGCACGCTCGCCTACCGCCCGCCCGCCGTCCCGATCGCCTCCGCCCTCACCGGACGTCTGAGCACCGACCCGGATGCCCCGGTCGACCTCACCGACCCGGCGTACTGGGTCCGCCACATCCGTGAAACCGTCCGGTTCCACCAGGCTGTCACCCGCGCCGACGCCGAGAACATCACCTCCTACCTGGAGATCGGGCCGAAGCCCACGCTGACGCCGTACCTCGGCGACGCCCGCGTGGTCACCGCGGCACGCCGCGGGCAGCCCGAGACCACCGCTCTACACATCGGCCTCGCCGAGCTGTACACGCACGGCACCCCGGTAGCGTGGCGGGCGGCGAACAACCCGCGGGCCGCCAGCCGCAGGCCCGCCCACCGGCACCTGCCCACCTACCCGTTCCAGCGCCGCCACCACTGGACCGACCCGACCCGCCGATCCGGCGCGCCCGGCGCGCCCGGCCCGGAGGGGTGGCGCTACCGCATCAGCTGGCGCTCCCGGCCCGTCCCCAGCACCGGCGCCCTGCCCGGGATGGACGGCACCCCGCCGCCGCTGACGGGCCGCTGGCTCCTGCTCCTCCCCCCCGCGGGCGTCACCGACGAGGAGGTCTCCCGCGTCTCGTGGATCGTCGAGCGCCTCGGCGGCACCGTGCTCCGCGTGCCGCTGCGCCACGAGGACACCGACCGGGCCCGCCTCGCCGCCCGCCTGCGCGCCCTCGGCCAGCCCGGTGCCACCACGGGCCGAGGCGGCGTGCTGTCACTGCTCGGCCTCGACACGACGCGCCACCCCGACCACCCCGCGCTCACGACCGGTTTCGCCCTCACCTGCGCGCTCGCGCAGGCCCTGCACGACATCGAGCTGGACGCGCCGCTGTGGACGCTCACCCGTGGCGCCGTCCGGACCGGGGCCGCAGCCGCGACGGCGGCCAGCGACCGGATTCTGGATCCGGCCGGGGCGCTGCTCTGGGGGCTGGGGCGGTCCCTCGCCCTCGAGCGGCCAGGTGCCTGGGGCGGTCTCGTCGACATCCCCGCGGAGCTGGACGACTCCACGCTCGGCTGGCTCGGCGCCGCACTGACCGCACCGGACGGCGAGGACCAGTTCGCCGCCCGCCCGGCGGGGCTGCTGGTACCCCGCCTGGTCCGGGAGACCACGCCTGTCACCACCGCACCGTGGGACGTCCGCGGAGCGGTTGTGCTCATCACCGGAGGCACCGGCGCCCTCGGCACCCGGATCGCCCGCCGCCTCGCCCGCGACGGAGCCCGCCGGCTGATCCTGGCCAGCCGCCGCGGCCCGGACGCGCCCGGGGCGGCCGAGCTGTGCGCCGAGCTGACCGCCCTCGGCGTCCAGGCCGTCGTCCGTCGCTGCGACGCCTCCGCCGCCGCCGCCGCGGGCACGGGCACGGGCACGGGCACGGGCCAGCTGGCCGCGCTCGTCCGCGAGCTCGCCGCCGATCCCGAGGCCCCGCTCACCGCGATCGTCCACGCCGCGGGCGTCGACGGCCCCATGGCCGCGCTGCCCGAGCTCGACCTGGGCCAGATCGCGGCCGTGCTCGCGCCCAAGGCCGGCGCCGCCGAGCTCCTGCATGAGGCCGCTGGGACCATCCCGCTCGTGTTCCTGTCGTCGGTCTCGGCGACCTGGGGCAGCGGCGGCCAGGCCCCGTACAGCGCGGCGAACGCATACCTCGACACGCTGGCCGCGTTCCGGCACGCCAGCGGGCGCCCGGCCACCTCGGTCGCGTTCGGCCCGTGGGCCGAGGCCGGCATGGGCGCCGAACCGGCCCGCCGTGACTACCTGCACCGCCGTGGCCTGAACCCGCTCTCCCCCGGCCGGGCCATCGATGCCCTGGCCCAGGCGGTCGGCACCGGATGTCCCGGCCCGGTCACCGTCGCCGACGTCGACTGGGCACGGTTCCTGCCCGCCTACACCGCCGCCCGGCCCTCACGCCTGTTCGACGAGCTACGCGCCACCGCCGACGAAGCCGCCTCCCCGGCCGCCGACGGAACGCAGCCCGCGGATCTCACCGGGGCGCCGCGCGGTGATGGCGCGGAGCCGGGTGATGATCTCGCGGCGCTGCCCGCGGCGGAGCAGGGCCGGGCGCTGCGCGAGCTCGTCCGGGCCGAGGCCGCGGCGGTGCTGGGCCACCGCGAGGCCGACGAGATCGAGACGGGACGCCGCTTCCTCGAGCTGGGCTTCGACTCGCTGGCCTCCGTGCAGCTCAGCCGCCGGCTGGCGGGTGCGACCGGGGTCGCGCTCGCCACCGCCGCGGTCTTCGAGCACCCCACCGTCGCCGACCTCGCCGACCACCTCCACGCCCTGCTCGCCGGCCGGCCCGCGCCCGCCGCCGCCACCACCGGCGCCGACGGTGCGGTCGGCGCGGTCGGCGCGGTCGGGAGCGGCACCCGAACCGGGACCGGCTGGACCTCGACCAGTGCCAGTGCCGCCGGCGTCCCCGCCGTAGGCGGCGCGGAGCCGGTCGGCGTGCGTGGGCTCTACCGGCAGGCGTGCGCTGACGGCAAGTTCGCCGAAGGGGTCGGGGTGCTGCGCGCCGCCGCAAAGCTGCGGTCGACGTTCACCGCGCCGAGCGAGCTGGCCAGGCGGCCACGTCCGGTCACCCTCGCGTCCGGCCCGGCCGGGCCGGCGCTGGTCTGCCTGCCGTCGATGGTCGCGCCGTCCGGGCCGCACACCTTCGCCCGGCTCGCCCTGCACCTGCACGGCCGCCGCGCCGTGCACGCGCTGGCGCACCCCGGCTTCGGCGACGGCGAGCTTCTGCCCGCCACCGCCGATCTCGTGGTCGACCTGCACGCCGAGACGCTGGCCGCGCACTTCCCCGACACACCGGTCGCGCTCGCGGGCTACTCGTCCGGCGGCTGGTTGGCACACGCCGTCGCGGCGCGGCTGGAGGCACGCGGCATCCGCCCGAGCGCCGTGGTCCTGCTCGACACCTGGCTGCCCGGCGACCGGATCCCCGAGGCCGACATCGCCGAGGAGCTGCGCGGCATCGCCGTCAACGACCAGGCGTTCGCGCTGATGACCGAGTCCCAGGTGACCGCGCAGGGCGCCTACCTCGACCTGTTCGAAGGATGGAAACCCACGTCGGTGCGTGCGCCGATCGTCCTCGTCCGCGCGGTCCAGCGCATGCCGGGGCAGCGGGCGGACCCCGCGGGCCCGGTGACCGGCTGGGCGGACGAATGGGACCTGGCCTTCGACACAAGGGACACCGCCGGCGACCACCAGTCGATGATGAACGAGCACGCCGGCTCCACAGCTCACACGGTCCACGCCTGGCTCGGCGACCTCCACGCACGCCGGTCCCCGGCCCGTACTGTCGCCAGCGGGACGGCTATCCGCTGACGCCACCAAAGCCCCATGCCCCCACGCCAGCCCGAACCCGGTCCAGGCCGGGGGTGTTGTCGAGCCCCCGGCCTGGATCATCTGTCACACCGTCCGCCGGGTTTCACTCCCGCGCTGCATGCCATTGCCCGGCTGGCGCGCGGGGCAGGCCGACGTCGGTCAGGTGCAGGATCCCGGGCCTTGCGGCCTTGACGTTGAAGGCGGCGTTGACCGCGGGCAGGGCGGTCATGGTGTCCCACTCGTGGTTGCCCCAGTGCTCGGGCGGGATGAAGCGGATCCGGGTGTCGATCCCCGGCTCCCCGTCGATGACCACGCGGTACTGGTCGTCGTTGAACTCCCAGTCCTCATTCAGATTCTTGGTCAGGTACCAGCGGAACTTCATCTGGATGACCGTGCTGCCGCCCAGGTTGCCGTTCCAGCCGACCTCCACAGCGGCGTTCGTGCCCTTCTCGATGGTCATGTAGCCCAGGTCGACCGTCTGGGAGGCGGTGGCGTAGCCGAGGAAGAACTCGACACTGTCGAGCGTGTATTCCAGGGCGTGCGCCATGCGCTGCACGGCTTCCTCGGCCGGCATCATCCACAGCTTCGCCATGTCGGCGATCTGCGGTGTGGTGCCGGTCCGGGAGATGCCCATGGCCTCCCAGGTCTCCTTCGACTCGTAGACGGAGCAGTCGGCGGCCTCCAGGATGGAGATCTTCCGCACGTCCCGACACACGCCGGTCATGGCCGTCACCATCGTGTTGATCCACCCGGGGCTTATGCCCGTGATGTAGAGCGAGCTGCTCCCGCGGGCGCAGGCGGCCTCCAGCCGCTCCTTCGTCTCCCCCTTGACTCCGCCGACGTTGAAGAACAGGTTGGTGCTGATCACGTCCATTCCCGCCTCAAGCAGCGGCAGGACATGGTCGAGATCGGCCATGAAAGGGGTGTAGACGACAGTGTCCGCCTTGAGCGCGATCAAGGCGTCGATGTCGTTGGTCGCCGCGACGCCACACGGCGGCCGACCGCACAGCGTTCCCGCATCGGTGCCGACCTTGTCCGCCGACCAGGCGTACACACCCACAAGGTCCAGACGCGGATCATCAAGTATCGCCCGTAACGTCAGCTTGCCCACTTTTCCGGTGGTCCACTGGATGACACGAAGCCTTTCCATACGCCTGCCCGCCCTCTCGGTTGAAGCGCCCTGCCGCCCCGATACGGGTGTCGGACCCGCTGCCGTCCGCACCTTCGACGCCGGCCGACACCGGGAGCGGGACATCCGCTCCGTCTCACGTCACCGGGCACTCTTGATCCACCAGCCCCGCCGCTGAACACTTGTATAACAGCGGGGCACGGACCGTACAAGCTTCCGCAGACCCTGGTCCTGGCCACCGGACGGGCCAGTACGTCCGGTGGCGGCGTGGCACCCACAAGAGCCCGTCCAGCCCGTCCAGCCCGACGACCGGGCCGTCCCCCGGGCATCGGTCTCCACCCGGCCGCTGTGCCGCAGCCGTCCACGATTGTCGCCCCTCTGGATATTTCACTACTGAAGCGGCCCTCGCCCGTCTAGGCTCTCGTAGCGGGAACCGACGGAAGCACGGGAGGCCGCGTGCCCGACTTCAGCCACCTCAGTTTCGGTGCGCCGGCCGCCGAACGCGACATCAGGCGCGGGCTCGACGCCTACTTCATCGAGTCGGCCGCGTACCGCAACATGAACACCGGAACGAAGACGATCCTGGTCGCGAACCGTGGTGCCGGCAAGAGCGCGATCCTCAAGACCATGGCCCGCCGGCACCGCGACCGCGGGGCCTCGGTCATCGAGCTCGCACCCGAGGACTACTCGTACGAATTCCTCAGCGGGGCGATGACCCGCGAGGCCGACGGCGCGTGGGCCAAGCTCGGCGCGTACGCCGTGGCCTGGAAATACCTGCTGCTCGTGCTCATCATGAAGGAGCTGACGAAACGGCACGGCCGGATAAGACGCGGCGCCGAGAGCCAGATATACGCCTACCTGCGCGACAACCACCGCGGCGCGTCGGTCACCCCGCTGGACTCGTTCGTCTCCTATCTGCGCCGCATCGAGTCGGTGAAGCTGGGAAGCTTCGAAGCCGGTATCCGCACGACGGAGCTCCAGCGCCTCTACAAACTCCAGGAGCTGGAACACCTGATCCAGCCGTTGAGCCGCCTGTGCGCGCGCTCGGGGGTCACCGTCCTGGTCGACGAGCTGGACCGCGGCTGGGACGCGAGCGAGGACGCGCAGGCCTTCGTCGCCGGTCTCTTCCAGGCCTGTATGTCGCTGAACGACCTCTCGCCGCACCTGCACGTCTTCATGTCGCTGCGCCAGGAGCTCTACGACAACATTCCCGCCCTCTACGACGACGCGCAGAAGTTCCGCGACCTGATCGAGGTGGTGCGGTGGGACGAGCCGCACCTGTGGCAGCTGATCGCCTGCCGTATCCGGCACACCGTGCCCGGGCTGAGCGGTGTGGGCGACGACGAGTGCTGGGCGGCGGTGTTCCGTGATCCGCGCTGGTCGTTCCGCTACATCGTCGACCGCTCGCTGCGCCGCCCACGCGAGATCATCCAGTACTGCAGCCACGCGCTCGAACACGCGCGTCAGAACCGGTCCGCCGGTGGCCAGCGGATCGCGCGGCGCGACATCCTCGCCGTAGAAGCCACCTACTCCGGCGAGCGGACCCGCGACATCGCCGCCGAGTACCGGTTCCAGCACCCGGGCCTGCTCAGCGTGTTCGAGGCGTTCCGCGGCCGCCCGGCGGTCTGGGCCCGGGACGACCTCGAGTTCCTGCTGCTGGACATCGCGACGGGAGCCGTGCGGACCAGCCGGGAGGCCACGAAGTGGATCGCCGACCGGGATCCCGACCATCTGCTGGAGACACTGTGGAACGTGGGTTTCATCCGCGACCACTCAGTGCTGTCCGCATCGTGGGCGGGGAGCGATCGCTCTGACTCCCTCACCTCGACCAGGGGTGTCTCGACCTTCGCCGTGCATCCGATGTTCCGGCAGTACGTGGGAACCCTGGACTAAAGGTCGACCCCGGCCGGGTGAAGATCGATCCGAGCACGGAGCACCACGGGTGGCCCACCGTGCCCCGCCGGCACGGCTGAGTAGTGCCCACCCGGCGGCCCAGCCGCGACCAGGCCCTCGGCGACCAGTTACGCGCAGCACGGCACGCACCACCTGAAGATGTCCGTCCGGGCGGTGCGCGGAATGCCGATCCGTCAGAACAACGGCTCTAAGGGCATCCTGAGGGGCTTCCAGGGGTGAACATTGGGCGTGGTTTGGACGAGCGGGGGGCGCGTCAGACCGCGAGTGCCCGACACGTGTGCTGGAGGATGCGATGCCGTACCGCTTCGATCCCGAACTCGCCTCGCTGGTCGAGATCACGCCGCACGTCACCGTCGACGACATCACCGCGACCCGCGCCCGCGCGGCCGAGTTGATGCTCGCCGCCACGCGTGAGATCGACCTGACCGGGGTCAACATCACCGACACCTGCGTACCCGGCCCACTGGACGCCCCCGACGTGGCGGTGCGGATCTACACGCCGGTCGGTGTCGCCCGACCCACCCCGGCCGTCCTGCACCTGCCCGGCGGCGGCTTCGTCGCGGGCGGCCTCGGGACGGAGCACCGCGCCAACATCGGGCTGAGCCGGGCCGTCGGTGCCGTCGTCGTCGCGGTGGACTACCGGCTGGCCCCCGAGCATCCCTATCCGTCCGCGCTCGAGGACTGCTACGCGGCCCTGTGCTGGATGGCGGCCCGCGCCGACCGGCTCGGCGTCGATCCGAACCGGATCGCCGTGCACGGGGCGCACGCCGGCGGGGGCCTGGCCGCGGCGCTGGCGCTGCTCACCCGTGACCGGGGCGGGCCCGCGCTGTGCTTCCAGTGCCTGGACTTCCCCGAGCTCGACGACCGGCGGGCGGTGCCGAGCCTGGCGGCGGCCCCCGTAGGCCTTGGCGACGCGCTCGGCGGCGGCCGCGAGCACCGTCCCGGAACGACCGGTGCCGGAACAGACAGCGCCGGGGCGGACGGCGGCTCCGTCGGCGCGGCGCGGCGAGCCGACACCGCCGTGCACTGGGACGCGTACCTCGGTGAGGGCCGGGCGGGAACCGACGGCGTACCGCTGTACGCGGCGCCTGCGCGGGCCGAGGACCTGCGTGGGCTGCCGCCGGCGTACGTCTGCGTCCAGGAGCGGGACCGCCTGCGCGAACAGGGAGTCGCCTACGCCGACGCGCTGCGTTCCGCCGGTGTCCCGTCTCGGCTGCAGGTCGTCGCCGGCTCGGCCCCCGAGCCGGCGCCCAGGCGGCGCGCCGCCTCACCCGAGACGGTGGCCGCCCTCCGCGCCGCCCTGCACGGCCGCGGCTGAGGCGCCGGGGGCCCGAGGACGGACCGCCGGCTCACGCGGCGACGGGCCGTCCAGGGTTGGTGGTGGGGAGTGGGTGGTCGGAGCTGGTGCGTGGCTACCTGGTCAGTCGCGCTCGGTCGCGTCGGCACTGACCTCGGAGTCATCCACCTTGCGCTGGCCGGGGACGACCGACGGGCCGCTGGCCGCGTTGTGCCGGGTGTAGATCGCCTGGATCTCCTGCCGCGCCGCGGGCGTCTCGGTCGAGCTGATGACGAGATCGAACTCGTGGCGCATACGGCGGACGGCACGGCGGGCGGCAAGCTTCTGGTAGAGGCCCGGACGGTCGGAGCTGGTGAGGTTCACGTCAATCCCCCTGAAGCATCCTCAGTGGCGGCTGGATTTCGGCCGTCGCTATTAATAATGCCGCTGCGACGGCGCGATAATCCATACCGAGGACGTGACCTCGGCCGCACCTTCGGGGGTCAGGCGCACCACAATGTGGGCCACGTCTATGCTGTGGGACACAACCCCGACGGAAGCGTCGGGGAACCGACACCCCGAGGTGGCGCGGGTCACTCACCGCCGATTGTCGTGACCCACGTCACGGCACGCCGAATCCCATCGAGAATGCCCGCCACGGGCGGGGCCGCGTTTCTCCCCCGCCTCGGGGGCGGGCCGGGCCGTCCGTCAGGGCCGGCGGGGCGGCCCGTCGGCGGCCGTCGGGACGCCGCCACCCCAGCCCTCCCCGCGGCGGCGGACCCGCCCGGCACACCGGCCGACGTCCCGCTCAACGGGACACCCGGGGGCAGGAGTGCCTGGCACGACGGAGCAATCACCTCCGGCGGGGTCACCCCCACCCAGGTGCCCGGCTGCCGGCACCGGGCCCGCGCCGGCCACTTTCGCCGCACCTGGCCGTGACGCACGGCAGTGCACCCCTTCCTGTCGGGATGGTGACTTAGCCCGAGTAAAGACCGTTGGTGGTGAGCACATACAATTCTGCCTACCTGATCCCATCCCGCCGCCCCGCGCGCGGGATGATGCCGTCATCGAATTGGGAGGGCTCACATCGACCGCCACGAGCTCGTCGACCTCACGCGACGGGCGCTGAAAATAGCGACCGACAATACAACTGACATGACGCCGACGGAAGGCGGCGTGGCGGCGACGGCCTATACCAGCCGGGAACGTTTCGAACTGGAACGTGAAGTCGTCCGGCGTTCACCGCAGCTCGTGGGCTACAGCTCCGAACTGCCCGACGCCGGAACCTACTGCACAAAGACCGTGATGGACGTCCCCGTGCTGTTGACTCGCGGCGATGACGGAACGGTGCGCGCTTTCCAGAACGTGTGCGCCCATCGGCAGGCTCAGGTCGCCCAGGGCTGCGGCGTGGCGCAGCGGTTCACCTGCCCCTGGCATGCGTGGACGTACGACGCGCGCGGCGAGTTCGTCGGCGGTCCGGGGCGGGAGGGCTTCCCCGCGACACTCAACGGTCAGGCGCGGCTCAACGAGCTGCCCGCCGCCGAGAACGCGGGGTTCCTGTGGGTCGGGCTGGACCCGGCCGCCGGGCCGCTCGACATCGACGCACACCTGGGCGAGCTGGGCCCGGAGCTGGCGTCCTGGAACATCGGGTCGTGGGCGCCGGTGGGCGAGAAGGTCATCGACTCACCGGTCAACTGGAAGCTCGCGCTCGACACGTTCGCCGAGAGCTACCACTTCGCGTCGGTGCACCGGGACACGTTCGCGCTGATCAACAAGAGCAACTGCGCGCTGTTCGACTCCTACGGGCCGCACCACCGCCTGGTCTTCCCGATGAACCACATCACCGACCTGGCGGACAAGCCGGAGGAGGAGTGGGAGCCGCTGAACAACTTCGTGTTGATCTACGCCCTGTTCCCCAACATCGTCCTGTCCGTGACGGTCGCGAACGGCGAGGTGTTCCGGGTGTACCCGGGCGAGCGCCCGGGCCATTCGGTCACCTACCACCAGAACGCGTCCCCGATGGACCTCACCGACGAGGCGACCCGGGAGACCGCGGAGACGATCTTCGACTACGCGCACAACGCCGTCCGCGACGAGGACTACGCGCTGGCGGCCCAGGTGCAGGCGAGCATGGCCTCGGGCGCGCGCGCGGACCTCGTCTTCGGGCGCAACGAGCCCGGCCTGCACCACCGGCACGAGGTTCTCGAGGACGCGCTCGGCCGCTAGCGGCCCGCGCGGACGACAACCGCCCCGCGCCGGCGGCGGCCGCTTCGCACCGGCGGAAGCCGTCCGGCGGCGAGCCCGCACGCGGGAGGTCGGAACGATCAGGGAAAGGGCCCGTGCGGAGCCCGGGCCCTTTCCCTTGACCCACGTTCTCCTGACGTCCCGCTCCTGACACGTGGTCAGGCCGGCAGGTCAGGCAAGCGTCGCGATGGCCTCGTTGAAGGTCTTCGACGGGCGCATCACGGCCGCGGCCTTGGCCGGGTCGGGCTGGTAGTAGCCGCCGATGTCGGCCGGCGAGCCCTGCACGGCGAGCAGCTCGTCGACGATGGTCTTCTCCTGGGCCGCGAGGCTCTCGGCCAGGCTGGTGAACGCCTGCGCGAGCGCGGCGTCGTCGGTCTGCGCCGCGAGTTCCTGGGCCCAGTACAGGGCCAGGTAGAAGTGGCTGCCCCGGTTGTCGATGCCGCCGACCCGGCGGGTGGGCGACTTGTCCTCGTTGAGGAAGGTCGCGGTCGCCCGGTCGAGGGTGTCGGCCAGCACCTGGGCGCGGGCGTTGCCGGTGCGCTGCGCGAGGTGCTCGAAGCTCACCGCCAGCGCCAGGAACTCACCCAGGCTGTCCCAGCGCAGGTAGTTCTCCTTGACGAGCTGCTGGACGTGCTTGGGCGCCGACCCGCCGGCACCGGTCTCGAACAGGCCGCCGCCGTTCATCAGCGGGACGACCGAGAGCATCTTTGCGCTCGTGCCGAGCTCCAGGATCGGGAACAGGTCGGTCAGGTAGTCACGCAGCACGTTGCCGGTCACCGAGATGGTGTCCTCGCCGCGGCGGATCCGCTCCAGCGAGAAGGTGATCGCGTCGACCGGGGCCTTGATCTCGATCTGCAGCCCGGTGGTGTCGTGGTCGGCCAGGTAGGTCCGGACCTTGGTGATGAGCTGGGCGTCGTGCGCGCGGGTCTCGTCAAGCCAGAACACGGCCGGGTTGCCGGTGGCGCAGGCCCGGGTGACGGCGAGCTTCACCCAGTCGCGGATCGGGGCGTCCTTGGTCTGGCAGGCGCGGAAGATGTCACCCGCGCTCACGGTCAGCTCGAGGACCGCCGTGCCCGCTCCGTCGACGAGCCGCACGGTGCCGGTCGTCGGGATCTCGAAGGTCTTGTCGTGGCTGCCGTACTCCTCGGCCTTCTGCGCCATCAGGCCGACGTTGGGCACCGAGCCCATCGTCGCCGGGTCGTAGGCGCCGTGCGCGCGGCAGTCGTCGATGACGGCCTGGTAGATGCCGGCGTAGCTGCTGTCGGGCAGGACGGCGAGGGTGTCCGCCTCGGCACCGTCCGGCCCCCACATGTGGCCGGAGGTGCGGATCATCGCCGGCATGGACGCGTCGACGATGACGTCGCTGGGCACGTGCAGGTTCGTGATGCCCCGGTCGGAGTCGACCATGGCCAGCGGCGGCCCGGCGGCGAGCTCGGCCTCGAAGGAGGCCTTGATCTCGGCGCCCTCGGGCAGCGCCTCCAGCCCCTTGAAGATGCCGCCGAGGCCCTCGTTCGGGGTCAGGCCGGCCGCCGCGAGCGCCGCGCCGTGGCGGGCGAACGTCTCGGGGAAGAACGCACGCACGACGTGGCCGAAGATGATCGGGTCGGAGACCTTCATCATCGTGGCCTTCAGGTGCACCGAGAACAGCACGCCCTCGGCCTTCGCCCGGGCCACCTGCTCGGTGAGGAACTCGCGCAGCGCGCCGACCCGCATGACCGAGACGTCGACGACTTCGCTGGCGAGCACCGGTACCGACTCGCGCAGGACGGACGTGGTGCCGTCGTCGCCGACCAGCTCGATACGCAGGGAGCCGTCCGCGGCGATCACCGCGGACTTCTCGGTCGAACGGAAGTCGTCGGCGCTCATGGTGGCGACGTTCGTCTTCGACTCGACGCTCCAGGCGCCCATGCGGTGCGGGTGGGCCTTGGCGTAGCTCTTCACCGACGCCGGCGCGCGGCGGTCGGAGTTGCCCTCGCGCAGCACGGGGTTGACGGCGCTGCCCTTGACCTTGTCGTAACGGGCGCGGATCTCCCGCTCCTCGTCGGTCTTCGGGTCGTCGGGGTAGTCCGGCAGCGCGTAGCCCTGCTTCTGCAGCTCGACGACGGCGGCCCGCAGCTGCGGGATGGACGCCGAGATGTTCGGCAGCTTGATGATGTTCGCCTCAGGCGTGCGGGCCAGGTCGCCGAGCTCGGCGAGCGCGTCGTCGATGCGCTGGGACGGCTCGAGGTGCTCCGGGAAGCTGGCGATGATCCGCCCGGCCAGGGAAATGTCGCGGCTGACAACGCCGACCCCGGCCGTCGACGCGTACGCCTGCACCACCGGCAGGAACGAGTACGTCGCCAGCGCCGGCGCCTCGTCCGTCTGGGTGTAGATGATCACCGAATCAGTCACCGATACTCCGCTTCACGTCTACTACTTCGTGTCGTATCAAGGTATGCCCTGCCCGTCCCGCGCCACTGATCATTACGCAGAGGCATGTGGCACCGTGCATTGCCGCTCGTCCCGGCCATCCACTGTCGCCGCCCGGAGGTGCGCCGTGCCACCGTTTGCGACCTGCGCGACCCGGCGCCCACCCGCCGGGGCGGTGAACCGGGCCGGTGGCCGGTGCGGCTGGGCGGCGCGCTACGCGAGTGCCAGTTCCTCGAGCACGGCGGGGTCGGAGAGGTCGCGGCCCTGCGCCGCCGCCTCGGCGTACCGGAGCTCCGCGGCGGCGTCGGCCTCCTCCATGGTCTCACCGGCCCTCCAGTAGGCGGAGGCCCGCAGGTCACCGCGCGGCACGCCGAGATCCTCCGCAAGCAGGCGGCGGATCACCCGGACCTCGCTCGCCTCCGCCGCGACGAAGGCCAGCGCGCCACCGTCCGGCCTGGTCAGGGCCCGCACCGCGGCCGGCAGCCCGCCGGCGGGCACCAGGCGCAGGTCGTCGCCCGGGCGTTCCGGCAGAAGCCCGAGATCCTGCTCGACGAGACCACTGAGGAGAACCACTGCCGGCTGCCCGGCGGGCAGTGCGGCGAGGATGGCCGCGACCGCCGGAAGCCCGCTACCGTCGGCGACGAGGATCGCGGTGCTGGTCCGCGCTGGCGCGCCGGCTTCCGGCGGGGCGAACTCGACCCGCATCCCGAGGAGGTCCGCGGTGTCGCCGGGCCGCAGGCGGTCGAGCCAGCCGGCGGCGAACCCGGAGCCGTGCCGGTGCACGTCGAAGGTGAGCCGGTTCGCCGCCGGGTCGAACGTGCGCACCGTGAAGGCCCTCGACAGTTCGGCCCGATCATCCGGCCCGGCCGCGCCCGCGTCGGCCCCGGAGCCGGTGCCGGCTGCGGCGGGCGGGTGGAGGAAGAGCCGGAAGGCGTCGGCGGGCAGCGGGTCGATGTAGGCCGACAGCCCGTCGCCGCGCACCGTCACCCGACGGAAGGACGGCGAGACCACGGCGACGGCCTCGACCGCCACCTCACACTGGATCATGCGGCCGGCCCGCCGCGCGGACGCGGCACGAATGGACTCACGCAGAGTGGCCACGTTCAGCTCCTCGATCGGCTGCGTCACGGCGCACGCTCAGCGAGGATGGGAGCGGAGCTGGACCGCGGGTCTTCCCGCCCCACGAACGCCGAAATTTAGGTAAGCCTAACCTAGGAAATGGTCGAAAGAGGCGCATTGGCCGGATCGGCCGACGCGACACACCGGCAGGTCAGAGCCCCCACTCTCAGCGCACGGCGTTGGCGCGGGTTGTCAGAGGAGGCCGTCGGAGAGGCCGTCCGGGGTACCGAAGCGGTGGGCGGTGATGCTGACCGCCTGCTCGCGCAGGAACGGCAGCAACTCCAGCCGCCCGGACTCGGTCACCGGCCGCGCGTGGACGGCGATCTCCAGGCGGTCACCGACCGCGGCCGTCAGCGCGCCGGCGTCCCCGCCGATCAGCCGAACCCGCAGCCCGGCCCGGCTCGCCGGGCGTCGGGCCAGGTCAGCGAGCCACTCGTCGTCGGACTGGCAGCTGTTACCGACCGCCAGCCCGGCGAGCTCCGCGCGTAGCCACCGCGGGAGCTCGACCGCGGAGCTCACCCGCAACGGCGAGCCGGCCAGCAGCCCGGCCGCGACCACGCGGACGAGCTGGTGGATCCCGCCGCCCGCGAAGCGGATCTCGACCGGAACGGGCTGGTAGCGCAGCATGTTGCGCTCGGCGGACAGCCCGGCGAGCTCGCGGGCGGCGCCGTACCCGCCGGCCCAGGCGGCCGCGTCGCTGCGCAGCGCCCGTTCCAGCCCAGCGAGATCCGCGACCGCGCCGACCCCACCACCGGCGCCTCCGCCAGGCGCGGCACCGCCAGCGGACGCGCCGCCGGCGGAGGCATCACTAGCGGAGGCGCCACCAACGGAGGCACCGTCGCCGAACTCTCCTACACAGTCACTTTCAGCGACGACGGCGAGCAGGCGGCGGGCGGTCGGTCCGAGCTCGGCCGTCGCGGAGCTGGGTCTGCTGGTCCAGTCAGCGAGGGCGTAGAGGTAGGTCGGGCCGCCCGCCTTGGTTCCCGGGCCCACCGCCGAGCGCTTCCAGCCGCCGAACGGCTGGCGGCCCACGATCGCGCCGGTGATGCCGCGGTTCACGTAGAGGTTGCCCGCCTGGACGTGGCGCAGCCAGTAGTCGAGCTCCGCCGCGTCGAGCGAGTGCAGGCCCGCGGTGAGGCCGAAGTCGACCTCGTTCTGGATCTCCACGGCCTCAGCGAGATCGGCCGCCGGCATGATCCCCAGGACCGGGCCGAAGTACTCCGTCCGGTGGAACTCCGACCCGCGGGACACCCCCGCACGCACTCCGGGCGACCACAGCCGGCCCTGTTCGTCGAGGCGCCGCGGCTCGACGAGCCAGCGCTCGCCCGGGCCGAGCTCGGTCAGCGCGCGCAGCAGCTTGCCCGAAGCCGGTTCGATGAGCGGCCCGAGCTGGGTCCGCGGCTCGGCCGACTCCCCCACGACCAGCGAGCGGACCGCGTCGACGAGCTGGTCGCGCAGCCGGCGGGACGCCGCCGCAGAGCCGACGAGGATGAGCAGCGACGCCGCCGAGCACTTCTGGCCGGCGTGGCCGAACGCGGAGGCAACGACGTCGCGCACGGCCAGGTCGGGGTCGGCGCTCGGCGTCACCACGATCGCGTTCTTGCCGCTCGTCTCCGCGAGCAGCGGCAGGTCGCGGCGGAACGACCGGAACAGCTCCGCCGTCTCGAACGCGCCGGTGAGGATGACCCGATCGACGCGAGGGTCACCGACCAGCGCCCGGCCGAGGTCGCCCTCGTCCACGTTGACGAGCTGGAGGACCTCGCGGGGGATGCCGGCGTCCCACAGCGCCCTTACCAGGACGGCGCCGCAGCGACGGGCCTGACCGGCCGGCTTGATCACCACCGGCGAGCCGGCGGCGAGGGCGGCGAGGGTGGACCCGGCGGGGATCGCGACCGGGAAGTTCCACGGCGGCGTGACCACGGTGAGGCGCACCGGCGCGAGCAGCGCCCCGTCGACGTCGTCGAGCCCGGCACCCCGCTCGGCGTAGTAGCGGGCGAAGTCGACGGCCTCCGAGACCTCCGGATCGGCCTGGTCGAAGGTCTTCGCGGTCTCGGTGGCCATGACCTCGACCAGCTCGCCGCGCCGCTGTTCGAGCACCTCGGCGGCCCGGCGTAGAACGGCCGCGCGGCCCGCCCCACCCAGCGCCGCCCAACCCGGGCCAGCGGCGACCGCGCGTGCCAGCACCGCGTCCAGCTCGTCCGCCGAGCGGATCGTGGTAACCGCGACGAGGTCGACGCCCAGCGTGGACGCCGGCGCCCGGGCCAGGACGCGCCGCGCCCACGTCCGGTTGGCCGCCAGGGAGGGGTCGGTGTCCGGAGCGTTCCGGAAGCCTCCTGTGCCATCAGGCCCGGCCGGCCCCGCTGCGCCGATGGGAGGCGTGGCGCGCAGGCGGTTCTGGGTGCGGCGCGGGGACGGGACGGTGTCGTCGACGTCGGCCAGCGAGGCGCGGAACCGCTTCTCCTCACGGGCGAACAGCGTCTCGTTGGTGGCGAGGTCGAACATGGCCGACATGAAGTTCTCCCGGCTCGCGCCCTCCTCGAGCCGGCGGACCAGGTAGGCGATGGCGACGTCGAACTCCGCCGGCCGCACCACCGGGGTGTAGAGGAGCAGGCCGCCCACCTCACGCGCGACGACCCGCGCCTGCGCCTGCGCCATCCCGAGCAGCATCTCGAAGCGGAGGCCGCCGCGGGCGCCGCGGCGGCCGGCGAGGAGCCACGCGAAGGCCAGGTCGAACAGGTTGTGGCCGGCGACCCCGACGCGCACGTTGGCGACCCGGTCGGGATGCAGGGCGTAGTCCAGCAGCCGTTTGTAGTTGGCGTCGGTGTCCTGCTTGGTGTCGTACGGCGCCGGCGGCCAGCCACGCAGGGACGCCTCGGCCCGTTCCATCGGCAGGTTCGCGCCTTTCACCAGCCGTACGGTGACCGGGGCACCGCCGGCCGCCCGCCGGGACGCGCTCCACTCCTGCAGGCGGGTAAGGGCGCCGAGCGCGTCGGGCAGGTAGGCCTGCAGGACGATCCCGGCCGCCAGGCGCCGCAGGGCCGGCCGGTCGAGCAGCGTGGTGAACACCTCGATCGTCAGGTCCAGGTCGCGGTACTCCTCCATGTCCAACGTGACGAACGTGGCCGGCCGCGACTCCGCCGGCCGCGCTGCCATGGCCTGCTCGAACAGCGGTGTCAGCGTCTCCACGACATGCGCCACGGTCTCCTCGAAGGCCCAGGCGGCGTGCGGCGCGACGCTCGCCGACACCTTGATCGACACGTGGTCGACGTCGTCCCGGGCGAGCAGCGCCGTCGTGCCCGCCAGCCGGCGCGCGGCCTCCCGCTCACCGAGGACGGCCTCCCCCAGCAGGTTCATGTTCAGCTGGACGCCGGGCCGGCGCAGCCGCTCGATGGCCCGTCCGAGCCCGCGGTCGGTGGCATCGACGACGAGGTGGCCGACCATCCGGCGCAGCACCCGCCGGGCGGCCGGGACGACGACCCACGGCACCACGGGCCCGGCTACTCCCCCTGCCCGCACCGCGCCGCGCAGGTACCAGGGCAGGAAGGCGGGCACGGACGGCGCGAGCCGGGCCAGGTTGCGCGCCGCTACCCGCGGGTCCTCCGGACGGATCACCCCGTCGACGAAGCGCACGGTGAACGCCAGCCCGCCCGGCTCCCGCAGGACGGCGGCCAGCCGGGCGGCGGCCGGGTCCACCGGCTCGGACGCCGCCTCGGCGACCCAGCGGCGGACCAGCGCGACAGCCTCGTCGCCCAGGTCGGACAGGTCGTGCGGGCTACTGCTCACTGCCGCGGTCATCGCCGTCCTCGGGTCGGTGTGGCTGTCTCTCACAGTGTGGCCGCGAGCACCGACAACACGGCCCCACCGGCGGGGTACACACCGGTCGTACCCGCGGCGCGCGGTCCGTCCACGTCCGCCCCCGCCGGGCGGCCACGGGTCTGCCGGGATACCCGGCGCGGCACGGGAAAGCTTCATAGGATCTTGGCTGCGGCGCCGCGTTCCGGTCACCGGCCGGGTGAGGCATGGAGGCGCCGCGAGGTGTCGCACGGAGGCGTTCACCCATGTCCGTCGAGCTGAACCACACGATCGTCCACGCCCGCAACGACGAGGAGTCCGCCCGGTTCCTGGCCCACATCCTGGGTCTCGAGGTCGGGCCGCGGACGGGCCCGTTCCTGCCGGTCGTCACGGCCAACGGCGTGGCCCTCGACTTCGCCGCCACCGCGGCGGAGTCCATCGCCACGCAGCACTACGCGTTCCTGGTGTCGGACGAGGAGTTCGACGCGGCGTTCGCCCGGATCAGGCAGGCCGGCATCACCTTCTACGCCGATCCGCAGGGGCGGCAGAAGGGCGAGATCAACCACAACCACGGCGGGCGCGGCCTGTACTTCCTCGACCCGTCCGGGCACTGGATGGAGATCCTCACCCGCCCCTACGGGAACAACGGGTAGCGGCCGGAGGACGGGGGGCGGGAAATGACCGACAACGCCGGTGTGGCCCCCGGCGCTCATGGAACCTGCTCCTGCGGCGGCGCGGCCGGCGTCGCCACCAGCGGCGCCGCGCGACGGTCCGCGGGCCGGCGCTGGCTGTGGATCGTCGCCGGGCTGGCCGCGGCCGGCGCGGCGGCGGCCGCGGTCGGGATCTGGCATCTCCCCCCGCGGATGTACCCGGACCCAGGCGACACCGACGCGCGGGCGGCCCTGCAGGGCGGCCTGCTGACCGCGGCCTCGGCCCTCATCGCCGTGGCCGGCGCCCTGGTCGCCCTGGACGAGACCCGGGTGGCCAACACCGAGACCCGGCGGGCGAACGAGGCGGCCGACGAACGCGAGCGGCAGGCCTACGCGAACACCCACGTCCGCGAGCTCTACACCCGGGCGATCGACCAGCTCGGCTCGGACAGCGACACGATCCGCCTGGGCGGCATCTACGCCCTCGAACGGATCGTCGCCGACAGCCCCGCCGACCGGCGGGCCGTCGTCGAGGTCCTCGCCGCCTTCGTCCGCACCCTCAGCACCGATCCCCGGCGCGCCCCGGCACCCGCCGCACCCGCCGCGCCGTCCGCCAAGCCCGGGCGGCGCGGGCCGTCCCGGCCGCCCGCCGTCGACATCCGCGCCGCCGTCGGCGTCCTCGCCCGGCTCCCGCACCCCGCGGACCTCACCGGCACCAACCTGACCGGGCTCACCGGCCTCACCGGCCACGCGGATCTTCCCGGTGCCCCCAGCCTCGCCCACCTGACGCTCACCAACGCCACCCTGGCCGACGCCCGGCTGGCCGGGGTCGACTTCACCGGCGGCAGCCTGGACGACGTCGATCTCGCCCGCGCCGACCTGCGCCGGGCGAACCTCACCGACGCCGAGCTTGTCGACGCGGACCTCACCGGCGCCCGGCTCGCCGACGCGACCCTTGCCGGCGCCCTGCTCTTCCGGGCGACCCTCACCGGCGCCCAGCTGGGCCGGGCCGATCTCACCGGCGCCCAGCTCGGCGGCGCCGACCTCACGAACGCCGTCCTGGACGAGGCGATCCTCGCCGACGCCGTCCTCTCCGGGGCGAACCTCACCAACGCCCGACTGGACGGCGCCGACCTCACCGCCGCCACCGGCCTGGCCCAGAAGCAGGTGGACTCCGCGCGCGGCGACCGGCGGACCCACCTGCCGGCGGGCCTGGCCCGGCCGGCGTCATGGGACACCGCGGAAGGGCCGGCCGGGCAGTAGAACCCGGGCCCGGC
Organism: Parafrankia sp. EAN1pec; assembly: GCF_000018005.1. Lineage (GTDB taxonomy): Bacteria > Actinomycetota > Actinomycetes > Frankiales > Frankiaceae > Parafrankia > Parafrankia soli. Next base: position 5,117,332 of record NC_009921.1, read on the forward strand.
CGGGGGACGTCCGCCGCCGCGGCGGGCGCGGTGGATGTGTGCGCCGCGGGGATCGAGTCGATCCTGACGGTGGAGGTGACGGCGCATGACAGCCGGCGGTCTGTCGATCCTGGGGACGCCGGTGGACGTCCCGGACCCGACGCTGCCCGGTGGTCGGGCGGCCCGGGACCACCCGACCACCGCCCGGCCACCGCCCGGCCACCGCCCGGCCACCGCCCGGCCACCGCCCGGCCACCGCCCGGCCACCGCCCGGCCACCGCCCGGCCACCGGGGCCCAGGATGTCAGCAGTGCTTAGGACCTCAGCATTGCGTGGGACCTCAGCAGTTGAGCGTTCCGGCACGCAGCGCGTGGCTGGCGTCGTTGGCATCGTCGGACCACAGGACCGGCTTCAGCCCGGACGCGCAGGTCTCCTGCGGCGCGATGGCGAATCCCTCGTTGTTGTAGTTCGCCATTCCGGTGGGCCGCTCGTAGACGGCCGTGACGGCGAGCTGGCCCTGGGCGTTGACGTCGAGCGTCGCGGTGCGGCCCTGGCAGGTGTCGTCGCAGGCCGCCCACAGGTGGCCGGTGCTGGGCTCGTACTCGAGGTCCATCACGCCCGCGAAGCCGCTCGGCGCGGTGGCGATCCGGGTGTAACCGCCACCGGTCTGGTCGAGGGCGTAGGCGTAGATCGTGCCGTTGGCCTCCAGGCCGACGAAGTACAGGCCGCTGCCGTGGCCGGGGTAGGAGGCCGGGTTGTACGCGGCGCTGGTGTGCTCGTCCCGGAAGCCGTGCGCGGTGAGGAACGAGTCGGGGATCCACGCGATGCCCTCGGGGCCGCTGTTGGCCGCCACCGCGGGCAGGTCGGAGGTGAGGTCCCACTCCGCGGTCGCGTTGAGCGCGGTGGCCGTGGAGGACACGTCGAACCGGGCGATCTTCGGCAGGCTGGTGCTGCCGTTGTTGTCGCGTTCGGTGGCGACCATCACGCCGTCGGGGGTGACGACCACGCCTTCCGCGTCGAGGTCGCCGGTCCCGTTGGCGTAGTGCAGCGCCTTACCGGACGTCCAGCCGCCGGAGGTGTCGGGAACCCCACGTCACGCCGCTGGGCACGAGCCGGTAGAGCGTGCCGGGGCCGTTCTTCACCGCCCAGAGCACGCTGGCGCTCTGGAAGGACAGCCCGCTCAGGTTGGTGCCGAACGCGTTCGCGGCGTCGGCGACGGTGACCGCGGTACCACCGGGCCACGCCGCGGCCGTACCGCCACCTGAACAGGAGTTGGCGGTGCCCCGGGTCGACGCGCTGGTCGTGGTGAACGCGCCACTGCCGTCCGGGCACCGCCCGTAGGTCGTCGTGGCATGCGAGGTCCAGGTGTACGAGTCCACCAGCGTCGTCCCGCCCGGCTGGTACAGCCGCACCGAGTCGGCGCTACCCAGGCCGACTCGTTGATCCGCACGTCGGTCGGCCCGGCCATCGCCGCCGGCACACCGAATAGTGCGAGCGCGACCATGGCCAGGACGGCGGCAACAACGAGCCGCCCCCTCCCACGCAAATTCCAACGCAACGTAGCGACTCCTTCCCCCAGAGTGATCAACGGAGAGCGACGAAATCGCGCCCCGGCGAAGCCTTCAGCACACGGTCGACCGGAAGCTGAACACCCGACCAACAACACAGGCAACACAGATGGCCACCATCCGTGGGTGGACGTGCCGGCTGAGGCATGTTCCACGTCCGCCGTGAGCGCTGCCGGCGCTGGCGCCCGGATCCGAGCGCCTGGCGGCTCACATGAGGCCCACATCAACGGCATCAAGACTGCGGACGACGCCGGACCAGCCCGCCATCCGGCCACTCCGCTACCCGGCCACTCCGCCATCCCGCAGCTCGCTTCGCCGCCGTCCCGCCGCCCTGTGCCGCTTCGCCCCCGCCGTTCTCAGGAGGATGCCCGCCGTGCCGACTTCGACCGAACCCCGTCCCGGCACGGCGCCCCACCCGCCGCCTCCCGCGCTCCCCCCGACGGATCCGCCGACGCGGCGGCGCGGTCGACCGCCACGACGGGCCGCCGTGGCCGCCGGCGCCCTGATCGCCGTCGGAGCGGTCGTCGCCGTGCTGGTCACCGCACCGATCGCCGCGCGGGGCGGTTCCGCCCAGACGCCGTCCGCCGCCTCGGTCCCGAGCACCGGCACGAGTGGCGCGAGCGGCACGCCGGGTGGTTCCGGTGGCGCTCCCTCGGACGGCTCATCGCCCGGCTCGCCGGCGGACGAACGCGGCGTGGTCGCCGTCCGGGGATCGAACCTCGCCGACCCCTACGTGCTCGCCGCCGACGCCACCAGCTACGCCTACGGGACCAACGCGGACGGCGCCAACATCCCCGTGCTCGTCAGCACCGATCCGGAGCTACGAACCTGGACGCGGGCCGGCGACGCGCTGCCGCGGCTGCCCGGCTGGGCGCAGGACACCGGCTTCACCACCTGGGCGCCCGCGGTCGCCAGGGTCGACGACGGGTATGTGCTCTACTACGCCACCCGGGTCGCCGCCACCGGGCACCAGTGTGTCTCGACGGCCCACGCGGCCAGCCCGACCGGCCCGTTCGCCGACACCTCGGCCGCGCCGCTGATCTGCCAGGAGTCCGAGGGCGGCAGCATCGACCCGAGCCCGTACACCGTGGGCGCCGACCGCTACCTCACCTGGAAGAGCGAGGGCATCCTGCCCGGCACCACCCCGGCGATCTGGGCTCAGCGCCTCTCCCCCGACGGGGGCACCCTGCTCGACGCCCCGGTCCGCCTGCTCACGCCCACCCTCGGATGGCAGCACGGCGTTGTCGAAGGCCCGGCGATGCTGGCCCGTGGCGACCACTACGAGCTGCTCTATTCCGCCGGGGACTGGCACAGCCCCGAATACGCGACCGGCTCCGCGGACTGCGCCGGCCCGCTCGGCCCCTGCACGCCACGGCCGGACCCGCTGCTACGTACCGGCACCGCCGGAGTCGGCCCAGGTGGAGCGGAGCCCTTCCGCGCGGCTGACGGAACCTGGTGGCTGGCGTTCCACACCTGGAACCGACGGGAGCCGGCGGACTGGCCGCACGCCGACCGGCAGCTCGTCCTCTCGCCGCTCGCCCCGTCCGGCGCCCTCGCGCTGCCCGGACGGCCCGGCTTCCAGCTCGGCCGCGTCGTCCTGGCCCGCTGACCCTGGCCCACTGATCGCGGGCCACAGTCGTAGCCGCGCCGCGCGGAAGAGCCGTGGGCGGACCGTCCCCAGTCTCCGACGGGACGCCGAGCGTTTCGGGCAGACACTCGGCGAAGCCCTCGACGTCGACCAGATGGAGCCCGGGGCGCACCTCCAGGCTTCCGGCGCCACCGATCACGATCAGCCTCGTCGGCGGATGCAACTCCAGCGCGGTCAGCAGTGACCGCGCCGCCGCCGGCAGCACGTCGGCAACGGGCCATCGGACAGGCTCGGGATCGGCCGGGATGCGGGACTGCAGGCGCGTGAAGGCAGCAGGTCGGCGGCAGCCGACTGGATGTTCATCGGCTGCAACGTCATCATGACGTCGGGCGGCGAGTCGACCGCCCGCGCCAGCAGGGCCGGCCTGATCTGTTCGTCAGTGACCGCGGTGAAGATGCCCAGGTTCATGCGGGTAACGTAAAGTCTGACATCAGTGTCAGGGTCAACATTCGTCAGGGTCAACCCCTGTCAGAGGCGATATGCCTGTCGGAGACGACGTCGCCGTCACGGGCAGGAGGCGGGCTGGATGCTGATCGGGGAGCTGGCCGAACGCACCGGCGCGAGCATCCGGTCACTGCGCCACTACGAGAACAACGGTCCGCTCACCGCCGACCGGGGCTCGAACGGCTACCGGGAGTTCCCCGACTCCGCCGTGCAGACCGTCGCCCGGATCCGCGCGCTGCTCGCCGCGGGGTTGTCGGTCACCACGATCCGCCAGGTGCTGCCCTGTACGGTCGACGCGACACCACGAGTCATCCCGTGTGCCGAGCTCTCCGCCACGCTGCGCGGCGAGCTGTCCCGGGTGGAGGAGCAGATCACCCGGCTGGACCACGCGCGCCAGCTGATCGCGAAGATGCTCGCCGGATGAGGCAGCCGGCACCCATGCGCGCCTCAGCCGAGGTCGACGAAGAACCATCCGGCCAGGTGGGTGCGCGGGTGGCACAGCCACCTGGCCTTGAGGACGGCCGCCGGGCGAATCCGGGCGGCCACGGGACGGAGTCCGTGACCGGAGCCTGTGACCTGCCCGGTTAGACGGCGACCAGGTCCACGGTGAGCTCAGTGCCGGTGGCGGCGCGGACGTCGTCGACGGTCACGCCGGGCGCGGTCTCGCGCAGAGCCAGGACGCCGCCGGGCACGACGTCGATGACCGCGAGGTCGGTGATGATCCGC